>JALSHB010000142.1 GCA_026982475.1 Chromatiales bacterium
GATGACCCCGGCTCGATCGACCTCCTTGCGGCTCATCGTAATGTGCTCCTCTGTCACGTCTCCCCCTGAAACTAAAAGGGGACATTTTAGAATTGGACAAAGGGGACATTACTGCTTTGGGCTAACATACAGGGTGTAGGTGCCGGCCTCGGTGGTGGTGTAGCGGATGGGATTGGTCAGCGGGGCGCTGAAGGGGTCGCCACAGCTTACGTTGCCGGCGCTCAGGGTGGTGTCCAGCACCGTCGTCAGGTTGTCCGGCGCAATGATTTGCACGCGGACATCATGGGCGTCGATGTCGCCACACAGCGAGACGTTGATGACCTCGCCGGCGCGGATGACATCCACATAGAGCGGCGCACCCGTCAGGCTGTATTCCCGCAAGGGTTGGTTGAGGCCGGCCTGGTGGCTGCCTTCGGCGTGGGCGAAATGGCTGGCGAAGACCGCCGTGACGGCGAGGGCGGTGAGGGTGAGTCGACGGGCAAGCACAGTGCGGTTCCTTGTACAAAGCGGTTTTCTGAATGCGAATCCGGGTTCTCTGTGGTCCTTGCAGCGTCGCCATGGGCGCGTCATCGATCCTTGAAACGGCCCTGAATCCGTGGGTTCAGGACGGTGTTCTGCTGCAGGGCGGATGGGAGAATATCATTATCTCCGCCTTGTATATAGGAGTGACATTTCTGCATCTTCTGCGAAATGTGCCGGTATCGTCGGCGAATGGCCGCAAAATGGTGGGCTCAAGCGCACAACGATGACGCCGGCCGAGGCATGTGTCGGTCGGAAATGCAAGACTGCCCAGGCGCCGATGGTTTGCTAAACTCCGCCTTCCCTTCGCCGGGCAGTGTTGCCACGGCCACTTTTCATCATTGGAGTCACGCCGGAATGGCCATGGACATCGAATCACGCATTGCAGAAGAACTGGGCGTCGGCCTGCATCAGGTCCGGGCCGCCATCGCCCTGCTCGACGAGGGCGCCACGGTGCCTTTCATCTCCCGTTATCGCAAGGAGGCCACCGGTGGGCTGGACGATACGCAGATGCGCAATCTGGAAAACCGCCTGGGCTATCTGCGCGAATTGGAGGAGCGGCGCGCGGCGGTGCTGAAGAGTATCGACGAACAGGGCAAGCTGACGCCGGCGCTGAAGGCGGCGGTGCTCGGTGCGGACACCAAGACCCGCCTCGAGGACCTCTATGCGCCCTACAAAGTCAAGCGCCGCACCAAGGCACAGATCGCCCGCGAGGCGGGCATCGAGCCGCTGCTGGATGCGTTGCTGGATGACCCGACACAGTCACCGGAGACGCTGGCGGCAGGATATCTCAACGCCGATGCGGGGTTTGCCGATGCGGGCGCCGTGCTCGACGGCGCCAGGCAGATCTTCATGGAACGCGCCGCCGAGGAGGCGGACCTGGTCGGCCGTCTGCGCGAGCACGTGTGGGACAACGCCCGCCTGACCTCGGTGGTGGTCGACGGGCAGGCGGAGAGCGGCGCCAAGTTTGCCGACTATTTCGCGTTTGACGAAGCCCTGAACAAGGTGCCGCCGCACCGCGCCCTGGCCCTGTTTCGTGGCCGCGCCGAGGGCGTGTTGCGCCTCAAGCTGATGGTGCCGGGGCAGGATGACCTGGACGCCGTCACCGAGATGGGGCGTTGTGAATCGATGGTGGCGCAGCACTTTGGTCTGCGCGATGAAGGCCGCGCCGCCGACCGCTTTCTGCGCGACTGCGCGCGCTGGGCCTGGCGGGTGAAGCTCGCCTTGCAGCTGGAATCCGAGCTGAACATGCGTCTGCGCGAGCAGGCCGAGGAGGAGGCGATCCGCGTCTTCGGCGAGAACCTGCGCGACCTGCTGCTGGCCGCGCCCGCCGGCACCCGCACCACCATGGGCCTCGACCCGGGCCTGCGCACCGGCGTCAAGGTGGTGGTGGTCGACGCCACCGGCAAGCTGCTGGAGTACACCACCATATTTCCCCATCAGCCGAAGAACCAGTGGGACCAGGGCTTGGCTGTGCTGGCGGCGCTGGCGCAGAAGCACAAGGTCGATCTGGTCAGCATCGGCAACGGCACCGCCTCACGCGAGACCGACAAGCTGGTCAAGGAGCTGCAGCAGAAACACCCGGCGCTGCGCCTCACCAGCATCATGGTCAGCGAGGCCGGGGCCTCGGTGTACTCCGCCTCCGAGCTGGCGGCGAAGGAGTTCCCGGATCTCGACGTGTCCTTTCGTGGCGCGGTGTCCATCGCCCGTCGCCTGCAGGATCCCCTGGCCGAGCTGGTGAAGATCGATCCCAAGTCCATCGGCGTCGGCCAGTACCAGCACGACGTCAACCAGCACCGCCTGGCGCGCAAGCTGGAGGCGGTGGTGGAGGATTGCGTGAATGCCGTGGGGGTGGAGATCAACACCGCCTCGGCGCCGCTGCTGGCGAAGGTGGCCGGGCTGTCCGAGACCCTGGCCGGCAACATCGTCAGCTACCGCGAAAGTCACGGCGCCTTTTCCAATCGCAAACAATTGCTGAAGGTGGCCCGCCTGGGGCCCAAGGCCTTCGAGCAGGCCGCCGGCTTCCTGCGCATCCGCGACGGCGACAACCCGCTGGATGCCTCCGCGGTGCATCCCGAGGCCTATCCGGTGGTGGAGCGCATCGCCGCCGAGAGCGGCCGCGGTATCCAGGACATCATCGGCGACAGCCGTTTCCTGAAGTCGCTGGCGGCCAATGACTTCACCGACGAGCACTTCGGTGAGCCCACCGTGCGTGACATCCTCAGCGAGCTGGAGAAGCCCGGCCGCGATCCGCGCCCCGAGTTCAAGACCGCCAGCTTCCGCGAGGGCGTGGAGAAATTGTCGGACCTCGACGCCGGCATGATCCTCGAAGGCGTGGTCACCAACGTCACCAACTTCGGCGCCTTCGTCGACATCGGCGTGCACCAGGACGGCCTGGTGCACGTCTCGGCGCTGGCGGACAAGTTCGTCAAGGACCCGCGCGAGGTGGTCAAGGCCGGTGACGTAGTAAAGGTGAAGGTGCTGGAGGTGGACCTCAAGCGCAAGCGCGTGGGGCTGTCCATGCGCCTGGGCGACGAGGTTCGGCGGGGCGAGGGCCCGCGACAGCAGCGCGCACCGCGCGACACGCCGTCGCGCAAGCCGAAGCCGGCACGGGAACCGGCGGGGACGGCCATGTCGGCGGCCTTCGCTAAGCTCCGATCCTGATAAGGAGGCCGTTATTCCTACCGAAACGGTGAGAGACAAGGCCGGGGATTGGCGCTAACATCTCTGGATGTGAGGCCCTGAACCGGCAGATTCAGGGCGGTGAAACGTTGGGAATGACTGCCTGCCACCTCGAAGGGGCAGCAATCCCGGGGGGGAAAGATGAAACATCACATCCTCGCGGCCCTGATCGCCGCCATCGGCACCCTGTCCGCGCTTCCCGCGCAGGCGGAAAAGGACCCGCTCGAACGCAGCCTGAAGGCCTATTACGCCGGCGACTACAAGACCGCCTACAACATCACCGTGCCGCTGGCTGAGAAGGGCAACCCCGGCGCACTCAATCTGCTGGGCATGATGTACGAACTCGGCAAGGGCGTGTCGCGCAACCCCGCCCGTTCCGTGGTCTACTACCGCAAGGCGGCGGAAAAGGGCGATGTCTACGCCCAGTTCAATCTGGCCGTATCCTACGACACCGGTTTTGGCATTCCGATGAATTTCCACGAGGCCGCCAAGTGGTATCGCCGCGCCGCCGATCAGGGCGCCGATTTTGCCCAGTACAGCCTCGCCACCATGTATGAGGAAGGCAATGGCGTGGCGCAGGATTTCAAGCAGGCGGCCCACTGGTACCGGCTGGCCGCTGAGCGCGGCCACAAGCAGGCGCAGAACAACCTGGGCTGGCTGTACGAGCGCGGGCAGGGGGTTGGGAAAAACCTGATGGTGGCCTACGCCTGGCTGGATGCGGCGGTGGCGCAGGGACTGCAAAGCGCCGCGCGGGAGCGCGACCGCATCGCCGCGCAACTGACCCGGACCGAATACGAAACCGCCCGTCGCCTGGCGAAAAAATTTCGCCAGGACTACACGGGCGGGAAAAAGCAGTGACTCTTGGCGCAGGTCAGCGCAGGGCCAGCGGTTGCAGCCCCGAGGGCGGTACCGTGAAGGGGAGTTGATCCGGCACGTCCTGGTATTCCCCGGAGGCCAGCGCGATCCACACCAGCCCGGCCATGGAGTTGACCCCCAGCTTGCGCATGATGTGGGCGCGGTGGGTCTCCACGGTCTTGGTGCTGAGGTTCATCTCGTGGGCGATGACCTTGTTGGGGTTGCCACGGATCAGCAGATGCAGCACCTCCTGCTCACGCCGCGAGAGGCTGTCCAGCCGTTCGCGGATCTGCGCCCGCCACTCGCCGTCCTCGCGCGCGCGGCGGTCCAGCTCGATGGCGCGCTGGATGCTGTCCAGCAGCATCTGGTCGTCGAAGGGCTTTTCCAGAAAATCCACCGCCCCGGCCTTCATGGTGCGCACCGCCATGGAGACGTTGCCATGGCCGGAGATGAAGATGATGGGGATGCTGACGTTCTGACGGCTGAGGTGTTCCTGCAGCTCCAGGCCACTGAAGCGCGGCAGGCGCACATCCAGCACCAGACAGCCGGGCCTGCTGGGGTCATAGGCATCCAGAAAGGTTTGCACGCTGTCAAAGGTGGCGACTTGAATGCCCATGGACTCCAGCAGAATTTGCAGGGCGTCGCGTACGCCGTCATCGTCATCGACGATGAAGACGGTGGGTTCGAAGGGGTTGTCCTGTAAGGCGGCCTGTACGTTCACTGTTTACTCCTGGAAGACGTGGGCTCTCTCTCTTCCACAAGCTTAGCCCCTGCGCGGGGCAGTAAGCAATAGCCGCCAGTCCATCGGGTGAATTGCGCAGGCGCCCGGGTGTGGCGCCGCTTACTCGTCTTCGTCGTTCGGCAGCAGCGAATGGCGCCAGAACTGGTCTTCCTTCTCGAACAGGCGCCGCGTGGCCTGCGGGCCCCAGGTGCCGGCGGGGTAGGTGGGAATGTAGTCCCGCTCCATGGACCAGACGCGCAGGATGGGGTCGACCACCTGCCAGGCGCCGCTGACCTCGTCGAAGCGCAGGAACTGGCTCTGGTCGCCGCGGATCACGTCCATCAGCAGGTCTTCGTAGGCGTCGTAGCTGTTTTCCTTTTCATCGTCGCGCAGGCTGGCGTCCAGGCTGATGGTGCGGGTGTGCATGGTCGGCCCCGGCTCCTTGACCTGCATTTCGATGCGCAGGCACTCGCTGGGCTGGATGCCGAGCAGCACCCAGTCCGGCTTCATCTGTTCCACCGGGGTGTCGCGGAACAGGTGCTGCGGCGGCTGCTTGAGGCGGATGGAGATGGCGGACTGGCTCTTGGCCATGCGCTTGCCGGTGCGCAGGAAAAACGGCACCCCGCGCCAGCGCCAGTTGTCGATGTAGAGTTTCAGGGCGGCGTAGGTCTCGGTGGTGCTGTGGGGCGGGATGCCTTCCTCTTCGAGATAGCCGGGCACCTGTTTGCCATCGATCATGCCGGCGCCGTACTGGGCGCGGAAGGCGTGTGCGTGCACGGCGCTCTGCGGGATCGGGCGGATGGACTTGAGTACCTTGACCTTTTCGTCACGCAGGGATTCGGCGTCCATGGCCGCCGGCGGCTCCATGGCCACCAGGGTCAGCAGCTGCATGAGGTGGCTCTGGATCATGTCGCGCAGGGCGCCGGAGCCGTCATAATAGGCGCCACGGCCGCCCACGCCGAGGGTCTCGGAATGGGTGATCTGTACATGATCGATGTAATTGCGGTTCCACAGCGGCTCCATCATCACGTTGGCGAAGCGGAACACCAGGATGTTCTGCACCGTGCCCTTGCCGAGGTAATGGTCGATGCGGTAGACCTGCTCCTCGCGCATGAACTTGTGGATGCGCGTTTGCAGCATGTGCGCGCTTTCCTGGTCGTAGCCGAAGGGTTTTTCGATGACGATGCGACGCCAGCCGTGGGTTTCCTCGAAGGCGCCGACGGCGGCCAGCTTCTCGATCACGGTGCCGAACTGGGCGGGTTGCAAGGCCATGTAAAAGGCGGCGTTGCTGGGGAAGTCCTCTCTTTCATCCACCGCGTGGCGGATCTGCTCGTAGATCTCGTCCTGGTTGAGGTCGCCCTGGAAGTAGTGCATGCGGTTGCAGAAGTCTTGAAACAGCTTTTTGTTCAGGCCGCCGCGGGCCTTGGCGGAAACCATGTCGTGCAGCTCGGCCTGCCACTCTTCCTGCGTCATGGGGCGCCGGCCGAGGGCGATGATCTTGCTGCCGCGCGGCAGGCGCTCCTCGGCGTGGAGGTGGTACAGGGCCGGCATCAGCTTGAGGCGGGAGAGATTGCCGGTGGCGCCAAAGATGACGTAGGTACAGGGACTGTTCATGGGTTTTATGCGCTACCGTTGGTAAGTGGTTGAAAGTAGTCGATGAGCCACAAGGGGTTCCTTGGAAAAACGAAAGGCGAATGCCCCCTTAATCTCGGCATCGGGGTTCCGGGACTTTAGGCTATTTGTGTCATGATGCCCAGCAGACTATCCAAGGTTAGACAAACGGATCGAACATAGCCATGGCGCAATTCCTCGAGCAACTCCTGCAGTGGGTGGCCAGTCACCCGCAGCTGGCCGGCATTTTCGTCGCCCTGCTGGCTTTTGGGGAGTCCCTCGCCGGGGTTGGCCTGCTGGTGCCGGGCGCCTTTATTATGTTTGGCATCGGTGCGCTGATTGCCGTCGGCGTCCTCGACTTCTGGCCAGTCTATGCCTGGGCTGTGCTGGGGGCCATCGCTGGCGACGGCCTGAGCTTTTGGCTGGGGCGGCGTTTCCATCAGCAGATTCGTGCCTTCTGGCCCTTCAGCCGCCACCCCGAGTGGCTGGAGAAGGGCGAGGATTTCTTCCAGCGCCACGGCGGCAAGAGCGTGCTGATGGGGCGTTTCATCGGCCCCATCCGGCCGGTGATCCCGGTGGTGGCGGGGATGCTGGACATGCCGCCGACGCGGTTTTATGTCGTCAACGTGCTGTCGGCTCTTGCCTGGGCGCCCCTGTACCTGCTGCCGGGCATGGCCTTTGGCGCCTCCCTGGCGTTGGCCGGCGAGGTGGCCGGCCGGCTGGCATTGCTCATCGTGCTGCTGCTGGCGGCGATCTGGCTGCTGGCCTGGGGCATTCGCTGGCTGTACCGGCACAGTCAGCCCCACGCCCAACGCTGGATTCACATGGCCATGCTGTGGGCGGCCCGGCATCGCTATCTGGGCTGGCTGGTGGCCGGCCTGGTGGACCCCGACCGGCCGGTGTCGCGCTCGCTGTTGGCCTGGCTGGTACTGCTGGCCGGCGGGGCCTGGCTGTTCCTGCTCATGCTGGTCAATGTGCTGGGCGAGGGTGCCCTGCAACGGCTCGATCTGGGCATAAACCAGTTTCTGCAAAATCTCCGTAACCCATTGATAGACCATGTCATGGTCGTGTTCAGCGCCCTGGGCGACGCCCAGGTGACGGTGCCGGTGCTGCTGGCGGCGCTGGCCTGGCTGTGGTGGCGGGGACGCACCCAGGAGGCCCTCTACTGGCTGGCGGCGGCGGCCTTCGGCAAGCTCGCGGTGATCATTCTCAAGGTCAGCCTCGGCGTGGCGCGGCCGGTGGCCATGTACCCCGGCTGGGAGGCCTTCAGCTTTCCCTCCGGGCACGCCACCATGAGCGTCATTATTTATGGCTACCTGGCGGTGAGCAGCGCGCGCGAGCTCCCCCTGCGCTGGCGCTGGTTGCCGTATGTGGTGAGCGGGGTACTGATCGCCGGCATTGCCTTTTCCCGCCTCTATCTGGGGGTGCACTGGACATCCGATGTGCTGGCGGGCCTTGCCATGGGGCTGGCCTGGGTGGCGCTGTCGCGGATCGCCTTGCGCCGCCATCGACGGGAGCCCGGTTCGGCGGCGGGACTGACCGCGGTATGCCTGAGTGTGCTCGTCGTTGCCGGGCTGTGGCATGTCAGCAACCATCTGGCGGCGGATCTGCAACGCTACGCCATTCACGAGGAGATCCGCCGGCTTTCCGCCGAGGACTGGTGGCGCGAGGACTGGCGACAGGTCCCCGCCTACCGGCTGGACCTGGGTGGCGAACGCGAACAGCCGCTCACCCTGCAATGGGCCGGGGACTTGCGAGACATCGAGGCCGGCTTGCAGGCGCGGGGCTGGCGCAGGCCCGAACCGCTGAACTGGCGCACGGCCATGCGCTGGCTGCAGCCCTCGCCCAGGCTGTCCGCCTTGCCACTGCTGCCACGCCTGCAACAGGGCCGCTTCGAATCCCTGCAGTTGGTGTACGACGGAGAGAGCGGAAGTCGTCCCCTGGTGGTTCGCCTGTGGGCCAGCGCCTATCGCCTGCAGCCAGGCGATACACCGCTGTGGCTAGGCACCATTGCCGAGCTGGAATTACGGCAGCTGCCACTGATCAGTTACCCGCGGGCTCGTGCCGACTACGACACGGCCCTGCATCGCTTCACGCAGACGGTGCAGGGTTTGCCCTTCAAGGTGGTTCGTCGGGCGGGCGTCTCACTGGAAACCGACGAAGGCCGCTGGGAGGGCGCGTTGATACTGCTGAGGGAAGGGTCTGCCTCGTCCGCCGCCACCAGGGATTCTCCAACGACAACAATGAACTAAGCGGGGCCATCGATATCAGGATTTGCAATATGGATTTTTGCCTTGATCAATATCAAGGGTATTACCCATGCAATTTTCTACGCTTATTTGTATCTATTCACCACAGAGGCACAGAGAACACAGAGAATGCATCAGTGGGAGGCAATGCCCCGGGTGGCGATGTGGCCTGCCCGACGACCTGGCATTTCATTTCTCCGTGAACGCCGTGTCTCTGTGGTGGATCAGGGGACGTTGGCACCGGAGGCCGGACCACGATATCCAACGCAAAGGGCGCAAAGGTTTTCTGAAAGGATTTCCTTTGCGTCCTCTGTGCCTTTGCGGCCTCTGCGTTTCATGCCATTCCCGGCATGAACCTGAAGAGCCTTTCTCTGTGCCTCCGTGTCTCTGTGGTGAGCTGAACAGTTACGCTTATTTTTTCCGGCAAGTTTTTCCGGCAAGACCTTGATGAATATCAGGTGTTCCTCTTTTTTCTCATGAAACCAAGGACAACCCCGCATTATGAGTGATTTTTCCGTTGTCGATCCCGACCAGATTCCAGCCATCGCCGTGGCATCCATGGATGCCAAGCACCATGAAGAGATTGAACTCGTCAATCAGATCGGACGCCTGATCAAGGCCGGGCAGGCGGGCGACCTGGATCGCGAGGCGCTGCATGCCAAGCTGGATGAATGGATCGAGCACACCCGCCGCCACTTCGCCCATGAAAACCGGCTCATGGAAGAGGCCCATTTCGCGGCCTATGGCGTCCACAGCCACGAACATACCCTGGTCCTGGCCCGCCTGGAGCTGGTCTGCAAGGCCTGGCAGACGACGGGCGACCTCGATGCCCTGGCCGACTATGTCCTCGTTCACTGGCCCGAGTGGTTTCAAGGGCATGTTGCCAGCATGGACACCATGACGGCGATCTTCCTGAGCCGCCAAGGCGTCAAATAGGCGGTTTGCATAATGAGATCCGGGGGTAATGCGGTTAGAATGGGCGCTGCATCCATGGAGACAGGCAGGGCGCTTGCTCCGCAACCCTTCGAGATCCCCCGACCGCATGCCGTCAGACGCTGTCATCGCCAAACAGGCTTCCCGCCTGCGCCCCCCTGAAAGCGCGCCCGGAGACTTTGCCTCGACGGATGCGTTGCAGAATCATCTGTTGCTGGGCGTTTCCCGCACCTTCGCGCTGACCATCCCGCAGCTGCCCAGCGAACTCTGCCGGGTGGTCTCCAACGGCTACCTGCTGTGCCGCATCGTCGATACCATCGAGGACGACCCGGCGCTGGAGGCGGCGCAGAAGCGCCACTACAGCCAGCTGTTCACGGCCGTGGTGGCCGGCGAGGCGGATGCCACGGCCTTCGCGCAATCCCTCGCGACACGGCTTTCCGGCGCCACCATCCCGGCCGAACACGAGCTGGTGCGGCTGACCCCCGCCGTCATCGAGGTCACTCACGGCTTTGACGAGCAACAGCGAGAGGCGCTGGCGACCTGCGTGCGCGTGATGGCCGAGGGCATGGTCCATTACCAGGAACTGGACACCCGCGCCGGGCTGACGGACCTGGCCGAGATGGAGAAGTACTGCTATTACGTGGCCGGCGTGGTCGGCGAGATGCTGACCCGGCTGTTTCGCGCCTATTCCCCGGACATCGATGCAAACGGCGAGGAGATGCAACGGCTGTCCATCGCCTTTGGCCAGGGCCTGCAGATGACCAACATCCTCAAGGACATCTGGGACGACCACCGCCGCGGCGCCTGCTGGCTGCCGCGGGATGTCTTTTCACGCCAGGGTTTCGAACTCGCCGAGCTGACACCGGGGCAGCGGAATGCCGGCTTTGAAAGGGGCATCGACGAGCTGATCGCCATCGCCCACGACTGCCTCAAACAGGCGCTGGAATACACCCTGCGGATTCCCGCCCGTGAATCCGGCATCCGCGGCTTTTGTTTTCTCGCCATCGGCATGGCCGGCCTGACCCTGCGCAAGATCCACGACGACAAGGGCCGCAGCCATGCCGCGCCGATAAGGATCACCCGGCGCAGCGTGAAGGGCGTGGTGGCCGCCAGCCGCATCGCGGTGCGCAACGATGCCCTGCTGCGGGCCCTGTTCAAGGCCTGCTCACGCGGGTTGCCGTCTACAAGTCGTTAGGACCTTTTTTTGCCACAGGGGCACGGAGACGCCCGTTTCTCACCAAGGCGCAGAGATGCTTGCCAAGGGAACCTCTGATCAATTCATGACTGGCAGCTATGAGCCCAAAATGTCCAATCTCTGCGTTCCCAATCTTGCCAATAGTCCCCGCTATTGGCTGCGATTGGCGTCTTGATCTTGAACATTTTGAATCTCATATCTGCTCACCCAGAATTAATCAGAGGTTCCCAAGAAAAGAAATGACTGTTTTTCTTTGCGTACCTTGCGGCATAGCGAGAGTAAAAACGCTTTTCTCTGTGCCTCCGTGCCTCTGTGGTGGAAGTTCTCTCCTATTGCTTACCACTTCCAGTTACGGATCTCCGCCATGTCCTGGCCGTGTTCGGTGATGTATTGCTTGTGTTCGATGAGCTTGTCGCGCATCTGTTGCTTCAGGTAGGCGCCGCGTGAACCCAGGCCGTCGACGCGGTCGATGACGTCGCACACCAGGTGAAAACGGTCCAGTTCGTTGAGCACCGTCATGTCGAAGGGCGTGGTGGTGGTGCCTTCCTCCTTGTAGCCGCGCACGTGCAGACCCGGGTGGTTGTGGCGGCGATAGGTGAGGCGGTGGATCAGCCACGGGTAGCCGTGGAAGGCGAAGACGATGGGCCTGTCGGTGGTGAACAGGGTGTCGAAGTCACGGTCGCTGAGGCCGTTGGGATGTTCCTCGCGGGGCTGCAGGGTCATCAGGTCGACGACATTGATGACGCGGATCTTCAGTGCCGGCAGCTGCTCACGCAGGATCTTCACCGCGGCCAGGGTCTCGATGGTGGGCACGTCGCCGGCGCAGGCCATCACCACGTCGGGCTCGCTGTCCTGGTCGTTGCTGGCCCAGCCCCATACGCCAATGCCTTCGTGGCAGTGCTTGATGGCGGCGTCCATGTCCAGCCATTGCGGCTCGGGCTGCTTGCCGGCGACGATGACGTTGACCAGGTTGCGGCTGTTGAGACAGCGCTCGATGATGCACAGGGCGGTGTTGGCGTCCGGCGGCAGGTAGACCCGCACGATGTCGGCCTTCTTGTTGACCACGTGGTCGATGAAGCCCGGGTCCTGATGGGAAAAGCCGTTGTGATCCTGGCGCCAGACGTGCGAGGTGAGGAGGATGTTGAGCGAGGCGATGGGCCGCCGCCAGGGGATGGATCTGCTGACCTTGAGCCACTTGGCGTGCTGGTTGAACATGGAATCGACGATGTGGATGAAGGCCTCGTAGCAGGAAAAGAAGCCGTGTCGTCCGCTCAGCAGATAACCCTCCAGCCAGCCCTGGCAGGTGTGTTCCGAGAGGATTTCCATCACCCGGCCGTCCGCCGCCAGGTGGTCGTCATAGGCATAGGTTTCGGCCATCCAGGTCCGGTTGGTGGCCTCCAGCACGGCGCCGAGGCGGTTGGAGACGGTTTCGTCCGGGCCCATGAGGCGGAAGTTGCGCTGTTCGGCGTTCAGCGCCATCACGTCGCGCAGGTAGTCCCCCATGCGCCGCGTCGCCTCGCCGTTGATGGCGCCGGGGGATGGCACGTCGACGGCGTAGTCGCGGTAGTCCGGCAGGCGCAGGTCGCGCAGCAGCAGGCCGCCGTTGGCATGAGGGTTGCGGCCCATGCGCCGCTCGCCCTCGGGGGCGAGGGCCGCCACCTCGGGCAGGGGCCGGCCCTGCGGATCGAACAGGGTCTCCGGCCGGTAGCTCTTCATCCATTGTTCCAGCAGGCGCAGGTGTTGCGGTTTTTCCGCCAGTTGGGCGAACGGCACCTGGTGGGCGCGCCAGTAGTCTTCGAGCCTGAGGCCGTCGATCTCCTTCGGGCAGGTCCAGCCCTTGGGGGTGCGCAGGATGATCATCGGCCAGCGCGGGCGCTCGGGCTTTCCGCCCTGGCGCGCGGCCTGCTGGATGGCGTGGATGTCGTCCATGGCGCGGTCCAGCGTCGCCGCCATGGCCTGGTGCACGGCCTGCGGCTCGGCGCCTTCGACCAGGTAGGGCGTGTAGCCATAGCCTTCGAACAGGGCCAGCAGTTCCTCACGGCTGATGCGCGCCAGCAAGGTCGGGTTGGCGATCTTGTAGCCATTGAGGTGCAGGATGGGCAGCACCGCGCCGTCGCGCGCCGGGTTGAGAAACTTGTTGGAATGCCAGGCGGTGGCGGCGGGGCCGGTCTCCGCCTCGCCGTCACCAACCACGCAGGCGACGATCAGGTCGGGATTGTCGAAGGCCGCGCCGTAGGCATGGCTGAGGGAATAGCCCAGTTCACCGCCTTCGTGAATCGAGCCGGGGGTCTCCGCCGCGGTATGGCTGGGGATGCCGCCGGGAAAGGAGAACTGGCGAAACAGCTTGCGCATGCCCGGCGCATCGCGGGTGATGTTGGGGTACAGCTCGCTGTAGCTGCCCTCCAGCCAGGTGTTGGCGACGATGCCCGGCGCGCCGTGGCCGGGGCCGGTGACGTAGATCATGCTCAGGTCGCGCGCGCGAATCACCCGGTTGAGGTGGGCGTAGATCAGGTTCAGCCCCGGGGTCGTGCCCCAGTGGCCGAGCAGGCGCGGCTTGATGTGTTCAAGCGCCAGCGGCTGCTTCAGCAGCGGGTTGTCCAGCAGATAGATCTGGCCGATGGACAGGTAGTTGGCGGCACGCCACCAGGCGTCGATATGTGCCAGGTCTTCGTCACTCAGCGGCGTCTCGGTAATGGAAGCGTAGGGCGCGATCATCATGTGTTCCTGTGTGGGTGGTGGTTGAGGATACGCAGGCTGTGCTCGGCGATCATCTGTTCCTCGTCGGTGGCGATGACCCAGGCCGACACGGCGCTGTCGGCGTGGCTGATGCGGGTGTGGCCGAGGCGGTTGGCCTCGTCGTCCAGACGCAGACCGAGCCATTCACACCCCTTGCCGATGGCGGCGCGCACCGGCGCGGCGTGCTCGCCGATGCCGGCGGTGAAGACCAGGGCATCCAGGCCGCCCAGGGCGGCGGCCAGGGAACCGATGGCGCGCACCGTGTGGTGGACGAATTGTTCGACGGCCAGCCGCGCCGGTTCGCGGCGGCTTTGCAGCAGGGTGGCCATGTCGCCACTCTCGCCGGAGACGCCCAACAGCCCGGACTGAAAATACAGCAGCTCGGAAATGGCCGCCGCGTCCATGCCCTGTTGCAGCAGGTAGAGCACCACGGCGGGGTCGAGGGCACCGCAGCGCGTGCCCATGGGGATGCCGTCCAGCGGGGTGAAGGTCATGGTGGTGGCGACGCTGCGGCGCTGGCGCAGGGCGCAGAGGCTGGCGCCGTGGCCCAGGTGGGCGACGATGACCCTCCCGTCCGCCCCCTCGCCGAGATGATCGGGCAGGACCTTCGCCAGGTATTCGTAGGAAAGGCCGTGAAAGCCGTAGCGGCGCACCTCTTCCAGTTCCGGGCGGCCGGGCAGGGCGAAGCGTTGTTCCACGGACGGGCGCTGGTGATGGAAGGCGGTATCGAAACAGGCGACCTGGGGCAACTCGGGGCGGAGCTGTTGCAGGGTGGTGATGCCCAGCAGGCAAGGTGGCTGATGATTGGGCGCCAGGGCCGACAGCGCGTGCAGATAGGACAATACACTTTCCGTTATGCGGAGCGGCTGCTGGAAACGTCGCCCGCCATGCACCACCCGATGGCCGACGCCGATCAGCTGCGTGGCCGCCGCCTGTTCCGACAGCCATGCCAGCACCTCTTTCAGTGCCTGGCGGTGATCGGCGATCGGCAGCCGCCGCGACAGCAACGGGGCGCCTTCGTCATCGTCGACGCGAAACCGGGCATCGCCGCCAATCGACGTGATGTCGCCCCGGTACAGGCGTCTTGGCGTCGCCGTATCTGGCAGCACGAAGAGGGCAAACTTCAGGCTCGATGAGCCGCTGTTCATCGTCAGCAGGGAGGGGCTGCCGGCAGCATTCATGGCTTGTTGCATCCTGGGTTCAAGGGGAGATCAGCACCACCACGGAACGGGCCTTGACGGAATAGTCCAGGCTTTGCAGGGGCACCTCCGCGCCCGGCGCGAGGATATCCTCGGGGCTGGGGAGGGCGGTGTCGACGACCCGCCGCCAGTCCTGCGGTCGGCCCTCCTGCACGGAAAACACCAGATCGTGCCACCAGGCATTGATCATCACGTAGATATTCTGATCCTGTTGCGAGGCGCCGTCCAGATAAAACGCCAGGCTGTGGGAATCCTGCGAGCGATCCGGTTCCGGGCCGACGCCATGCCAGCGCACATCCTCCCGCCAGAAGCGGCTGCGGCCGAGTGAGGGGTGAGCCTTGCGGAAGGCAATCATGTGCTGAAAAAAGCGGAAGATATCACTGTGGGTGTCTAGCAGTTCCCAGTTCAGCCAGCTGATTTCATTGTCCTGGTTGTAGGCGTTGTTGTTGCCTGACTGGGTCTGCATGAATTCATCACCGGCGCGGATCATCGGCGTGCCATTGGCCAGCAGCAACAGGCAGCAGAAGTTCTTCACCTGACGCTTGCGCAGGCGCAGCACCCTGTCGGGGACATCGACATCGCCCTCCCAGCCGCAGTTCCAGGAATAGTTGGCGTCCGTGCCGTCGCTGTTGCCATGGCCGTTGACCTCATTGTGCTTGTAGTTGTACGACACCAGGTCGTAGAGCGTGAAGCCATCGTGCGCGGTGATGAAGTTGACGCTTTGGTAGGCGTGGTAGCTGTCCATCAGTGAATCCGGAAACAGGTCGTCACTGCCGTACAGGCGTTGCATGAGGGCATTGACCATGCCGCTGTCGCCACGCGTGAAGCGGCGCAGGTCGTCGCGAAACTTGCCGTTCCATTGCTGCCAGCTGACGCC
>JALSHB010000143.1 GCA_026982475.1 Chromatiales bacterium
GGAGCAGTGATCGCCGGTGTGCTCGTCGCGCGCCTCCACCATGCGCGCGAGGGCGAACAGCAGGGTCTCGGCATCCTCCAGCTGGTCGGTGAGACGCTTGTAGCCGGCAAAGTTCTCGGTGCGGGCGATCAGCTCCAGCGGATTATAGGGCTTGCGGATGAAGTCGTTGGCGCCGGCGCGCATGCTCTTCAGCAGCTCTTCGCGGGCATTGGTGCCGGTCACCATGATCACCGGCAGCAGATCCAGCCCCAGTTCGCCACGGATACGCCGGCACAGTTCGTCGCCATCCATGCCCGGCATGCGCTTGTCGAGCAGCACCACGTCGAACTCCCGTTCGCGCAACAGGGCCAGCGCCTCCTCGCCATTGGCCGCCTCGCTGATGAGGTACTGTGGCCCGTCCAGCACCTCCTTCTCCAGGGCGCGATGCACTTCCTCGTCATCGACCAGTAAAACACGAAAAGGCTTTTGATTATCGGGCTGCTTCACGGTATGTCGGTACTCTCGTTCGGTTAGGGATTGGCAGGGGATCGACACAGGCTATCGACATCCGACGAAAAATCTTGATGGGAAACGGGGGCGTGCCGGGCGCCGACTCAGGCCGGCGACAGGCCGGCATACAGCGCCTCGTCCTGCGCCGTGGCGCCGCGCCGTTCACACAGGGCGGCGGAGAAGGCAATGGCCTGATCGAGCATCTGCTGCGGCGCCAGCCCCCGCAGCAGCCCGGCGATGAGCACGGCGGAAAAACCATCGCCAGCGCCCACCGTGTCCAGCAGCTTGGGCGCCGGCGCCGGCTCGCCTTCGATGATGCCCTCGGGCAACACCATGAAGGCCCCCTGCGCACCGCGGGTGACCACCAGCATCTGCAGCTCGCACTGCACGAACAGCTCGCGCGCCGCCTGCTGCTGCGCCGCCAGGTCGTCGAATCGACCACGCATGGCGCTGTTCAGTTCATCGCTGTTGAGTTTCACCCAGGTGGCGCGGCGCAGCAGGGGCACGGTATCGGCCGGGTCCCACCAGGGGCTGCGGATATTGAGATCGAGAAAGATGGGCAGATTGCTTTCCGCCTGCAAGCGCTGCAGGGCCTGCCGCGAGGCGGCGCTGCGCAGGATCAGGCTGCCGTGGTAGACCAGGGCGCCGCGGGTCTGCCGCAACGCCGCCTGCGCCTCGTCGGCATCGATGAAATCGTAGGCCTGCTCCGGGAGGATGTTGTAGCTGGGCTCGCCGTCCTTCACCTGCACCGCCACCACCCCGGTGGGTCTCTCCGGGTCCACCTGCACCGCATCCACCGGCAGCCCCCACTCCCCCATCAGGCGCCGCACCACGTCGCCGCGCCGATCGTCGCCAACGCGGGTGATGAGCAGCGGGGTGACGCCAAGACCCTGCAGATGCCAGGCGACATTGAAGGGCGCGCCGCCGAGGACGATATTGCCGTCGGCGAAACAGTCGAACAGCACTTCGCCGAAGAGGATGGGTTGACCTGCGATCATTGTCCGCGAGGACTCCTTCATTGGGTAAGAAACCACGCTAAAAATATCGTCACGACCTCACGGGAAATGTGCGGATCATCCCGGGCAGCTCTCCCTCGGTGATCCATACCCGCGTCCCCACCGGCGCCTGCTCGAACAACGCCGCCACGTCACGGTTGCGCATCTTCACGCAGCCGTGGGAGGCGGGCCGGCCCAGCACGTCGTCGTCGGGACAGCCATGAATATAGACGTAGCGGCGCTGGGTATCCACCGCGCCGAGGCGGTTGCGGCCCGGCTCCAGGCCGCACAGCCAGAGGATGCGGGTGAGGATCCAGTCGCGCCGCGGATACTGCGCGCGCAGGGCCGGGGAATAGACCTCGCCGGTAGGCCGGCGGCCGACGAACACCGCGCCGAGCGGCGCGCCGGCGCCGATCCTGGCCCGGATCCGATGCCAGCCGCGCGGCGTGCATTCACTGCCGGCCCGTTCGCCGGGGCCATTGGCCGCGGTGGACACCGCCACGTCCATCAGCACATGCCCCCCCTCGCGCAGCTGCAGGCGCTGTTCGGCGATACTGACCAGGATCACTCTTTCCATCGTTCAATGGCCTTGCAAGCTGTTGCATACGGAGCGGGCCATACCCGCGATATCCCTGACTGGCAAATACTGGTCGTTATGTGTGAGCGGCTTCAGCCGCGAATACTTGCTGGTTTTATTCGCGGCTGAAGCCGCTTGTATGTTCTTTCCTGATAAGCCAAAAAGGGTTTATCGGGGGCGGAGGGACCAAAGCCGCATCTGGCTGTTTCAGCACAGACCGTGGGAGAAGTCGTCCCGTCTCCACC
>JALSHB010000144.1 GCA_026982475.1 Chromatiales bacterium
GGCTCTTCCCCTGTTCGGGTGGGTACTTCCTGGGCATTGTTTTCTCGCAAGGACGCAAGGCAGGCCAGGGAAACTGATGGTTGCCTGCCAGGCCGTGCGCCTATACCAATGTTACCGTGAAGCTTGAGATTATTTTGCCACAGAGGCACAGAGGTCACGGAGAAAACGAATCATGGGTGATTTGTTCACTGCACCCAGGCAGGCTCGACTCAAACAAACACCTCTGCGTCCTCCGTGTCTCTGTGGCAAATCACCCCGAAAGCCCTTGCATTGAAGCGTGGAAGGGTATTATCACCCACCCGATTTGGTGAAGACCCTTTTTTTGTCCCGCCCCGGCCCCGTGCTATAACCTGAGCCTGCGGATTCAGGTATAACGCAAGCAACGCCATGCGGAGGGCCCGAGATGAATCTACCGTTCAAATACGCCGGTCTGCTGTTCCTGCTTTGTCTGCCCGTCGGCAGCCAGGCCAGGGACATCGCCGGGGTAAGCCTGCCAGAGCAGTTGCAACTGGCCGACACCACCCTGACGCTGAATGGCGCCGGCATCCGCACAAAATTCTTTTTCGATATCTATGTGGGCGCGCTCTACCTGCCGGAAAAGACTACAGACGCCGAAACGGCCATCGGCATGCCCGGCCCCAAGCGGGTGCTGATGCATTTTCTCTACAAGGAAGTCGAGAAGGAAAATCTCACCAAGGGCTGGAAGGAGGGCTTTGAAGACAATCTCGGCCGCGACCAATTCAAGGCCCTCGCGCCCAGGCTCGAGGCCTTCAATCGACTGTTTGCCACCGTCAAGCGCGGCGACCGCACCACGCTGGACTACCTGCCGCAGACCGGCACCCGGGTCAGCATCAACGGCGAGGAGAAAGGCCGCATCGCCGGCGAGGAATTCTATGCCGCCCTGCTCAGGGTCTGGCTGGGCGGGAAACCGGCGGATTCGGATCTGAAGGAAGCAATGCTTGGCGGCGACTGATACGGTTTGCTGCAGTTAGTGCGTGAGGCGCATCACAATCCAATGACGCCGGGACGTCTTCGCGGCTGTGGCCACGGCCAACGTTGCTGCAAGCATTAGCGGGTCGTCAGGGCTTGGGCTTGCCGCGCAGGGCCCAGACGACGAAACCGACGATCAGCACCAGAATGCCCAGCTCGATGAACACCGCCCACATCATTTTGCTGTCACCGATGAGGGCGTCTCGGAGGCCGGGGCATCCAGGCGTGGGACGGTCTCACATTCCTTGAAGATACGTTTGTCACAGCGGGCGCAGACGTCCTTGTCGAGGAACTCCGTGAAGATCTCGTGGATCGCCTCGGTCTTGGAGTCGAACATGTTTTCGTCGCCCACGTCCTTGATGTAACCACCGTGCCGCAGCGGGCCGCAGACCCCTTCTTTTATCTGATAGAGGAACATGCGCCCGCCCATGTTGCGATAGTTTTTGGCCTCCTGGGCCAGCAACTCGGCGCCGGCCACGTCGATGAAGTTGATGCCCGTGGCCACCACCAGGAGAAACTTCTGGTCCGGATTCTGCTGGCGGAAGCCGCGCAGCGTCTCGGCAACATGGCTCACCGCGCCGAAGAACAGTGAGCCGTCGATGCGCACGATCTTCAGCTGCGGGCACTCGGGCAGGCGCGAGTCGGTGACAAAGGCGCGCTTGGGATCCGTGGGATCGGGCACGCGGGGAATCACCTTGGGCCGCGAGGTGCGTGACAGATAGATCACCAGCGACAGGATCACCCCCAGCAGGATGGCGAATTCCAGTTCCAGGGTGAGGGTGGCGACAAAGGTCACGGCCAGCACGGTGAAGTCGCTGCTGCTGGCCTGATAGACCTTCTTGATGTGGTGGAAGTCGATCAGCCCCCAGGCCACCAGCAACAGGATACCGGCCATGGCGGCGTTGGGCAGATAGGCGGCCAGCGGGGCCACCGCCAGCACCACCCCCACCAGCAGCACGCCGGACAACACGGCGGCGATGGGTGTCTTGGCCCCGGCCTGGTAGTTGACGCCGCTGCGGTTGAAGGAGCCGGTGGCGACGTAGGCGGAGAAGAAACTGCCCACCACGTTGGACAGGCCCTGGCCGATGAATTCCTGATTGGCGTCGATATGCTGACCGGTCTTCACGGCGATGGAGCGGCCGATGGAGATGGCCTCGGTGAGCGCCAGCAGGGTCACGGCCAGCACCGCCGGCGCCAGTTCCTTGAGCGTCGCCGGCGAGAAGTCGGGCATGGTCAGCGGCGGCAGCGAGGCCGGCAGCGCCCCAACGGTCTTCATGTGGGTGACGTTGCTGCCGTAGATGGCGTCCAGCA
>JALSHB010000145.1 GCA_026982475.1 Chromatiales bacterium
TCAATCAGTCCCTGCCACTCGGTCCTGCTGCGCCGCTTGCTCATGTTGTGCTCCTGTTGGTGAATCCAGGAGCAGGTTATGACGCGAAGACAGCCTTGGGAAGAACGGTGTGGTTTGTACGGTTACGGCAGGGGTGATCTTGGCGCTGTCGAAGCGGGCCTGGCGGCCGTCACGCTTGAGCACGGTGGTCGGGTAGGCTGGCGACCGATGGCGCGTCGGTCGCGGTGAGGTTCTCTGTTTGCATGGTTCCCCCGTTGCATTCTGCAGATGAGATTCGGGGACTGGCGCAAACGCAGAGAGAGGGAGGATAGGATATTTGAGGCGCCGGCAGGCGCGGTCCTCCACCCTTCCGCCTTGACGCGAGGCCCGGGTAACGGAATCCCCGTGGGGATTCCGGCTCCGGCAGGTATTCGGACTCGGGGGCATGGATCAGTGGCTGATCCGCCTACGGCCACGGCTTCCCATCCGCGTGGACAGTGCCTGTGCTGATGCACCTGTGGCCTTCGTTCCCCCATACCGCTGCGCGACAGTCCCGGATTCACACCGGGTTCCCTGTTAAAGAAACCACTACATCTAGTGACCTCACCGAAGCTGACACCTGAATCCGTGAGTTCATGACGGCGAATCGCACAACTCATTGATCCGTCTCGCTATATGAAAAATCTCGGCAATAGTCCCCGCTATTTCCTCGATTTTTCATTACGCGATACGAATCAAGCAGTTGCACGCTTCATCCGCCCTGAACTCACGGATTCAGGTGACATACAAAATAGACCAGCATATGGCAAACGACAACTTTAATTGCCCGGCGCCCGACAAGGCGCCGGATCGCGGGCATGGCGCCAAGGCCCCGAACCAGCGGCTTCTGCCTGAATCCGTGGGTTCTATATAACGTCTCTCAACCGTGCAGCGGGACAACATCGTGTTCGATTATAAGAGCCCGATGGCGCGACGGTTTGCCGCCATCGCACAAGGCTGCTATAGTTTCCAGCCTGTTGCGGGATCGCATTGATTTTACGCCACATTTTTACTCGCCCCCGACCACCCCTGCGAAGCGGACATCACGCAGGAAGCGCGGGCACGAGGCGTGGCGGAAA
This sequence comes from Chromatiales bacterium, assembly GCA_026982475.1. Lineage (GTDB taxonomy): Bacteria > Pseudomonadota > Gammaproteobacteria > SZUA-152 > SZUA-152 > DRQN01. The sequence goes on from JALSHB010000145.1 coordinate 1,098, forward strand.
CAGAGCTGAATTTTCAACATCCGCGTCATGACGGATGTCATACACACATTGATTAGCGCGCTCCCATGTTCGCAAAGCGTTCATGACGAGCTACCAACAACGGTCTCCCGACCTGCTTGCCGCCTGCAATGGCCGCCAGGGGAACGGGCAACCACTGTGACGTATTCCGCCCGCAACCGCAGTGGACATGGTTGAGCGCGCTGGAAACAACAATATGAAACGTATGCTGTTTAACGCGACTCAGCCGGAAGAGTTGCGTGTCGCGCTGGTCGATGGCCAGCGCATGTATGACCTCGACATCGAAACCGCTGGCCGCGAACAGAAAAAGGCCAATATCTACAAGGGTCGCATTACCCGCATCGAGCCCAGCCTCGAGGCCGCCTTTGTCGACTACGGTGCCGATCGCCACGGTTTCCTCCCCCTCAAAGACATCTCCCGCAGCTATTTCAACCCCAAGGTCGAACTCGGCAGCGGTCGCGTCAACATCAAGGACGTGATGCGTGAAGGCCAGGAAATCCTGGTGCAGATCGACAAGGAAGAACGCGGCAACAAGGGTGCCGCGTTGACCACCTTCATCAGCCTCGCCGGCCGCTATCTGGTGTTGATGCCCAACAATCCCCGCGCCGGCGGCGTATCGCGCCGCATCATGGGCGACGAACGCAACCAGATCCGCGACGCCCTCGCCGCCCTGGAAGTGCCGGAAGACATGGGCCTGATCGTGCGCACCGCCGGCGTCGGCAAGAACCCCGAAGAGCTGCAATGGGATCTCAACTACCTGCTGCAACTGTGGGACGCCATCGACAAGGCCGCCAAGGAGCGCCCCGCCCCCTTCCTCGTCTATCAGGAAAGCAACGTCGTCATCCGCGCCATCCGCGACTACCTGCGCAAGGACATCAGCGAGATCCTCATCGACGACCGCAAGACCTACGAACAGGCGGTCGAGTTCGTGCAGATGGTGATGCCGCACAACCTCGGCAAGCTCAAGCTCTACGAGGACAAGGTGCCGCTGTTCACCCGCTACCAGATCGAGAGTCAGATCGAGACCGCCTTCCAGCGCGAGGTGCGCCTGCCCTCCGGCGGCGCCATCGTCATCGACCACACCGAGGCGCTGATCTCCATCGACATCAACTCGGCGCGCGCCACCAAGGGCAGCGACATCGAGGAAACCGCCCTCAACACCAACCGCGAGGCGGCGGAAGAGATCGCCCGCCAGCTGCGCCTGCGTGATCTCGGCGGCCTGATCGTCATCGACTTCATCGACATGAGCGCCTCGCGCAACCAGCGCGAAGTGGAAAACACCCTGCGCGAGGCCCTGAAGATGGACCGCGCCCGCGTGCAGGTGGGCCGCATCTCGCGCTTCGGCCTGCTGGAGATGTCGCGTCAGCGCCTGCGACCCTCGCTGGGCGAGTCCAGCCAGATCGTCTGCCCGCGCTGCAAGGGCCAGGGCACCATCCGCGGCACCGAGTCGCTGGCCCTGTCCATCCTGCGCATCATCGAAGAAGACGCCATGAAGGACCAGACCGCGCGCATCGTGGTGCAGGCGCCGGTCAACGTGGCCACCTTCCTGCTCAACGAAAAGCGCAGCGCCATCAGCGATATCGAGGCGCGCCAGGGGGTCAAGGTGGTGCTGGTGCCCAACACCAGCTTCGAGACCCCCCACTACGAGATCCAGCGCGAACGCGTCAGCGACGTGGGACGCGGCAGCAGCAAGCAGACCAGCTATGACCTCGCCGTCGAGCGCGAAGAGACCTCCGAGTCCCTGCAGGGCGACAAGCCCAGGGTCAAGACCGAAGAGCCCGCCGTCAAGAGCGTCGTACCGGCCGCCCCCGTGCCCCAGCAGGGCGCGACGCCCCCGGCGCGCGAAGAAACCCCGCGCCAGGGCGGCTTCATCAAACGCCTGTGGTCGAACCTCATCGGCGGCGGCGACGCCACCCGCAAGACCGACGCAGGCGAGGGCGCCGAGACCACCACCGCCAAGGGCACCAGCAGCAAGGCCAGCGGCGAGTCACGCAGCCAGGGCGGCCAGCAGCGCCGCGGTGGCCGTGGCGGCTCCCGCAGCGGCGGCAACGGCCGCCGCCGGCAGCCGCGCAAGGGCGAAGGCACCCGCCGTGACAGCGAACAGGTCGCCGACGCCACGCGCAGCGGCGCCCAGGGCGAGGCGCAGACCGAGACGCGGCAGAAGCCCCCGCGCCGTGAACGCCAGCCCGGTCGCGACAGCGCGGCACGCAAGCCTGCGCAGGCCAGGGCGGCGGAAACCCCGGCCAGCGACAACGCCGAGGCCGTTGCCGCCACCCCCCCGGCCGAGACAGGCAGCGAGGAAGGCCGGCAGGAGACGCGTGACGGCCAGCGCTCACGCCGCGGCCGGCGCGGCGGCCGCCGTCGTCGTCGCGAGCCAAACCGCGATGCCAGCGGCGCCGCCGGCACAGAATCCGGTAGTGAAAAATCCGGTAGTGAAAAATCCGGTAGTGAAAAATCCGGTAGTGAAAAATCCGGTAGTAAAAAGCCCGGTAGTGAAAAACCCGTCAGTGAAGGCAATGGCAACAAGGCAGCAGACGCCTCGGCCGGCGCGGAAGCCCCGGCGGGCGCGGAAACCGCCAGACAGGCGCCGCCGGCCAGCACCGACAAGGCCGCCACGCCCCGCGCCGAAAGGCCGGCCAGGCCCAGCAGCCAAGACGTCGCAAAGACAGACACCGTAAAGGCCGAACGCCCCGCCGCGCCCGCCATCGCCGCGAAAACCCCGCAAGAGTCCCAACGCAAGACGGCGGCGACGGATCGGACCGAGGCCTCGGGCGGCGAAAAGCCCCCGGCCCGGCAGGCGCCAGCCGCCAAGCCGGCGAGTCAGCCGGCCGCGGTGGACAAGACGACCGCCAGCGACACAGGCGCGCCAGCCCCGGCCGACGAAACCGTCGCCCCCGCGGCCAAAAAACCGCGCGCCACAGAGAAGACGGCGCAAAAGGCGGCGCCGGGACCCAGCGAAAAAACGGTCGAGAAGACCCGCCCGGCGGCGCAGAAGCCTGCTCGGGACGGCACGGAAAAGCCCCGCAAGGCGGCGCCCGCCAGCGCGCCCGAGAAGGCCGACGGCGCAAGGCCGGCAGCGGTTGAAAAACCGGCTGGCGAGAAAACGGCGCCAGCGCCAAAGGCCGAGAAGAAGGAAAGCGCCCCCCGGCAGGCCGACCTGCTCAAGCCCATCGAGGGCAAACCTGCCGAGGCCAAGGCGACAGCGACGGCCACCGCGACGGCGGCGAAAGGCGGACAGCCGGCGGCAGCGCAGAAAGAGGCCCCCCGGGCCGAGGCCAAGTCCCCGGACGGCGGCGAGGACTGATACCCGCCGGGTTTTCCGGCCCACGAAAAAGGGGTGCCTGAACGATCAGGCACCCCTTTTTCGTGGCATCTTCATGGCATTACTGCGGGGCCTTACAGATGGCGCTTGCGGATCTCCTCCAGCAAGCCGTCGGCCGCCGCCTCGATCATGTCCAGCACCCGGTCGAAGCCGGCCGGGCCGCCGTAATAGGGATCGGGCACCTCGTCGATGTCCAGCTCGGCGGCATAGCTGAGGAATAACTGCAATTTGTGCTCCGCGCCCTCGGGGCAGATTTCCCGCAGACGTTCCAGATTGTCGCGATCCATGGCCAGCACGTAGTCGAACGTCTCGAAGTCTTCCGCCACCGCCTTGCGCGCGCGCTGGCGACTGAGGTCCACGCCCCTGCTCGCGGCCGTGCGCTGGGCGCGGGGATCGGGCGGCTCGCCGACGTGGTAGGCATGGGTGCCGGCGGAATCGACATCCACCCGCTCGTCCAGGCCGGCGTCGGCGAGGCGCTTGGCGAACACCCCCTCCGCCGTGGGCGAACGGCAGATATTGCCCATGCAAACAAAAAGCACGCTGACTTCTTTTTTCATCTTTTTCCGCCGCCGTCGTTGTAGGAATACGGCGATTCTAGCAAAAACAGACATCAGTGCGGGGACTTCGACAACCGATCACGCATCGCCAAGGGCCGCCGCATCGATGTAGACCTCGGTGCCCTGCTGGCCGTGCACCTGTGCCACGGGCAGATTCTCGCCGGCCCGCCAGCGCCGTACCGCCGTCTGCTTGCCACGGCCGGTGACGATGATCAGCACCTCGCGTGTGGCGTTGAGGGCCGCCAGCCCCAGGCTGACGCGCCGTGGCGGCGGCTTGGGCGCATCGCGCACAGCAACCACCAGCGCCGATGCATCCAGCGGCTGGCCGGGAAACAGGCTGGCGGTGTGGCCATCCTCGCCCATGCCGAGCAGGACCAGATCGAAAGGCCGCGCGGCGGCGACGATGGCGGCGTATTTTTCCACCGCGACATCGACGCCCTCCTCCACGGGAATGGGAAAGATGTTTTGTTCAGGAATGGCCACATGGGCCAGCCAGTTCTGCCGTGCCATGACGCTGTTGCGCTCGGGGTGATCCGCCGGCAGGCAGCGTTCATCGCCAAAATAGATGAACCACTTGCCCCAGTCCGTCTCGACCGCGCGCAGCAAGCGGTAGGCCTGCGCCGGCGTGGTGCCGCCGGCCAGCACCAGCTTGAAGCGGCCCCGGCTTTCAATGGCCCGTGTGGCCGCTTGCAAGACGTGCTCGGCCGTGGCCTGGGCCACGGCCTCGGCATCATTGAAGGTGTGCCAGGTTTGCCGCACGCTATTTCTTTTCGTGATGGCCGCCGAAGCCGAAGCGCATGGCGGACAGCACCTGATCGGCGAAGTCGCTCTCGCCGCGCGAGGTGAAGCGGTCGTACAGCGCCGTGGTCAGCACCCGTGCCGGAGCGCCGGATTCGATGGCGGCGATGCTGGTCCAACGGCCTTCGCCGGAGTCGGACACAGTGCCGGAAAATTCGCTCAGCTGCGGGCTCTGGTGCAGGGCATCGGCGGTCAGGTCCAGCAGCCAGGAGGCCACCACGCTGCCGCGGCGCCAGACCTCGGTGATGTCGGCCAGGTTGAGGTCGTACTGGAAGTCTTCCGGGTTGCGCAGCGGCGAGGTCTCGGCGTCCACTTCCTGTGAGGCCTTGCCGACGTTGGCGTGCTTGAGGATGTTCAGGCCCTCGGCATAGGCAGCCATGAGGCCGTATTCGATGCCGTTGTGCACCATCTTGACGAAGTGCCCGGCGCCCACCGGACCGCAGTGCAGATAGCCCTGCTCGGCCTGCGAGGGTTCGCCCGCCAGCCCTTTCGAGCGCGGCACGTCGCCCATGCCCGGGGCCAGCGACTTGAACACCGCATCCAGATGCGCCACCGGCGCGTCTTCGCCGCCGATCATCAGGCAGTAGCCGCGCTCCAGGCCCCACACGCCGCCGCTGGTGCCCACGTCCAGGTAATGAATGCCCTTCGGCTGCAAGCGCTTGGCGCGGGCGATGTCGTCCTTGTAGTAGGAGTTTCCGCCGTCGATGATGATGTCGCCCGCGTCCAGCTTGTCCGCCAGGGCTTCGATGTTCTGATCCACCACCGCCGCCGGCACCATCAGCCATACCACGCGCGGGGTCTCCAGCTTGGTGATGAAGTCGTCGAGGTCGCTGGCGCCGATGGCGCCCTCGCCTTGCATTTCCTTCACCGGGCCGGGGCTGCGGTTGTAGACCACGCATTGGTGACCATCCCTCATCAGGCGGCGCACCATGTTGGCGCCCATGCGTCCCAGACCTATCATTCCCAGTTGCATTCGCTATTCTCCGTTAGTGCGATGGCCGTCAGGCCAGAATTTTCGTCAGTCGTTGCAAGGCGGCGACGGTGTCGGCGCCGATGTGCAGGCGCAGGGCGCGGCGCTTGCGCTCCGACAGCACCTGGAAATCGCCCTGCGCCTGTGCCGCCTTGACGATCCCAAAGCTGTATTTGCGGCCCGGCACCGGCAGGTCTTGAGCGTCATCGCAGGTGATCTGCAGAAACACCCCCGAGTTCGGCCCGCCCTTGTAGGCCTGGCCGGTGGAATGCAGGAATCGCGGCCCGTAGCCGACACAGGTGGCGGCCCGCGCACGCTGGCAGACGTGATTGCGGATCTGCTGCAGGGCCGTGTCGTGTTGCGGTTCCAGCCGGTTGATGTAGGCCAGCAGGGCGAAATAGTCGCCGGCGCCGAGCCGGTCCAGGTGGGCCCTGAGATAGTCCTCGACGCTGGCGTCACTGCCCGCCAGTTGGCGCAGGGCATCCGCATTGGCGTCATCGGTGAACAGGGTGAAGTGCCCGTCGCTGGCCATGGGCGAGGTCTCCGGCAGTCTGCCGCTGGCCTCGAAGGCCTCGGTGAGCTTGCGCGTCTCGATCTTGCTGGCCTCCACGTCCGGCTGATCGAAGGGGTGGATACCCAGCACGCTGCCGGCCACCGCGGTGGCGATCTCCCAGCGGAAGAATTCCTTGCCCAGGTCCCAGGCATCGGACAGTTCGATGCGCACCACGGGGTGGCCCGCCGCCGCCAGTGCGTCGAGCCTTGCGCGTTGATCGTCGTCGCCGGCCATGTGCAGGTAGACGAACAGGCGGTCGTCACCATAATTCTCCGGCGTGGCCAGGGCCTCGCCATCGACGGGGATGATGCCCTTGCCTTGCTTGCCGGTGGACTCCGCCACCAGTTGCTCCATCCAGGCGCCCAGGGCGCGGATGCCCTGTGAGGCGAGGATGGTCAGCTTGTCGCGTCCCTGCCTTGCCGCGAGGCCCATCAACAGGCCCAGCATCACGCCCGGGTTCCGCGTTACGTCACGCTGCTCGCAGGCGCTCACCATCTCTTCCGTGCGATCGAGGAAGCGGCCCACGTCGACGCCCATCACCGCCGCCGGCACCAGGCCGAAATTGGACAACACGGAATAGCGCCCGCCGATCTGCGGCCGGCCGTGGAAGATGGCGCGGAAGTGCTCGGCGCGCGCCACCGATTCCATGTTAGAGCCGGGGTCGGTGACGGTCATGAAGCGTGCCGAGGCCTCGGCCTGTCCCAGCGCCTCGCTGGCGCGGGCGAGGAAGTAGTCCTTGAAGATGTTCGGCTCCAGGGTGGAACCGGACTTGCTCGACACCAGGAACACGGTGCGGGCGTAGTCGATCTGCGCCTCTACCGCGCGGATGTTGGCGGGGTCGGTGGAATCGACGATCAGCCACTGGGGATGACCGGGCTGGGCGCCGAAGGTCAGCTGCAACACCTCCGGGCCGAGGCTGGAGCCGCCCATGCCGAGCAGCACCGCGTGGCGATAGTCGCCCTCGCGGACGAAGGCCAGGGCCTGTGACAGCTCGTCGCAGTGATCGCGCATCTCGCGGCTGATGGTCAGCCAGTCCAGCCACTGGTCTTCGTCGCGGCCGGTCCAGAGGCTGGCATCACGGGCCCACAGGCGCGCGACCTTGTCGCCGGCCTGCCATTCGTCGGCGGCGGCGGCGAGTTGCTGCTGCAGGGGGGCGGGAAGAAAAAAGGATTGTCCGTGCATCAATAGCGGCTCCCGGGATGACGGCTGCCGGTGCGGCAGCCGATGGAAAATGGTGGATTCTATTAACCCGGCGACAATAGAGATTATGTTCAGCCGCCGCCAATGGTGGTTCCATTAGCAAGAGTGATAACGCAGAGCTGAAGGACGCTTGAAGCCCTGAACATGATCTCTATTGTCGACGGGTTAATATATTGCCAGAAAGCGGCCGCAGAGGCGCGGCGTTTTTGTGAAATCCGATAGCGACCGCCGAGGGCCTTACTTTAGGTAGTCGACGCCCTGATCGCGCACCCGGGGATGGTGGTAATACTTGTACTTCAACGGCGCCTCGATGCCGTGGCAATCGACGCAGAAACTGTCCGCCACGCCGCGCTGGCGCAGGAAGCTGTCAAGGATATTCCCGGTTAGATTGCGCGGTCCGCGCGGCGGCAACCCGCCGTTCTTTTCCTCCGCCGCCCAGCGGTGCGGGTCGTGGCAGGTCACGCAGGCCACGGCGCCGAATTCGGCCACCTCGCCCTTTGCGTCGATCAGGGGCATGTGCTTGGGGTCCGAACGCAGGATCAGGTCCCGCGCCGGGTGGCTGAAGTGGTTGACTTCTGCCCCCTCGGCCAGGCCCTCGCGACGATGGCAGTCCAGGCACAGGGTGTCGCGTTCGAGGGCCGCCTCCCTGCCGCGGTAGGCATGCCGCTCCCAGGCGTGCAGCACCGCTTCGCCCGGCTTGCCGCCGTGCATCTGGTGGCAGGCCCCGCAGACCCCGCTCTGCCGGGGTGACTGGCCGGCGAGGTTGCGACTGTGCGGCGCCGTCCGGCGCAGGTCGTGGTCCGTATGCACCACCCTGGCCTGCGCCTCGTGACAGGCGCCGCACAGCTTGCCGTCACGGTGATCCTCGCGCAGCAACGGCGTGTCCGGTCTGCCATCGTGCACGCTGTGGCAGGTGAAGCAGGTCACGCGCCTGAAGCGCTTGCCGGCGATCGTCACCGCCTCGTCCAATGTGAAGTCGACCGGATGCACGCCCTTCCGGCGCGCCTCCTTCTCGTCCACGGCATGCTGTCGCCGATGGCAGGCGATGCACAGCTCGGCGTTGGCCAGCGGCAGCACGGTCAGCGCATCGCCCTCGCCGCCATGGATCTGATGACAGGTCTGGCAGGTCATGCGCGCCAGGCTGTCCAGGCTGCCGCCCCTTTCTGCGAGACGCGCCGGCAGGCCCTGGCGCAGGTGTTCGTCGCGGGCATAGTCCTGCTCACTGGCCCCTGGGGGCGGCGCCTTGAGCGCGATGCCCAGCGGGTGATTGACGCCGCGCGGCGGGTGTTTGGCATCGAGGCGACGGGTCAGTTTCGAGGCATGGCACTGCTGGCAGAGATCGCCATCCCGGTTCGGTACCCGCAGCCAGGGATTGCCGTGGGCGGCATGCAGGGTGGTCTGGCCTTCTAGCGTCTGCCCGTGCGGGGTATGGCAACTGCCACAGGACAGGACGCCGTCGGCCAGGCGTGGAAAGGCCGCGGGGATCTCGTCCTTGCGTGGCGTGTCCGGCTTTTCATTCGCGGCCTTTTCCCGCCGGTGATGGGCATCCGGATGCTGCCCGCCGCGGCCGATGCGGGGACGGGAGTCCACCACCACGCCGTGATGGCAGCTGTAGCACATGCGGGGAGATGCCACCGCGGGCACCGGCCCCTCGCCCAAGCCGTGCCCATCGGGCGACGCTGTCGCCCACGCCACGTGACACATGACACAGCGTTTGCGCGAGGCGTCTGGCGTTGTCCGTGCCGGCGGTTCCCGTGTCTCCGCCGTGGCCTGCCTCCGCAACCGGAACACCTCGACCCGGCTGCGCCCCGCGTCCACCACATACAGACGCCCGTCCCGGACCCGGATGCCCACCGGGGTCTCGAAATGCAGCACCTGGCCCGAACCGTCGCTCAGCAGGCCGGCGGGCTGCCCGTCACGAAACCGCGTGATGCGTCCCGTGTAGCTGTCCCCAACCAGAAGTAGGCCCCCCGGCAAAAAGGCCAGCCCGTTGGGACGGAACAGCTCACCGGGGCGCAGCCCAAAGCGGGCGATGTCGTAGACGAAGCGCCCGCGCGGATGCAGCACCTGCAGGCGCCCGTTGAGCACATCCGTGACGTAGAGATAGCCGCTGTCGTCGCTGGCGATCTGAAAGGGAAAGTGGAATTGCTCACGCCCGTCACCACGTTCACCCCGGCACAGCGGCGGCGCATGACGGCGCAGATCATGGGCGCAGAGGCGGTGATTGCGCCGGTCCGTCCACCACAACAGGCCATTGATCAAGGCCACCGCGACGGGCTCGGGCGGTCGCTCGCCGGCCAGCGGAACATGGCGCAGGAAATTGCCGCGCACGTCGAACACGGCGATGCGGTGATTGCCGGTGTCGGCCACGAACACCCGCTCGCCTTCGATGGCGATGCCCACGGGCAGGGACAGCTCCCCCTCCCCGGCGCCGGGCCGGGCAAAGCTGAAATCCCGTTCCCCCTCGCGGGTGAACACCACCACGCGGCCGTTGACGCCATCCAGCACATAGACGCGCCCATCGTCGCGCACCGCCACGTCGGTCGGCTGCTCCAGGCCGGCACGCAGCTGCATCAGGGGTTCGGCCACCACGACGGCCTGCGCCATACAGGGCCACAGCAACAGGCCGGCCAACAGGGTCACGAGGCGGGTCATGGCGTCAGCGCAGCAACTCCGTCATGCGCAGGCGCTGGTCCTTGTGCGTATAGCGGGCGAAGAAACGCGCGATGGCGTTGTCCTCGATGGCGCGCGCCTGGCGTTCGCTGGCGTTCAAGGCCTTCCAGTCCAGCAAGGTCTGCTTCCGCCGATGGCAATCGGCGCAACGGAGGCCGTCTTTTTTCAGTGAGGCGTGCAGGCGGGCCTTGAGGCGGACCTTTTCCTCTCGCCCGCCCTCCTTCCAGGTTTTGCGGATCTGCGCCGCGAGGGGATCATCCTCAAATAGCAGCGCGGGCCGGCCCCGATAAAAGGGCGCGATACGTGCACCTGGACGGGGAACCAGGGATGACGCCGCCTCCCTGCCGGTGTCCTCGGCGCGCGCCGGCTCACAACAGTCCGGCGCGCCATAATCGAGCCAGCGGTACGCGAAGGACACGCCGCGTGGCTGGAAATGGCAGGTCTCACAGGCGATGTAGCGCGCATGCATGTTCAGAAAGCCCCGCTTGCGCACCGATTCCCGGTGTGGCAGCGCCGCATGACAAACCCGGCACAGGGGCTGCCGGTCCGTTTCCGGGTCGGCAGTGCGTTTGTGAAAGGGCGGCACCCCCGGCAGCTCGGTGATCTTCGGCTCCCGATAGTGGTCGATCTGCCTGCCCGCCTCGCGCAGCATCTCGGCATCCGGCGCCGTAGCCCTGCCCAACGACAAATAGGGATTGTCCGCCGCCACCGAAGGCGCCGAAAGCACCAGCAGGAAGGCCAGCAAGCGCATGCTCATGACCGCCCCACCCCCTTACCCGTGTCTCCATCCTGCCGGCGCTTGCGTTTTTTGGGCTTGCGCCCGATGACCCGTTTCTGAAAGCTGTCCCCGCCCAGCACCGCAAAGATGACGCTCTGGCGTTTGTTGCCAAACACCAGCCACAGCAGACTGCCTCCGCCCAACACCAGAACGATCGGCAACATGGCCATGATGGCCTTGCTCCAGTTGGAAGAGAGTCGCGCGGCGTCCAGCGGCGCGACATGACTGGTGGCGACGATCATGTCGATGTCGTGCAGATCGGTGTTCACAAAGCCCACGTTGAGCGGATGACGGGCAAAGCCGTGGCAGCCTTCGCTGGCGCAGGTGCCGGCCAGGCGATCCGCATGGGTCGACGCCCGTGGGTCGTCGTCGCGCCGCACGCCGTGGCGAAAGCCGTCCGGGGCATGGCAGTCGATGCAGGAGGCGCCCGCCTCCACGCCGCTGCGCAACAGGCGGCCGTGCAGGGTCATGGCGTAACTGTCACTGGCCAGCACGAAGCGGGCGCCGGCCTTTTCCCTTTTGCCGCTCTTGGGATCTTCGATCTCCACCGCCGCCATGCGTTGCTGGTCGGCGTGACAGTCGTTGCACAGACGATTGTGGTCACGCTTGTTCCAGCGCGAGCCGAGAAAACGGCGCAGGATGTGGCCGCCAAACTGATTCATCCACACCTTGCCCTGGTGGCAGCCGCCGCACTCGGTTTCGAGATGATTGAAGTCCTCGCGAAAGCGTGGCAGATCCCGAACGCCGATGTACAACTCGTTGGGATGACACTTGCGGCAGGAGGGCAAGGCCTCCTCATTGGCCTCGCGCCGGCGGTTGGCGCCGGTAAATCCCTTGCTCCAGCCCTTGCCGTGCACGGATTCCTTGAATTCCTCCGTCACCGCCTTGTGGGTGTATGGCTTGCCGCCGGAGGGCTCTTCCACATGACAGGCGGCCGCGCAGTCGACGGCGCCGTTTTCCGCGCGGTGGGGATAGTCGCGGATCTTGCGGTGGCAGTCCTTGCACGGCACGCTGCCATGCAAGGAACCCAGATAGTGCGAGGCATCGATGCTGGCCACGCGCAACACGCCCTGCCTGTCCACGTATTGCAGCCCCGGCAGGGCATGACAGGCCAGGCAGCCATCCGCATCCCCGCGCCGCGCATCGGCCATCACCTGGGTGACGACCATGAACAGGGTGGCGACGGATACGATCAGCGCCAGGCTCAGCCGCTGCCAGTCGATGCGCCGCCAGGCCGGCACCTTCTTCGCCTGCCGGTGCAGGGCCGTCCACTGCGGCAGGGGATGATAGTCGACGCCCTTCTTTTTTCGCTTCGGGGTGACCGCCGGCGGCATCGCCAGCCAGTCGATGGCGTGCCAGTCGCAGACGTCCACGCATTCGTGACAGGACATGCAAGAAAACTGATCCACCACCGCCACGCGATCCACCATCTTGATGGCGCCGGTCATGCACTGGCGTGCGCACACGTTGCAACCGGTGCAGCGGTCACGCTCGACGCGGATGCGGCGGGTGAAACGGAACTTCGCCCCCAGGCGGTTGACGATGCCGTCGATGGCGCCGATGGGACACAGGAACTGGCAATAGGCGCGCCCCTTGCTGGCGAAGAAGCCGAGCAGGAACAGCAGGCCGAGGTTGACGATGCCGACGGCGGAGAACAGGAAGGCGATGCCCATCAGGCCGCCGCTGAAGGCCTCGAAGATGCGCGGCACGGTGATGAAATTGCACAGGGTGCAGGCGCTGATGCCCAGCATCGGCATCAGCAGCAGATACATGGCGAAATAGCCATAGCGGATCGGCACCTGCGGCAGGGCGCGGTATTCGATCTTCCAGCGGTCGTTGAGCAGGCGGCTGACCAGCTCGGGGAAGCCGCCCACGGGACAGAGATAGCCGCACCAGATGCGGCCGAAGAAAAAGGTGGTGACGAGAATCGCCGCCAGGGCGATGACGCCGATCATCGCCACCGACATCTGCGCGCCCAGGTCGTCCAGGGTCATGCCGGGAAAGTAGAGATAGAAGCGGCGCAGGCAGAGCCTGCCGCACAGATCCGGATTGTCCACCAGGCCAGGCAGGATCAGGAACGGGGCGAAGAACAAGGCGCAGCTGAGGAGGATCAGCCCGTAACGGTATTTCTGGCCGTTGGGGATGGCGCGAATTTTTTTCATCACTTGCACGTCGGCTACCTCTCGAAGGCGTGACACGCCAGGCACAGGGCGCCGTCCCTTGCGGAAAGACGCAGCAACACCTCCGAACGCAGGCGGCGGTAATACAGCGCCACCGGCGCGGCGCCGCCCGGCAGCTTCTTCAGCCGCGCCTGCTTGTCGGCGCGATACACCGCGTCCCAGGGGTGATCCTCATAGACCACGCCCTCCTTTACGTCGCCGTCCGCCACCTGTTTGCCGGCCGGTTTGCTTTCGTCAATCAGGCCGCGCTCGTGGGGCGCGTGACAGGTGACGCACATGATCCGGCCCCTTGTATCCAGCGGCAGAATGATGCCGAGCCTGCGTTCCGACGCCTGCATGCGCCGGCGCATCTTCTCGTCGGGCTTTACGAGATGATCGAGGGCGTTGAGGTGTGGCGTCTTGAGATGGCAACCGAGGCAGATCGTCTCCGGCGGCAGGCGCAACTTCAACTGTTCGCGGGTATGGTCCTTGCCTGGGTCCGGCGCCTGCTGATGACAGTATTCACAGGCCTTTTCGTCGTACTCCCCCCGCGCGTCGAGCAGGTCGTGGATATTCTGCCGGCGATACGTCTTTTCCGCGTGGCAGCGATAGCAGAATGCCGTGGTCTTCGCGTAGGGGCCCTGGCGCAAAAAGTCTGGGGCGCGCTTATCCACCTCCTCGAAGGGGATGTCCTCGATGTCCTCGATGCCATGGCAGGTCTCGCAGGTGATTTCGCCGCGATGGTTCAGGGGAAAGTCCTCGGGCACGTTTACCGCCTTCGACGGTTTGACATTGACGAGATGGTGCAACGGCGGCAGATCCACGGGCCGCTGGGCCATGACGGGCGTGGCGGCCATGAGCAAGACAAGGACAAACAGGTAGCGCATGTCACATACCCGCCTGTGCCGCTTCGCCGTGGCGGTGACAGGGACGGCAGTCTTCCCCCAGCCGATGTACGCCACGCAGGCCATTGCCCGTATCCACGCCGCCCTG
>JALSHB010000146.1 GCA_026982475.1 Chromatiales bacterium
GTCCCGGCGAGGTCCAGCTTCTCTGTCCTGGGGGCGGGCGCCAGGGGCCGGAGGGTCGCCTGCCCCTCGGCGGCTGGGCGCGGCTGAATGCCATCCACGCCGGGCGCTGGGAGCACTGGTTTCCGGCCCGGTCAAGCTGCGCGTGAGCGCCTTCTCGGAAAACGATATCGAGGGCCGGCCGCACCGCTACGAACTGGTTCGCAGGCAGTGGATACAGGGCCTGGTGGCCCGCGACCGCCACGAGCGTCTGGTCTAAGTGGTGACCTTCACCCCGGAACGGGAGGATGCCATTCACGAGCGCTGGCCGAGGACTCTGAGCGGGTAGCTCGAGGCCATGGGTGATGGCCGGCAGGCGCAACCCGAATGGCCATGGCTTATGGGTCTGGCCGGGCCTGGTATACCGGCAACAGCCTGCCGCTGCTTTTGTATTTGCCGGCCGACACACCCGAAGCCGCGGATTCCGGTGAAGGGTAAAGTCATCTGAGGCTGCCGTCCGCGGCCGACTACACAAAATGCCGGCGTGACTCAAACACGCTGACCTTGAGGCGCTTGCCCTTGACCTGGATTCGTCTCTTGAGCATCACATCAAACAATATGGGGTTGTAGCGCCGTATCTCGGACAGGGTTTTCGCTTCGCTGGCTGACAGCATGCCCCAGGCAACAAAGTTCTGTGGTGAATACAGCGGCATGACACCGGGCAGGGGGTAGTCCGAGCCATAGATCAGACGGTCGTGCCAGTCTTCGGATTCAATGATCCTTTCGATTTTCCAGCGGTCACGATTCACTTGGGTGATGGCGGCGATATCGCCCAGGGCCAAACCATCGTAGCGGGGTTCGGCCATCAGGCGCGCAAACAAATCGAGGTTTGCCGTCATTGGACCGTGCCTGCCTCTGTCGAGGTCTTTGCTTTCTCCCAGTGTGGCGCAGTGGGCAAAGATCACCCGCACCCCATGATCCAGCGCGCGCCGGAACAGTAATGGATTGTTGTAGTCTTGTCCGGCCGGCGTGGCAAGCGCGTACTCGGCGCCTACATGGGTCAAGAGGGGCAGGTCGTGTCTCGCCAGTGCCTCATAGAACGCGTCGCATTTGGGACTGCCGGCATCAATGCCCATGACGCTGGGCAGCCACTTTATGGCGCGCGCATGGTTGTCCACGGCGTGTTGCAATGCGTCGACGGCATCTTGCCGGTAAGGATGAATCGAGGCGATCCACTCAAACTGCTCGGGGTAGGCCTTCTTGATTTTCAAGGCGTAGTCGTCAGGCGTATGAAAGGCGCTGTGTTGTTGCTGAACGCTTCCGTCGTGTCCGTGATGATAGTCGAACCCCAACAGCATATAGCGGAACCCCTCGGGCATATCCACATGGATATTCAGCAGACGTTGCACCATGCCTTCATCAAGACTTGCTTCGTTGCTGGACTGCGCACAAGAGGCATTGAGGTAAAACTTGAATCGGATCAGTTGCATCGGATGCAATAACGACTGCATCTCGGGATTCACCCATGCCCCGGAATCGGAATCTCCCGCCCCAAAGAGATGACAGTGACAGTCCCATGCCTGCCGGGTATCGATGCCTTCCCATGTCGCCTCGACCAGTTCATGGTCTGCCAATGATTCTGGCAGCCCGGCTTCAGGGCAGTCATTGAGAAAGCCTTCATGCGGCATGTACTGACAGCCGCTCAGCCCAGCCGACATGGCGGCAATCGATTGAAGAAATGTGCGTCTGTTCACGTCTTTTCCCTGTGCCCGGTTTCATGTCGCCGAGTTCAGTATAGAGAAGTATGCCAGCGTTCGATTTGCCGGTGTTCAAAGAGTGGATGAGTATCGCCATCCTCGGAAATCCCGCTGTGTCCGTGCAGGAAAAGCCAGTTTGTATTGCCAGTACTGTTTCGATTGTGTTACCACAATATGTTTAAAACTGAAGCAGGAAATGGGCTGTTGACATGAAAAATCCTTCCCTCCTGGCGAGTGTCCCCTTGTTCAAGGAACTGGACCCGCGCCAGCTTGCAAATGTCGCCTCTGCCACGCATGAGCTTGCCGTCAGCAAAGGGGGCGTCCTTTTCAATAAGGGTGATGCTTCCGATGGCTTCTATATCGTGGTTTCCGGCCGAATGAAGCTCTCTTTCGTGTCGCGTGACGGGAAAGAGTTCATTGCCGATATTCTGGGTCCGGGCAAGAGCTTTGGCGAGGCGGTGATGTTTCTGGACAAGGCGTATCCTGTCTGCGCCCAGGCCTTGATGGACTCCAAGGTTCTGCACATACCTCAAAATATCATTTTCGAGAGCATCGAAAACAACCCGGGATTCTCCCGCAAAGTGATAGCTGGGCTTTGCTCTCGCTTGGTGGATATAGTACAGACGCTGGAATATCTGACGGTGTATTCCAGCATCCAGAAGGTTATCGGTTATTTGCTGCGAGAGATAGAATTGGCCGATTCGAGAAGGAACCAAGACCCGAACCGCAATGAAGCAGACATCCTGCTCACCGTCAACAAGGCCACGCTGGCCGCACACCTGAACCTGACCCCGGAAACGCTTTCACGGGTCTTGCACAAGCTGGCTGACGCGGGGTTGATTCGCGTCGAGGGAAAAACGATCCATATTTGCCATGTGCAGAAGATGCGAGACTTCAATGGCTAGTGAATCTCCGCTCTTGCATTGGGAATATCCGGCTCCCGTTGAATGAATATTCTCTGCCTCGTCGCTGCTTCCCATGCGCGTCGCCGGCTCCCTGATCCTGTTGTTTACGCTGTTTGTGCCGAACATGCCTGATGCGCATGTCGAAACAGGCGTTGGACTATGACGATGGGCTCTGTTGCTGTGGTTTACCCTTCTCACCCTCCTCTAGCGTCTTTCACCAGGCCGGCGTCCGCTCACCCATTAGCCTGGCACCCTCGCAGGTACGTGCGGCAATCCGCCGCATGCCGTTGCGCTGGCCATTGAAACCGGCGGGTGGGTCCCAATCTATGTAGCTGAACCCGCGGATTCAGGCATGTAGTCAGCGATGGACGCTGTCGCGCGCCGCGCGGTTGCGTGGCTAATCACCCCGCCTGTGCCATGCTGTAGGCTGGCGGGGAGGTCATGCGTGAATGGGCGTACAAAACCGACAGGCCGCGGGTTGGCAATCTTCCGAGGATGAGAAAATGAAAAAGGCTTTCGCCGCCGTGCTGGTGATCGTTGTCGTCGTGGGCGCCTATTTCTGGCGGCAGTCGGGCGGGGAAGAGGTGAACGACAAGCCCCTCGCCCTGTATGGCAATATCGACATCCGCGAGGCCCAGCTGGCCTTCAATGGCAGTGAGCACATCGCGGAAATCCTCGTCCAAGAGGGCGACCGCGTCAGCAAGGGCCAGTTGCTGGCCCGCCTGCACACGGAGCTGCTGCAGGCGCGGCTGGCCGAGGCCAAGGCCGCACTGGAGGCGCAACGCCAGGTGGTGGCGAGGCTGGAGGCGGGCAGCCGGCCGGAGGAAATCCACAAGGCCGAGGCCGAATTGCAGGCCGCCGAGGCGCGGGCCAAGGCGGCGCGGGACAGCTACCGCCGCGTGGCGCGTCTGCTGGAGAAGAAGCTGGCCTCGCCGCAGGACGAAGAACAGGCCCGCTCCCAGGCCGATGCCGCGGCCGCCGAGGTAAAGGCCGTGCAGGCCACCCTGGCCCTGCTCAAGGCCGGCGCGCGCAAGGAAGACATCGCCGCCGCCCGCGCCCAGCTCGCGGCGCGCGAGGCGGTCCTGCAACAGGCCCGGCAGCGGCTCGATGATGCCAGCCTGTATGCCCCCGCCGACGGCATCATCCGCAATCGCATCCTCGAACCCGGCGACATGGCCTTCCCGCAATCGCCGGTATTGACCCTGGCCTTCCTCGACCCGGTCTGGGTGCGCGCCTATCTGCCCGAGCCCATGCTCGGCCGCGTGCGCCTGGGGGCCAGCGCCTGGATCACGACTGACAGCTATCCCGACAAGCGCTACCAGGGTTGGGTGGGCTATGTTTCGCCCACCGCCGAATTCACCCCCAAGACCGTGCAGACCCCCGAGCTGCGCACCCGCCTGGTCTATTCCGTGCGCATCTTCGCCTGCAATCCCGACGGCGAACTGCGCCTCGGCATGCCGGTGAGCGTGGACATCGAGCTGGATCAGGTGGATGCCGGGGCCCAGCCCAGGCCCTGTGGTGCTCCTTAAATGGGTTTGCCGTTCATGTCCTTCTGGAAACGCAAAGGGCGCCTTTGCGCCCTTTGCATTTGACGCCCGGGACAGAAACCAATCTCCCATGACAGAGCAATCTGCCCTCAGCTTTCATAACGTTCGCCAAGTGTTCAGCAGCGGCGGGCACGCCCTGTGCGCCCTGGACGGCATCGGCTTCGCTGTCGCCCCCGGGCGCGTGACCGGCCTCATCGGCCCCGATGGCGCCGGCAAGACCACCCTCATGCGCCTCGCCTGCGGCCTGTTGCGTCCCGCCCAGGGCGAGATCCGCGTGCTGGGCCTGGACGCCGTGAACGAGCCGCAGGCGGTGCAATCGGCGGTGGGCTACATGCCGCAGCGTTTCGGCCTCTACGAAGACCTCAGCGTGCAGGAAAATCTCGACCTCTATGCCGACCTTCAGGGCCTGCCGAAGGATGGTCGCGCCGCCCGCTACGCCGAACTGATGCACATGACCGGCCTCGCGCCCTTCACCGCGCGCCTCGCCGGGCGTCTTTCCGGCGGCATGAAACAGAAGCTGGGCCTGGCCTGTGCCCTGTTGCGTGCGCCGCGCCTGCTGTTGCTGGACGAGCCCACCGTGGGCGTGGACCCGGTGTCGCGCCGCGAGCTGTGGGCCATCGTCTATGGCCAGGTACGGGAACAGGGCATGAGTGTGCTGCTCAGCACCGCCTACCTGGACGAGGCGGAGCGCTGCGACGACGTCTTGCTGCTGCACCAGGGCAGGCTGCTGGGGCAGGGGGCGCCGGCCGACTTCAGCGCCGAGGTTGAGGGGCGTATATTTCAGGTTAGCGCCTCGGGTATTTCCCACCGTCGTCTGCAGACCCGTCTCAGTCAGGCCCCGGGCGTGCTCGACGCCCTGGTGGAAGGCGAGACGGTGCGCCTGGTGATGCAGGCGCCGGGCGAACCCGCGGCGGCAAGCCTGCTGCCGGGGCTCGATGAGGTGCGCATCAGGCCCGCCGCGCCACGTTTCGAGGATGCCTTCGTCGCCCGTCTCAAGACCCGTCACGACGCCGCCGCGGCCCTCGGCGCCCTGGATCTGCACATCGACGCGCGCGGTGACGAGGAGGTGATACGGGTGCGCAAGCTGCTGCGCCGCTTCGGCGACTTCATCGCCGTCAATGAGGTCAGCTTCAGCGTGCGTCGCGGCGAGATCTTCGGCCTGCTGGGCGCCAACGGCGCCGGCAAGACCACCACCTTCCGCATGCTCTGCGGCCTGCTGCCGGCCAGCGGCGGCGAGCTGTCGGTGGCCGGCCACGACCTGCACACGGCACGCGCCGAGGCGCGCCGCCACATCGGCTACATGGCGCAGAAGTTCTCTCTCTACGGCGATCTCTCGGTGGCGCAAAACCTGCGCTTCTTCGCCAGCGCCTATGGCCTGCGCGGCCGCCGTCAGGATCAGCGGGTGGCCTGGGCCATCGACACCTTCGGGCTGGCCGACTACCGCCAGACCAATGCCCGCGACTTGCCGTTAGGCTTCAAGCAGCGCCTGTCCTTTGCCGCCGCCCTCATGCACGAACCGGAAATCCTCTTCCTCGACGAGCCCACCTCCGGCGTCGACCCGCTGGCGCGGCGTGAATTCTGGGCGCGCACCAATGCCCTTGCCGAGGCCGGGGTGACGGTGCTGGTCACCACCCACTTCATGGAAGAGGCCAACTACTGCGACCGCCTGGTGATCATGGCCGAGGGAACGGTGCTGGCCGAAGGCACGCCACGGGAAATGAAGGCCCGCGCGCGCAGCGCGGACAATCCCGACCCCACCATGGAAGACGCCTTCATCCAGCTTATCGAGCAGCGTGAACAGGCGGGCGAGAAAGGCAAGGAGACGGCGGCATGAGCGCCCGCCTGCGTCGCCTGTGGGGCATGATCCGCAAGGAGAGCCTGCAGATCCTGCGCGACCCGTCGAGCATCTCCATCGCCTTCGTGATGCCGGTGGTGCTGTTGCTGCTGTTCGGCTACGGCGTATCGCTGGACGCCAAGCGCATCCCGCTGGGCATCGTCATCGAGCAGCCGGACACCGCCAGCCAGTCACTGGCCGGCGCCTTCGACCGCTCCGAGTTCTTCCGCCCGCAACGCTTCGACGCCATTCAGACGGCGCAGGTGGCGCTCGCCGAACGCCGCATCGATGGCATTCTCTGGTTGCGCAACGATTTTTCCAGCCGCCTGTTCAGCGGCCTTGATGCACCCATCGGCATTTTCGTCAACGGCGTGGACTCCAACCGGGCCAACATCACCCAGGGCTATATCCAGGGTACCTGGCTGGCCTGGCTGCAACACTTCGCCGCCGCCCAGGGACGCAGTCTCGATCTGCCGGTGGCCATGGAGCAACGGGTGTGGTTCAACCCGGCCCTCAACAGCCGCCTGTTCCTGGTGCCGGGGCTGATCGCCATCATCATGACCATGATCGGCTCCCTGCTCACCGCCATGGTGGTGGCGCGGGAATGGGAGCGTGGCACCATGGAGGCGCTGATGGTCACCCCCCTGCACATGGGCGAGATGCTGACCGGCAAGCTGATTCCCTACTTCGTGTTGGGCATGGGCGGCATGCTGCTCAGCGTGGCCATGGCGCTGTTTCTGTTCGGCGTGCCGCTGCTCAGCCCGTTCTGGTTGCTGATGGCCTGTTCGGCGCTGTTCATGCTGGTATCGCTGGCCATCGGCCTGCTCATTTCCATCGTCACCCGCAACCAGTTTCTCGCCGGACAGGTGGCGCTGGTGGTCAGTTTCCTGCCCAGCTTTCTGCTCTCCGGCTTTCTGTTCGACATCCACTCCATGCCCGAGTGGGTGCAGACCATTACCTATGTGGTGCCGGCGCGCTACTTCGTCGCCATCTTGCAGACCCTGTTTCTCGCCGGCCCGGTGTGGCCGGTGGTGCTGGTCAACGCCGGGGCGATGTTGTTCATGCTGGTGGTTCTTACCGCGCTGGTGGTGAAGAAGTCCTACAAAAGGCTGGATTAGGGTGAAGGAAATGCATCCATTTTTTTCAACGCAAAGGCGCGAAGGCGCAAAGGGCGCAGAGAACCCAAATGAAAAGAATTGAAAACATAGCGCCGGTTTCAGTTTTTTCGCCGGAACATCGCGGGCGAACATCAAATTCCATTCCATCAGAGAGACTGCGTACGAAATTTCAGACGCCGTGCCAGCCAATTTGCACAAGCCCACAACAAAAAAGCTTTGCGCCCTTTGCGTCTTTGCGCCTTTGCGTTGGACCTTTACCATGCGGCATCTGCCGAGGTCGGCTATGAGCTTCTTCCACATCAGATCCCTGGCCCGCAAGGAGTTCCTCGCCCTGATGCGCGACAAGCGCAGCCGCATCGTCATCATCGTGCCGCCCATCATCCAGCTGTTCATCTTCGGCTTTGCCGCCACCTATGATCTCAACGACGTGCCGGTGGCGGTCTACAACGAAGACAGCGGTGGCGCCTCGCGCGAGCTGCTGGCGCGCATCGAGGGCTCGCCGCATTTCTCCGTTCTTCACCGCATCGGCAGCGACGCCGGGATCGCCCCGCTCATCGATGACCGCAAGGTGCTGCTGGTGGTGCGTTTCAGCAAGCGTTTCAGCGCCGACATGGCGCGCGGCGATCCGGCCTCCTTGCAGATCGTCATCGACGGGCGCAATTCCAATACCGCCATGATCGCCCTCAACTACCTGCGCAGCGTGGTGCTGGACTTCAACCGTGACTGGCAGCAGCGGCATGGCCAGACAGGTCCGCCCGCGACGCTGGAGATGCGCGCCTGGTATAACGAGAATCTGCAATCCCGCTGGTTCATCGTGCCGGGCATCGTCGGCTCGCTGATGCTGGTGGTGACCCTGCTGGTCACCGCCCTGTCGGTGGCGCGCGAGCGTGAACAGGGCACCTTCGACCAGCTGCTGGTCACACCGCTGCGCCCGCTGGAGCTGCTCGTCGGCAAGGCCATTCCCGGCATGGTGATCGGCTTGCTGGAGGCGACCTTGATCATCGTCCTGATGGTGTGGTTTTTCGAGGTGCCCCTGCGCGGCAGCCTTCCCGCCCTGTATCTGGGCATCCTGCTGTTCCTCGCCGCCACCGTGGGCGTGGGCCTGATGATCTCGTCCATTGCCGTCACCCAGCAGCAGGCCATCCTCGGCGCCTTCCTGTTTGTGGTGCCGGCTATCATCCTCTCCGGTTTCACCACCCCCATCGCCAACATGCCGGAGGTGGTGCAGTGGCTCACCCAGCTGAATCCCCTGCGCTATTTTCTCGTCATCGTGCGCGGCGTGACCCTGGAGGGCGATGGCTTCGCCCTGCTGTTTCACCAGTTCTGGCCCATGGTCATCATCGCGGCAGCCACCCTGACCATGGCCGGCTGGCTGTTTCGGCATCGCATGTATTGAGCCTGAGGGGGCCGGTGCCGTTTATTCCCTCCTTGCCCTGTGGGTGGTTTTTCCGTGCCCGAGTCCGGTTTTCTTCGGGGTGTCTGTCCGCCTTCCCTGTCGGCTATGCTGATGGCGGGCGGAAGCTGTTACCCCTGTGCCGACAATGCGCGGTGTTTTGCCACAGCTTGCGGCCAGGAAATGCATGACGGTTTTCACCGTGGCCCCGTGGCGGCTTTCACGCCGGGCGCCGATTCAACCCGGATGCACCGATTCAGGTCGAATATCCGTATTAACCGGGTCAACCGGCATGTTGTGATCAGGGCTCAAGGATGGCCCGGATCAAGGCGTCGCTCGCAGGCCCAGGGTGGTTCCCTTGGCAAGCGGGATGACGCGGGGCCGGGTTGACAATACCAGGGAGGGACACCATTGGAATCGAAGACCGACATCAACAAGCTTGCCGCGCCGCGCCTGCCGCATGCCTATCCGCGCACACGCCTGTTCGAATGGCTCGACGCGGCCCTGAGCACACCGCTGATCTGGGTCTCCGCCCCCGCGGGCGCGGGCAAGACGACACTCATTGCCAGCTGGCTCAAGGCCCGGGGTCACAGTGCCCACTGGTACCAGGTGGACGAGGGCGATGCCGATGTCGCCGCCTTCTTTTATCACCTCGGCCTGCTGGGCAAGCGCGCCGCGCCGCGTGCAAGGCCGCCAATGCCACTGCTGACCCCGGAATACCTGGCGGGTCTGCCGGCCTTCAGTCACAATTTCTTCCGCGAGCTGTTCCGGCGCATCGAGGCGCCCGGGCTGCTGGTGCTGGACGATTATCAGGATGCGGGATCGGCCCTGCACGAGATCATGCAGGCCGGCTGCAACGAGATCCCCGAAGGCGTCACTGTGATCATCATCAGCCGCAACAGCCCGGCGCCGCCCTTCGCCCGCTTTCAGGCCAACGGCGCGCTGGCCCTGCTGGACGGGGAGCAACTCAGGCTGACGCGGGAAGAGAGCCGTGTCATCGCCAAGGGCCATGCCGACCCTCCCCTCGACGACAACGACCTGCAGGCCCTGTACGCACAGACCGGTGGCTGGGCCGCGGGCCTGGTGTTGCTGGCCCGGCAAGCGAAGCGGGCGGGCAGGCCCGTGGCGGACCCGGCGGGCTCCCAGGCCCTGTTCGATTACTTTGCCGCCGAACTCTATGACCGCCTCGATGGCGACACCCGCCGGGTGCTCACCCACAGCGCCCTGCTGCCCACCGTGAGTCCCGCCGCGGCGCGGGTCCTGTCCGGCCGGCCGCAGGCCGAGGCCATTCTCGAATGCCTGTGCCGCCACAATACCTTCACCACCTGCCTGCCCGGCCCGGTGTATGAATTCCATCCCCTGTTTCGCACCTTCCTGGAACAATGCCTGCACAAGGAGTTGCCGACGACCGAGTTGGCGGCGCTGCAACGGCGGGCCGCCGAATGCCTGGAGGCCGACGGGAACATCGATGCCGCCATCAATCGGCGTATCCGCGCAAACGACGGCGCGGGGGCGGCCCGCCTGATCATGGCGCATGCCCAGGACTACCTGGCACAGGGCCGGGCCGGCACCGTGGTGGCCTGGATCACGGCCCTGCCGGCGGCGTTGCTCGCCGAGAATCCCCGGCTTGGATACTGGTGCGGTGTTGCCCAGCTGAACAGCGATCCCCGCGCCGCCCGTGGGCCGCTGGAGGATGCCTATGCGCGCTTCGAGGCGCGGGGAGACCTGGCCGGGCAAGTACAGGCCTGGTGTGCCGTGGTGGACAGCTATGTCTACGAATGGCGCTGCCTGGCGCCGCTGGATCCGTGGATCGACAGCGCCGGGAAAATGGATGCCGCCCGGCTCGATGCCCTGCCCGCCGTGATCGGCGACGAGTTTGCCTGCGGCCTTTTCAAGGCCCTGATGCTGCGCCAGCCGGGGCATCCGCTGATCGGGCGCTGGGCGCAGCGGGTGCGCGACATCGTGCTGTTCGGCGATGACTGCCAGCTGCGCTTCCGCATCGGCCCGCTGTATCTGCAATACGCCGGCATCAATGATCAGAAGGGGGCC
Source organism: Chromatiales bacterium (assembly GCA_026982475.1). Taxonomy (GTDB): domain Bacteria; phylum Pseudomonadota; class Gammaproteobacteria; order SZUA-152; family SZUA-152; genus DRQN01. The sequence continues at coordinate 10,580 of JALSHB010000146.1, forward strand.
GCCATCGCCCTCGAGGCGCTGCGCACCATTGGCCGCCAGATCGACGGCGGCAACGTGATCGGCCTTTCCCTGCAGGCCATGGCCGCCGGCCTGGCCCAGATCGCCGGTGATCATGAAGCCGTGATGACACATGTCCGCGAAGGGCTGGCGCAGGCCCGGCGTTGCGGGATTCACATCTGGGACCAGCCCCTGATGGGGCATGCCGCCATGTCCGCCCTGTCGCAGGGGGACCGCAGGCTGGCCGAGGACTATCTCGCCCGCATGAAGGGCGCCCTGGTGGCCGACCGCTACATGGATCTGTCGACCTATCACTTCGTCGCCGCGTGGCATGCACTGCATTTTGCCGACCGGGAGACGGCATTGCGCCATGCAAGGCTCAATGGCAAATTCCTCGACAAGTCCGGGGTGCGTCTCTACGCGCCCTTTGCCCGCCTGATGCTGGCCCAGGCCAAGTTCGAAAATGCCGATGCCGACAGCGCCAAACGTGAAGTAGAGGATGTCCTGCGCCTCGCGGCGCAGGACAACAACACGCTTGCCGCGTATCTGGGCTGGCTGCTGAAGGCCCACATGGCCAGGCAGCTGGGCGAGCCTGACGACGGCCTGGCAGCCCTGCGCCGGGCCCTCGCCCTTGCCGCGGCCGAAGGCATGGCCGTTCATTGTCTGTCACGACAGGATATCAGGGCGCTGTACGTGCTGGCCCTGGCGAACGGCATCGAAACGGAATATGTGCGCGCGACGATACGCAAACGGCATCTGGCGCCGCCCGATCCACAGCATGCCCCGGACAACTGGCCTTTCCCGGTCAGGGTTTACACCCTGGGACGTTTCGGCCTGGTGGTCGATGACGTCGCCCTCGGCGAAACGCAGAAAAAGAAACAGGCCAAACCCCTGACCCTGTTGAAGGCATTGATCGCCATGGGCGCGCGCGACGTCCATGAGGAGCGGCTGCAAGAGGCCCTGTGGCCCGACGCCGAAGGCGATGCCGCGCATCGCGCCCTCATCACCAACCTGCAACGCCTGCGCAAACTGCTGGGAGACGCGGCCGCCATCGACTACGGCCATGGCCGGCTGTCCTTGTCGCCAGGGCATTGCTGGGTGGACGCCTGGGCCTTCGAGCGCGGCGTCGCCGGGGCGCAGATGCAGGCCGAGACCCTTCGTCATTACCAAGGCGGCTTTCTGCCCGACGAGGATGCCGCCTGGGCGCTGGCGCCACGGCAGCGTCTGCGGCGCAAGTTCTGGCGCGCGGTAATGGCACAGGGAGAGCGGCTCGAAGCCACTGGCGTCTGGGCGGAAGTCATTCGTCACTATCAGCAGGCCCTGGATGCCGATCCTGGTTGCGAGGCCTGTTATCAGGGCCTGATGCGCGCGCATGCCATTCAGGGTCAGTACCAGCAAGCCCTCGAGGCCTTCGACAATTGCCGGCGGCTGATGCAGGCACTGCACGACACCGCCCCATCCTCGCAGACGGAATCGCTGCACCGGGAGATTCGTGAAGCGGCGGCGGGGTATCAGTCCGCGAGGTAGTGCCTGAACCTACGGATTCAGGTCGTAACTATTCAGCTCACCACAGAGCCACGGAGGCACAGAGAAAGGCTCTTCAGGTTCATGCCGGGAATGGAATGAAACGCAGAGGCTGCAAAGACGCAGAGGGCGCAAAAGGAAATCCTTTCAGAAAACCTTTGCGCCCTTTGCCTTGGATATCGTGATCCGTCCTGTGGCGCCAACGCCCCCTGATTCACCACAGAGACACGGCGTTCACAGAGAAATGAAATGCCAGGTCGTCGGGGCAGGCCACACGCCACCCGGGGGGCATAGCCTCCCACTGATGCATTCTCTGTGTCCTCTGTGCCTCTGTGGTGAATAGATACGTTCTTTCAAGGTATCTTCACACCCCCTGGATACCAGTCATTCCGGCACGCTTTTAGCCGGAATCCATGTCGTTAAAACCACGGGATTCCCGCTTACCCCCTGTGGGAATGATGGATGGCGACCATCCGCCACCTGAGGGGGTGAGTAGTGACCTTTCCAGAAGCCTTTGCGTCCTCTGCGTTTCATGTCATTTCCTTCGACGACACCCGGTGTCCTCGCGGTGGCATTGTTGGTCCGAATAACGGGTGTGTACAGCCGCTGCGCGCGCCTGTGGCCGGGCCGCTAGTCGTCGCTATGTCAGCCGCCGGAAATCGCCGCCGGATGCATGAGGCGGTAATATTCCCGCGCCACTTCTTTCCCTGCGTTACTCCTGTGTTACCGGCCGTCGTTAGTGTGGACTCATGCGCGCAACAGCTTGCGCGCCAATCACGGACAGCAGGACGTGACGTGATAAAGATCACGATTCCCATCCTGTTCTCGGCCGCCATCGTGACCTTCGCTGACTGCCCCTGAGCATGATGGAAAACGGTGGGCTGCCCCGGGATAACGGAATAACGGAAAGTGGTTACTGAAAAGGCATCCCGGTTGCCTGCCGGCGAGGCGGCTGCCGGTCAGGCCGGAGTTCGGAAAGGAAAGCCATGCAGTATCAGGGACGCAGGGAATGGGTTCATTCCTGCCTCCGCATGAAACGCAAACCCCACGACAGATCAAAACACAAGGAGAGTACCTATGGCGCATGAAAAAAACATTCAGCTCGCGAAAATCCAGCAAGTGAAACAGGGCAGCGAGGAAAGCATTCTCCAACTGCCCAATGTCATCGGCCTGGGCATTGGCTTCAAGGAAACGAAGGGAAAAATGACCACTGAGACTTGCATCAGCGTCTATGTCAGAAAGAAGGTGGCGGCGAAATCGCTGGAATCCCGCCAACAGGTGCCGAAGGCGCTGGATGACGTGAAGACCGATGTGGTAGAGGTCGGCGATATCGAGGCGCAGGCCTTCACCAGCAGGATGCGCCCGGTACAGCCCGGCTACAGCCTGGGGCACTTCAGGATAACCGCGGGCACCTTCGGCTGCCTGGTGCGGGATGCCTGCGCCCCCTGCCGCGTCTACATGCTCAGCAACAACCACGTGCTCGCCAATTCCAACGCCGCCGTCAGCGGTGATCGCATCCTGCAACCGGGCCGGGTGGATGGCGGCAGTGTGGCCAACGACACCATTGCCCGCCTGGCCCGCTTTGTACGGATTCGCTTCAATGATCCCGCCGCGCACAATCTGGTGGATGCGGCGATTGCGCAGCCCGTCGATCTGCGCGACGTCACCGCCTCCATCGTCGGCCTGGGCATTCCGAAAGGCACGGTCGAGGCCACCCTCGGCATGGCCGTGACCAAGAGCGGCCGCACCACGGAAACCACCACCGGCAAGGTCATCGGCGTCGATGCCACCCTCGCCGTCGGCTACGGCGCCTCGGGGGTGGCGTATTTCCGCAATCAGATCCTCACCACCGGTATGTCCCAGGGCGGTGATTCGGGCTCGCTGTTGCTGGAGCGTGGTACGGGTGAGGCAACGGGACTGTTGTTTGCGGGGTCGAGCAAGGTAACGGTCCACAACAATATCAGCAACGTGTTGATGGCGCTTGGCGTCGAGATCATCACCGCGTAGGACGAATCGAAGAAGACGTTTGTCAACCAAGGAGAGTCGAAAATGAAAGTGTCAAATGAATTGACCCGCATGCATGAAGAAATCACGCGTTATATCACCGAAGAAAACAACCAGGAAATGGCCATGTCCATCGCGGAAAAAAGCGCGGTGGCCCGGGCGGCGGCGGAAATGCCCAATGGCAGGGCGGCGCTGGAGGCCATGGGCGTCAATATCGCCAAGCTCGATGCGCTGGAGCAGGAAGAGAACGAGATCATCAGCGCCGAGCTGGAAACCGCCATTGCAAAAATGGACGAACTTTCCCAGGTGTCCGTCGACCTCGATGGTGGTCTCGATGTCTCATCGGCCCTGCTGCCGGAGGATGCCTTCCGGCTGACGCCGAGCTGGTCGGCGGTATTCTCGGACGACGACCAACAGGATGGCTTGATCAGCGCGCTTTCCACGGCCTCGGCAAATTACCTGGGTTGCAGGAATATCTGGAATTCCGCCACGGGCGCCGGCTGGGGCTGTGTCGGTGGTGTCGGCAGCATCACCAGTCATGCGGAGTTCGGTTTCTGGTTCAGGCCGAGGGTCACAAAGTTTTACAGCGTCCGACCGCTGTTTCGTTTCCGCGGCTATTATATCCTGCGGGCCAACGACAAATGGTATAACTGCAAACATGCGAAAACGCTGATCACCATGGAAACGAATTGCTACCAATACAACTGGAAGGGCTGGAACAGCGTAACCGCCCTCAATGAGCAGGGCGGCAACATAAACCGCAACAGGCGCTTCGACCGCGACATACACACCAACAACAGCTACCTGCTGGCCGGGGGGGACTGGGCCTTTATTCGCGCCCGGGTGAAGCTGCATGCGCGTGCGCAGGGCGGCGGCTCCCACGCAAAGAACGACTTCTCCACCGGCTCGGCGAACCGGCTTT
>JALSHB010000147.1 GCA_026982475.1 Chromatiales bacterium
TGAACACCCCGCCCGCCAACCCGGCGGAGGGCGATGCCTGGATCGTTGCCGCCTCCGCCACCGGCGACTGGGCCGGGCAAGAGGGCAACATCGCCGCCTGGCAGAACGGCGGCTGGGTGTTCCACGCGCCATCGGAAGGCTGGAAGGTCTGGGTGGCCGACGAGGATGTCCTCTACGTGCACGACGGCACGGCTTGGGTGAAGTTCGAGACAGGCATCATATCCGTCAACCCGGTGCCGGACGGCAAGCTCGGCATCAACACCACCGCCGATAATACCAACCGCCTGGCCGTGAAGTCCGACGCCGTGCTGTTCTCCCACGACGACGTAACCCCCGGCTCCGGCGACGTGCAATTCAAGGTCAACAAGGCCGCCGCCACCAACACCGCCTCGCTGCTGTTCCAGACGGGCTGGTCTGGCCGAGCCGAGCTGGGATTGGCCGGAGATGACAACTTCCATCTGAAAGTCAGTTCTGATGGCAGCGCATGGAATGATGCAGTGAATATCGATCCTGTTACGGCGGGTGTCGCCTTTCCGCACACCGCGCTGGCGGATAATCTGCTCATCAATGGGGACATGCAGATCAATCAGCGTGCATTTGCAGGAGGTTCCCTTGCAGCGTCCGAATACGGATATGATCGCTGGCGTGCTGCCGCGGGGGGTGCAACAATTTCGGTTTCTGGTGGCACGATTACCCTTTCAGGCGGTATCGAGCAGGTCATTGAAGCGCCATACTTGGCTGGCGCCACCATCACCGTGAGTGTCGAGGATCTTTCCGGGGGCAGTCTGGCGGTAGATGTGGAAGGAGCAGGAGCCGTCATTTCGCCTGGTGCAGGCCGTCGTGGTGTTTCGCTTGTCGTGCCCACCACCTCCACCGGGAACATCTCATTGCGACTATCTGCATCCACGCAGGTAAGTTTCAGTCGCATCATGCTGGTGCGGGGGCATCGGGCCACGCCCTGGAAGCCGCGTCCGCCTGCTATTGAGAAGGTGTTGTGCCAGCGCTATTTTCAACGCATCAGTTACAAGCAGTGGGCGTCCGTTGCGGCAGCACGCATCAACTGGAACAGGCGGGTTGACTTCTTGTTGCGTTATCTTCAACCCATGCGCACCACACCCAACATCAATCTCGTCAATCCCAATACCGGAAACATTTTCGAAGTGAATGCCGCTTCCGGCACGGCCTACAGTACTACGTTTGACAGTGTATTTGACAAGAATACCCATGAGGCAACCATTGCGCTCCAGCCTATCGGGGGAGATGCCAATAAGGCCGCGTATGTGCGGTGTGCTGGACCACAATCAACGATCCATTTCGACATGGATGCTGAGCTGTGATGAAACAGGCAATTTCTCTGCAGCAAGGCGTGGCGCTCATCCGCCGCTTCGAGGGCCTGCGCCTGAAGGCCTATCGCGATGCTGGCGGCGTGTGGACGATCGGCTACGGCCACACCTCCCGCGCCGGGCCGCCAAAGGTGAGGCCCGGCATGCGCATCACCAGGGCGGAGGCTGAGGAAATCCTGCAGCGAGACGTTCAGCGCTTCGCCCGGCAGGTGGCCGAGGCCCTGGGCGAGGACGTGATGCGGCGGCTGAACGAGAACCAGTTCGGCGCGCTGGTCAGCTTCGCCTACAACGTCGGCATTAGCAACTTCCGCCGTTCGTCCGTCTTCCGCGCGGTGCGGGATGGCCGATACGACGACGTGCCGCGCCTCTTGATGCGCTGGACGAAGGCCGGCGGCAGGCGCCTGCGCGGCCTTGAACGCCGCCGCCGCGCTGAGGGTCAGCTGTTCATGACCCCGGCACGGCAGTTGCCACGACAGGCCGTGGACACCCTGCCGCCGCCAGCAACGAAAACATCGGACAATGCGCCAGCCCTGCCCGAAAAACCACCGCCAACAACAGCTCCGGCAGCGCCACCTCGCAAGGCCGCCCCGCCACGGGCGGCCTTTTTCATGGGGCTCCTTGCCCTGCTGTCCGGCATCCTAGCCGCCATCTTCTGGAGAAGCCGCATCATGCGCGCCATTCGCCGCTTCTGCCGCCGCTGCAAGGGCTTCCGCACCTTCGCCTTCGCCCTGCTGCTGGCCACCCTCGGCGTGGCCGAGGCCACCGACTGGGCGCAGCTCGTCCCCGACGGCCCCAACAAGGGCTGGTATCTGTTCGCCATCGCGCTCACGGTGGCCTGGCTGCGCGTCATCACCACCACGCCGCCGGGCCG
>JALSHB010000148.1 GCA_026982475.1 Chromatiales bacterium
GCGGCACAGACGGTGGGTTCCGTCTGGCGGGACGTGGACTGGATCCTCGATCCCATCAACCCCCAGCAGCCGGTGCAGTTCGAGATCAACGGTGGCAGCACTCAGGTGGGCATGGCCGATTTCATCTATACCCGCGACAGCGTCACCGACCAGCACGCCATCATCGAGCTGGCACTGGACATCAACGTCTTCGGCGGCGCCACCCTGAACGAATTCTACTGGCTGCCTTCCTGCGGCAACGACGAGCTGTACGTCAGCACCAACATTACCACCGTCCCCGAACCGGCCTCGCTGGCGCTGCTGGGCCTGGGCCTGCTGGGCATGGGCGCCGCGCGGCGACGTCGCCGCTGAGGGCGTAACTTCCCCGCAAAACGGCCGCCACGCCCTGCGCGTCGCGGCCGTTTTTTTGTGCACGGTATCTGGCTATTCGCGCAACAGCCGCATCTGCGCCAGCAGCGGCCCGGTCCAGGGCGCCAGCTTGCGGCGCATCAGCGGGCCCACGGCGTCGGAGTAGGCGAAGAAGGTGTCCAGCAGGTTCTCGTCGGTGAGCGACAGGGTGGCCAGGGCCACCACCCGGTCGCGCTGCTCCGGCAGGGCCTGCAACACGGCGTGCAGGGCCGGATCGGTGTCCACCGCCTCGCGGGCGGCGGCCAGGGCCGCCTCGCTGTCGCGCGGCTGGGGCAGGGCCGGGCGGGCCGCGGCGAACCAGCTGCCGATGGCGTTGAACAGGGCCACGGTGGCGTCCTGGTTGGCGACCTTGCCCATCGCCGCCTCGGCGGTCTTGAGGAAGGCCTGCCCCCCGGCGTCCAGCACCTTGCACAACAGGGTGGCTGCGGGATTGCCTTCCTCCACCAGGGCCGCCAGCGCGGCCCTGGCCGACGTCGCCCCGGCATGCGGTGCACCGGCCTCCGGCAGGTCGTCCGGGCAGGCCTGCAGGAAACCCACGTAATAGGCGCCCTTGCGCCCGGCGCGCTTCCACAGGTCGGCGCGCACCGCCTCGTCCGCCAGCCCCGGCTGCAGCACCAGGCGCACCGTGTCCTGCATGGCGCGGGGTTCGGTCTCGAAGGGCAGGTACTCGATCAGGTGCCGGGCCAGCTCCCGGCCCACCGCGGAGGCCACCACCTGCGGCTTCTCCAGCAGGCGCCGCGCGTTGTCCGCCTCCGGCATCGCCCACCACGCCAGCCGCGCCACCTCCGGCGAGAGATCGGGGCTGTGCACCACCGCCACCACCGCCTCCGGCTCGCCCAGCAGCAACAGGCTGCGCAGGCTCTCGTCCTCGCGCGCCTGGCCGCTGCGGGTCCAGCGCTTGATGTACACGGGATAGCCGCCGGGCGAGCCCAGCACCTGGGTGGAGATCAGCTCGCGCACCTTCTTCAGATACAGGTCGTCACGCATCGTCGGGTGCAGGGGCACCGTGGCCTCGCCCTTGGGGGTGAGGGCGTGCACGCGCATCTTCGATTCGTCGATGCGCAGCGCCTGCAGTTCCTGCTTGAGCAGCACGTTGAGGCGCAGGCTGTCTTCGGGGGAGAGGTCCATAGACTGTTTTCCTGGTTGTCCAAGAAGAATATTCACCACAGAGGCACAGAGCACACAGAGAAAGGCCACAATAAACCTCGTCAGGAATTACCGGGCCCTCCACTCCCGCACCAGCCTGGCCCGTAGTGGCTATCCATTTTTCTTTCCTCCGTGTTCTCCGTGCCTCTGCGGTGAAGATCCTTTCCGCTTTCTGCCGCCGGGCTCAGTTGAGCTGCACCCGCACCCCCCAGGGCACCGGGGCGCGGCCCTTGATCAGCCACAGCACGGGGTAGCGCGGCGGGCGCTCGGGGAACGCGCCCTCGGCGTCGGTGAAGTAGACCAGCAGGTCCGGCGGGCGGTCCTGGGCGTCGAGCCAGTCGAACACCGGGCGGAAGTCGGTACCGCCGCCACCGTGGAGCGATTCGGGCAGGCGCATCTCGTCCCAGGCCTCGAACACCCAGGGACCGTCGCCGGCGAGCTGGGCGTCGCAGGCATGCAGGGTGACGCGGGCGCGCACCTGTGCCTTGAGGGCGTCGATCTCGGCGACGAATTCGCCCAGTTCCGCCTCGCTCACCGAGCCGGAGGTGTCCAGCACCACCGCCACGTCGATCTGGGCGCTGCGCAGGCTGGGGTAGATCACCGGGTCGC
>JALSHB010000149.1 GCA_026982475.1 Chromatiales bacterium
GCGAGGTGATCAGCCAGCTCATCTGCCACTTCTCGCTCATCGAGGCCGACATCGAAAAACAGTTCGGTATCGATTTCCGCGAGTATTTCGCGCCGGAGATGAAACAGCTGGAGGGCTTGCAGGAAGACGGCCTGCTGACCATCGGCGACGGCGAGATCACCGTGCTGCCGGTGGGCCACCTGCTGATCCGCAACGTCTGCATGGTATTCGACAAGTACCTGCGCCAGTCGAAGGAGCAGCGTTTCTCCAAGGTCATCTGAGCGAGCCCTGTGTTTCGTCCTGCTGGCAATGCCTCTTGCCGGTCCCCGGCAGGCTGGGCGGCGCGCACAGGGGGACCATTTCCGTCGGGAGCCGGATACAACGAAAAGGGATGAAAAAGGGATAAAACATGATCGAAGACCTGAAGGGCGACGAATCCTGGCGGATGTTCCGCATCATCAGCGAATTCACCGAGGGTTTTGACAAGCTCTCGCGCATTGATTGCGCCGTCTCCATCTTCGGTTCCGCGCGCCTGCCGCCGGAAAACGTGTACTACCAGCAGGCGGAAGAGATTGCGCGCCGCCTGGCCGCCGAGGGCTTTTCCATCATCACCGGTGGTGGCCCCGGCATCATGGAAGCGGCCAACAAGGGCGCCTGCGAGGCGGGCGTCGGGCCGGCGGTGAAATCCATCGGTCTCAATATCAGCCTGCCCAAGGAACAGCGGCCCAATCCCTACCAGAATCTCACCCTGGAATACCGCTACTTTTTCGTGCGCAAGGTGATGTTCGTCAAACATTCCATGGGCTACGTCTGCATGCCCGGCGGTTTCGGCACCCTGGACGAGTTCTTCGAGGCCCTGACCCTGATGCAGACCATGAAGATCTATCCCATGCCCATGGTGCTGTTCGGCACCGAATTCTGGCAGGGACTGCTGGACTGGATGCGCAGCACCCTGCTGGCCCAGGGCACCATCTCGGAAGAGGACTTCGACTACATCACCGTGACCGACAACATCGACGAGATCGTCACCATCATGGTCGAGCACCGCGCGTGGAAGAACGAGATGCGCGCCCGCTCAGCGGACAGGGGGCAGGGCTGAGCCATTTCGGCGGGGGAGCGGGCCACGCCCGCGAACACGATCCATGCATCTGTAGCGCCTTCAGGCGCGAAGGTTTTTTACACCGGGCTTTCGCGCCTGAAGGCGCACCTACAGGCGCGACAATGGCGGTTGAGCGCTTCGCGGGCTGGCCCGTTGCCACGATGTGCCTGCCGGCCTCAGGCGCGCAGGGCGTCTGCCACCTCGCGGATGGATTCGCCGGTTTCCTCCATGTCGATGATGCTGACCTCGGTGTCCATGCCGAGGGTGGCGAAGGCGGGCACTGTGCTCCAGTCCACGCTGGCATGGGGGTGGTCCTTGCCGAAATAGCTCTGCAGGTTGGCGACGATCACCACGTCCACCAGTTCCGGCGCGCCGTCGTGCTTGTAGCTCAAGTCCTCGTGCTTGGCGGCGACGTTGATGATGTCCTGCGGGAATTCCCACTTGCTCAGCAGGGCGGTGCCGATGGTGGTATGCAGCTCCTGGATGATCTCGACCAACACCTGCTCGTGTTCCAATAATTCCGGGATGTCCTCGGCATACTTGACGATGGGCAGGGCGCCGATGTCGTGCACCAGCCCCGCCAGCATGGCCTGATCCGGCTTCAGCCGGGCGAAGCCGGCCAGCGCCTGGCTGATGGCGGCGACCTCGGTGCTGTGTTCCCAGAAGGCGTGGAACAGGCGGTCCGTGACCTCCGTGGTGGGCTGGAATATCTGCTGCACGATCAGGCTGTTGACGGTGTTGCGGACGATGGTGTTGCCCATCCGCGCCACCGCCATGTCGACGCTGTCGATATGCCTGCTGCCGCGCAAAAGGGGGCTGTTGGCCACCGCGATCAGGCGCGCCGAGAGGGCCGCGTCGGTGGCGATGACCTTGGCCACGGCCTTGGCGTTGGCATTCTCGTCATCCAGGGTGTCACGCACCCTCAACGCGACTTCCGGCAGGCTGGGCAGCACCAGCTTGTCGTTCTCCATGTCGTCGATGAGTTGGGCCAGCAGGCGGTTTTTGAGGTCGGCGGACATTTCGGGCTCCATCAGGTTTGCGCCTCGATGGCGCGGCAGTTGTTCACGTGATACCTATCGGGAGTTGTGGGCGGAAAATTGAGCGAAATCGGCCGGGTTTCTGCGCCTCGTCCCTGGAAGGCGCTTTGGGTGAGCTGGCAGAGTATCGAGTTGTAGGAGCGGACCCTTGGGCCGCGATGCTGTGGGCGGGAAAACCATCGCGGCCCAAGGGTCCGCTCCTACGGGACGAGATACCCTGCGGGTTCGGTGCAGGATGGTTCTTTTGTGCTCGATCTCCTTCGTCGGCAGGTAAATCTGATCATTAAGGAACCTCTGATTAATTCTGGGTGAGCAGATATGAGATTCAAAATGTTCAAGATCAAGGCGCCAATCGCAGCCAATAGCGGGGACTATTGGCAAGATTGGGAACGCAGAGATTGGACATTTTGGGCTCATAGCTGCCAGTCATGAATTGATCAGAGGTTCCTTAACGCAGCAGCAGATACAACAACACCCCGTTGCCGATCGCCAGGGCGATGCTCAGCCCGCGCCAGAAGGCCACCGGGTTGCGCTCCAGCAATGGCACCGAGGCCTCGCCGCTGAAGCGCGGGTTGGGCTTGCTGAGGTCGTGGAGGAATTCCGACAGGGTGTCGTAGCGTTGTTTGGGTTCCGGATGCACGGCCTTTTTCAGCGCACCGTCCATCCACACCGGGATCATCGGGTTGTGGTGGTAGCTGGGCTGGTATTTGAGGTTGGCGACGGCGCGGCGGCCTTCGGTGCGGTCGAGGGCGTCGCCGTAGGGCAGCTTGCCGGTGAGCAGTTCGTAGGCGATGGTGCCCAGCGAGAAGATGTCGGAGCGGTTGCTGCCAGGCTGGCCGAGCAGGTATTCGGGGGCGGTGTAGTTTTTCGTGCCGAGCAGTTCGATGCGTTCGATGGGGCTGCTGATCTCGGCGATGCCGGCGATCTTGGTGGAGCCAAAGTCGATGATCTTCACCGTGCCATTGGCATCGAGCATGATGTTTTCCGGCTTCAAATCCTGGTGCAGCATCTCCAGGCGGTGGAAGGCGCGCAGGCCGGTGGCGATCTGTTCCACCAGCAGGCGAACCTCCTTGATGTCCGGCCGCGAGTGCTGGTCCATCCACTTGCGCAGGGTCTGGCCGTCGACGTATTCCATCACATAGTAGAGGAAGTTGCGCTTGCGCTTCTGTTCGATGATCTTCAGCACGCGCGAGTTGTTGATGCGCCTGCCGGCCCATTCCTCGCGCACGAAGCCCTCGATGTAGGCGGGGTCGTCGTCGTAGTTTTCCGAGGGGGTCTTGATGATCACGGTCTGACCGCTTTCCGTGTCCTCGGCCTTGTACACCTGGGTGCGCTTGCTGGCGTGGATCTCCTTGAGGATGCGGTAGCCGTCCAGCACCATGCCCGGTTCCAGCGGTGGCGGGAAGGGCAGCTGGGTCAACTCCTTGATGGCGGTGTTGGTGTCCTTTGCCGGCAGGGTGTCGATGCGCACCACCTGGGCGGTGATGTTGTCGTTGCTGCCGCTGTCGAGGGCGAATTGCACCAGCCTTTCCGCCGCCGCCTGCAGGTCGTGGTTTTCTTCCACGATGCGCTGGATATCGGCATCATGGATGAAGTCGTGCACGCCGTCGGTGGTCAGAATGAAGATGTCGCCCGCTTCCAGGCTGAGCTTGCGATAGTCGATGTCGAGGTGGATGTCGATGCCCACGGCGCGGTTCAGGTAGTTTTTTTCTTCCGACACCCAGCGGCGATGGTCGGTGGTCAGCAATTCCATGTTATGCCCCTGCAGGCGGTAGATGCGCGAGTCGCCGACGTGGAAGACGTGCCCGGTGGTGGACTTCAGCACCAGCGCGCTGAAGGTGGTGAGCAGGCCGCGGGTGGCGTGCTCGGTGTGCTGGGCCTTGCTGTACAGCCAGCTGTTGATGGCGGTGAGGATCTTGTGCGCGGAGGTCTTGGCGGTCCACGAGTCCGGGGTGGAATAGTAGTCGGAGAGGAAGCTGCCCACCGCGGTCTGCGAGGCCTCGCGGCCGTCGATGCTGCTGCTGACGCCGTCGGCGATGGCGATGGCGATGCCCTTGGTGTCGAGCTGCGGCGGCTTGGGGATGATGGCGCCGTGGAAGTCCTGGTTCTCGCTTTTCAGGCCTTGCTCGGAATGCTGGCCGATGGTGACGTTGAGTTTTGTGGTCATGGGTGGGGCCGTGGTCGAGTGGGGATAAGGTGCGGCACTGGCGGCGCGGCAATTGTATCATTGGCATTTTCCTGAATCTGCGGGTTCAGGATCGTCGCCGTTTCCATGCCGTCTGCCGTCGGGGGCCATTTTGTTGAAGCCTGTATTTTTCGTTATCGGCCTGCTGATCGCCTATGGCTCTCTGTACCCGTTCAATTTCCACGCCGCGGGCGCCGGTGTCTGGGCGGAGTTCTTCGCCAGCTGGCGCGCCTTTACCGGCCGCGGCGATGCGCTGAGCAATATCCTGCTGTTTGCGCCGTTTGGCTATTTTGGTCTGCTGGCCTGTGGCCGCAAGGCCTGGCTGATCGCCGCGGCGCTGCTGCTGGCCGTGGGCGTGCAGGTGTTGCAGGTATACCTGCCGGGGCGCGACGCCAATCTGCAGGACGTGTTCTGGAACATGCTGGGGGTGGCTTTCGGCGCGGGTCTGACGCTGTTGCCGTGGCTGCGTCTTTCCGCCACCGGTGAGGCGCGCGAGCGGGGCGTCAGCGCGCCTTTGCTGCTGATTGGCTGCTGGCTGGCCTATCGCCTGATGCCCTTCGTGCCCAGCCTCGACTGGCAGCTGTGGAAGGACAGTCTCAAGCCCCTGTTGCTGCATCCGCAGCTGTCGTCGATTGGCCTGTTGCACGACGCGGTGGCCTGGGCCGTGGTTGCCTGCCTGTGGCCACAGGTGTGTCGGCATCGAAAGGCCGGCCTGTGGTTGCTGCTGATGGTCGGTGGCGTGTTTGCGCTGGAGGTGGTGATCGTGAAAAACAGCCTCAGCGCCAACAATGTGCTGGGCGCGCTGCTGGGCCTGGGGCTGTGGTGGCTGTGGCTGGGGCGGGGACATTCGGGGCGCGTGCCGCTGGCACTGCTGCTGATGCTGTCCCTGCTGTTGAGCGGGCTGGCACCGTTCCAGTGGCGTGTGGCGCCGGGGGATCTTCACTGGCTGCCGTTTCACGGTTTCCTCGGTGGCTCCATGATGATCAATGTCAGCGTGCTGTTTGAGAAGGGCTTTTTCTACGGTGCGTTGATTTTGCTGCTGTATCAGGAGAACCGGCGCTTCGGCTTTGCCGTGCTCACCACCTTTCTGCTCACGTTGTTCATCGAGATTGGACAGTTGTTTGTCCATGGTCATACGGCCGAGATCACCGATCCCTTGCTGGTGCTGCTGATCGCCATGGCGTTGAAGGCCGTGGCTGCTGAGCCGCAAGTGCGTCCGCTGCCTCGCGGTGGTCGGTAGTCTTCTTCGGACTCGTTACACCGCGCTGCGGTGTAACGGCGGGATTTGGGTGATCATCCGCAGCTGAGGCGACGCTCCGCGTCGCGCGATGCGGGATATTGTGGCGGATGTCGGGGCAACACCTGTGACCAGCATTGCGCCGCAGAGCGCCGCAGGATGTGTGACACCGCAGAGCGGTGTCACAAGTTAGGTCATCCCGTTTTTTGCTTCCGGTGGTGAAGGCCTATTTCACCTCGATCATCTGTACCGTGCCGTCGGGCATGATTTCCGCCATCTGCCCCTTGGGCTCTTCGAGGAAGAACAGGATCAGGGCGAAGACGAAGGCCGAGACGATGCCGATGACGAGGAAGAACTGGTCATAGTCCACCAGTGAGTTGATGGTGAGGAACAGCACCGCGCCGACGTTGCCGAAGGCGCCGACCATGCCGGCGATCTGCCCGGTCATGCGGCGCTGCACCAGCGGCACCATGGCGTACACGGCGCCGGAGCCGGCCTTGGAGAAGATGCCGCCGATGATGGTCAGGCCCACCACCATCCAAACCGGCCAGCCATGGTCTACCAGGCCGAGCAGTAGGAAGCTGCCGGTGATGCCGGCGAAGACAATGATCAGGGTCAGCTTGCGGCCGATCTTGTCGCTGATCCAGCCACCGCCGGGGCGCGCAATCAGATTGATGAAGGGGTAGATGCCGGCCAAGAGGGCGGCGGTGACCTTCGGGATGTCGAACCATTCGACGTAGAACATGGCCAGCATGGAGACCACCGCCAGTTCGGTGCCAAAGGTCACCAGGTAGGCGAAGTCGAGGATCGCTACCTGCTTGAACTTGTAGCGGTGAAGATCGGGCACCGGCTCCTTGAGCACGTGGCCGTTGATGTGCCAGATCTTCCAGACCTGCAGCAGGTAGATGCCTGCCAGCACCAGGTAGACCAGGGTGGTGGTGACCTCGCCGATCAGTCCCATGTTGGCCGGCGACAGCTTCCAGGTCAGCAGGCCGAGGGCCAGGAACAGGGGGATGTTCATCAGCGCGTACAGCACCAGGTCACCGCCGCTGGTGATCTCCATGGCGCCGCTCTTCTTCGGCTTGAAGTAGGTGGAGCCCTTGGGGGTGTTGCTGACGCGGGTGTAGTAGAGGATGCCGTAGAGGATGGCGGCCACGCTGGCGACCGTCAGGGCGATGCGCCAGCCGTTGTCGTCGCCGATGTTGGCGGCGATGAAGGGCAGGGTCATGGCGGCGCCGGCGGAGCCGAAGTTGCCCCAGCCACCATAGATGCCCTGG
Organism: Chromatiales bacterium; assembly: GCA_026982475.1. Lineage (GTDB taxonomy): Bacteria > Pseudomonadota > Gammaproteobacteria > SZUA-152 > SZUA-152 > DRQN01. The sequence continues at coordinate 6,815 of JALSHB010000149.1, forward strand.
GCGGTGCCGGTTTGTCGGGCCGGGAACCATTCACCGATCATGCGAATGCCGACCACGAAGCCGGCGCCGATGAAGCCGGAGAGGAAGCGCAGGATGGCCAGCTGTTCATAGCTGTCGGCCCAGGCAAAGGCGATGCTGATCAGTCCGCCGAGGGTGAGGATGCCGGTGTACATGATGCGCGGGCCGAGCTTGTCCACCAGCATGCCGACGATGATGCGCGCGGGGATGGTCATGGCCACGTTGAGGATCAAGAGCACCTTGGCCTGCTGGTCGGTGAGGTCCAGGGCCTCCTTGATGAAGGGCATCATGGGGCCGAGGCCGAGCCACACCACGAAGGTCATGAAAAAGGCGAACCAGGTGTAGTGCAGGATGCGGATGTTGTCCTGCTTGAGGTCGAAGATGTTGAGTGTCAGCGGCATGATGGCGAACCCTTGGACAAAGTTTGAAGGTATGCCGAGCCCGTTAGCACTAATCGTGCCACAAGTGCAAGTCCCTGAATAAAGAGAAGTATTTTCGTTTGCTGGGTTTTTCCTCAGCGCGAATTGCACTTTCTCGGTGCGCTTGTGCCTGTGCCGGCGCCTGTTTGGGGGCGCTGCTTTCCGGGGCGGGCGGGGAAGTCGTGTGATGTTCCATGCCTGATCGCAAGGCGCGGGGCGGGCGCAATCGCACCATGTTGGTGCGCAATGGCCGGGCGTTGTCCCGTTTCATGGTCGGTGGCGCCTTCCTTTGACCAATGTAAACAGTAGGTTATCTCCTGTATTTTGAGTCTGGCACGGTGCTTGCATTACAGGCTGCCATATTCAGCGGTGCCCTGGATTCCGCCGGCGCCGCCCCCTCAATGATCGGAGAGCATTAATGAAAGAAAAACTGGTCCTGATTGGCAATGGCATGGCCGGCGTGCGCACCCTGGAGGAGCTGCTGAAGCTCGCCCCGGACATGTACGACATCACGGTCTTCGGTGAGGAGCCCTATGGCAACTACAACCGCATCCTGCTCTCCCCGGTGCTGGCCGGCGAGAAGACCATCGACGACATCATGCTCAACGATCTGCAGTGGTACGAGGACAACGGCATCACCCTGCACACCGGCGAGAAAGTGGTGAAGATCGACCGCCGCGCGCGCAAGCTGATCACCGACAAGGGCCGCGAGGAGCCCTACGACCGCCTGCTGCTGGCCACTGGCTCGCACCCCATCATCCTGCCGGTGCCCGGCAACGACCTCGAGGGCGTGATCAGCTTCCGCGACATCAAGGACGTGGACGCCATGCTGGAGGCGGCGCAGAAGTACAAGCACGCGGTGGTGATCGGCGGCGGCCTGCTGGGCCTGGAGGCCGCCAACGGCCTCAAGCTGCAGGGCATGCACGTCAGCGTGGTACACCTCATGGACACCCTGATGGAGCGCCAGATGGACCCCGTCTCCGGCGCCATGCTGAAGGAATCCCTGGAAGAACGCGGGCTGAATTTCCTCATGGGCGCCAGCACCGAGGCCGTGCTGGGCGAGGGGCATGTCAAGGGCGTGCGCTTCAAGGGTGGGCTGGAAGTGGCCGCCGACCTGGTGGTGATGGCGGTGGGCATCCGCCCCAACATCGACCTGGCCAAGGAGGCCGGCCTGCACTGCGAGCGCGGCGTGGTGGTCAACGACACCCTGCAGACCTTCGACCCGCGCATCTACGCGGTGGGCGAGTGCGTGCAGCACCGCGGCCAGACCTACGGCCTGGTGGCGCCGCTGTTCGAGCAGGCCAAGGTGGCCGCCAACCACCTGGCGAAGATGGGCATCGCCCGCTATGAGGGCTCGGTGACCTCCACCAAGCTCAAGGTCACCGGCATCGACCTGTTCTCCGCCGGCGACTTCATGGGCGACGACTCCACCGAGGAGATCGTCATGCAGGATGCCGCGCGCGGCATCTACAAGAAAATCGTGCTGCGCGACAACCGCATCCTGGGCAGCGTGCTCTACGGCGACACCGGCGACGGCGCCTGGTACTTCCAGCTGATGCGCGACGGCACCGACGTCAGCGACATCCGTGCCTCCCTGCTGCTCGGCCAGCATCACCTGGGCGACGCCGGCCACGGCGGCACCAACCTGGCCGCCAGCATGGCCGATGACGCCGAGGTCTGCGGCTGCAACGGCGTGTGCAAGGGCGACATCGTCAAGGCCATCACCGAGGAGGGCCTGTTCACCCTCGACGAGGTACGCGCCCACACCAAGGCCTCCGCCTCCTGTGGTTCCTGCACCGGCCTGGTGGAGCAGATCCTCGCCCACACCCTGGGCAGCGACTACTCCGAGGCGCCCTCCGCCAAGCCCCTGTGCAAGTGCACCGAACACACCCACGACGAGGTGCGCGCGGCGATCCGCGATCGCAAGCTCACCAGCATTCGCCAGGTCATCGACACCCTCGACTGGCACACGCCCGACGGCTGTGCCGCCTGCCGCCCGGCGCTCAACTATTACCTCATCGCCACCTGGCCCGGCGAGGCGAAGGACGACCCGCAGTCGCGCTTCATCAACGAGCGCGCCCACGCCAACATACAGAAGGATGGCACCTACTCGGTGGTGCCGCGCATGTGGGGCGGCCTGACCAATCCGAAGGAACTGCGTGCCATCGCCGACGTGGTGGACAAGTTCAATGTGCCGGAGATGAAGGTCACCGGCGGCCAGCGCATCGACCTGTTCGGCATCAAGAAGGAAGACCTGCCCGCCGTGTGGGCCGACCTCAATGCCGCCGGCATGGTCTCCGGCCACGCCTACGGCAAGTCCCTGCGCACGGTAAAGACCTGTGTCGGCAAGACCTGGTGCCGCTTCGGCACCCAGGATTCCACCGGCCTCGGCGTCAAGCTGGAGAAGCTCACCTGGGGCTCGTGGATGCCGCACAAGTTCAAGATCGCCGTCTCCGGTTGCCCGCGCAACTGTGCCGAGGCCACCATCAAGGACTTCGGCGTGGTCTGTGTGGACTCCGGCTACGAACTGCACGTGGGCGGCAACGGCGGCATCAAGGTGCGCGTCACCGACCTGCTGGGCAAGGTGGAGACGGAAGAAGAGGTGATGGAATACTGCGCCGCCTTCACCCAGCTCTACCGTGAAGAGGCCCACTACCTGGAGCGCACCGCCCCCTGGGTGGAGCGCGTCGGCCTCAGCCACATCCAGCAGCAGGTGATGGAGAGCGACGAGAACCGCAAGGCCCTGGCCGCGCGCTTCGCCGAGTCGCAGAAATACGCCCAGATCGACCCGTGGGCCGAGCATGCGCAGAAGGCCGAGTTGCGCAAGGAATTCGAGCCGCTCAAGGAAGTGGGCTGAGCGGCTGGGCGCAAATGAGAAAATATTTCACCACAGAGACACGGAGTACATAGAGAAAGAAAAACAATCCGTCATTCCGGCCTACGCCGGAATGACGACATTGTTCAAAAAGGTTTTCTCTGTGCCCTCTGTGTCTCTGTGGTGAATCAGGAATTTATCAAAGGTAAACGAAAATGAGTGACTGGATCGAAGTAGGCAGCGTCGAAGACATTCCCAAACTGGGCGCCCGCGTGGTGAAGACCACCGAGGGGGATATTGGCGTCTTCCGCACCAATGACGACGAGATCTTCGCCCTGCGTGACTCCTGCCCCCACGAGGGCGGGCCGCTGAGCCAGGGCATCGTGCACGACCACAAGGTGACCTGTCCGCTGCACAACTGGAACATCGAACTGGCCACCGGCGAGGCGGTGGCGCCCGACGAGGGCTGCGCCGCGACCTACCCGGTGAAGGTGGAGAACGGCATGGTATTCCTGTCCCTGTCGGCGTAACAGGGTTTCGCCACAGATACACGGAACGCACAGAGAAAGAATTAATGGCGCGTCATTCCGGCCGGCGCCGGAATGACGATATTTTTCAGAAAATGTCTTCTCTGCGTCTCCGTGACTCTGTGGTGAAAAACGAAACAACGCAATCGCAGCAAGCATACAAAGCCAGAGGTCTATCCAATGCTCTTCGGACGCGGAAAAAAGAACCCCATCAAGATCGCCAGCAAGGAGGTGGAGAAGTGGGTGTACACTACTTGCGGTTATTGTTCCACCGGCTGCTCCATCGAGGTCGGTGTCAATAGCGACGGCAAGCCGGTGTCCACGCGCGGCGTCGGCTCCGCCGACGTCAACCGCGGCAAGCTGTGCGTCAAGGGCATCTTCGAGCACGAGATCTTCGACGCCAAGGGCCGCGGCGAGGAGCCGCTGGTGCGTGACAGCATCACCGAGGACTACCGCGAGGTGAGCTGGGACGAGGCCCTGGACAAGGCCGCCGGCGAGATCCAGCGCATCCAGGAAAAGTACGGTCGTGACAGCTTCGCCATCGTCTCCACCGGTCAGCTGCTCACCGAGGAGTTCTACACCCTGGGCAAGCTGTCGCGGGCGGTGATCGGCACCAACAACTACGACGGCAACACCACCCTGTGCATGGCCTCGGCGGTGTCCGGCTACAAGCGCTCCTTCGGCTCCGACGGCCCGCCCGGCTGCTATGACGACTTCGAGAACACCGACTGCCTGATCGCCTTCGGCTCCAACCTGCCGGAGCAGCATCCCATCATCTACTGGCGCATGCGCGAGGCGCGCGAGAAACGGGGCTTCCCACTTATCGTTGTGGACCCGCGTGTTACCATGCTGGCGCAGAACGCCGACATGCACCTGGCCATCACCCCTGGCACCGACGTGGTGCTGCTCAACGCCCTGATGCACGTGATTCTCGACGAGGGCCTCGAAGACCGCGACTACATCAACGAGCACACCAACGGCATCGAGGCGGTGGAAAAGGTGGTGGCCGACTACGACCCGGTGACCGCCTCGAAGATCTGCGGTATCGACGAGGACACCATCCGCAACGTGGCGCGCCTGTACGCCAAGGCCGATGCCGCCATGTCCATCTGGACCATGGGCATCAACCAGTCCACCCACGGTTCCGATGGCGTGGTGGGCATCAACAACCTGAACCTCATCACCGGCAACATCGGCAAGCCCGGCGGCACCTCGCTGTCCATCACCGGCCAGTGCAACGCCATGGGCACCCGCGAGTGGTCGTCCTGCTCCGGCCTGCCGGGCTATCGTTACCTGGAGAACCCCGAAGAACGTGAGGAGATCGCCAGGTTCTGGGGCATCGATCCCGAGTTCCTGCCCAAGCAGCGCGGCCTCACCGAGACCGATATCTTCCCGGCCATCGAAACCGGACAGATCAAGGGCCTGTGGCTGGTGGCCACCAACCCCATGACCTCCATGCCCAACACCGCGCGCATCCGCAAGACACTGGAAAAGCTGGAGTGTCTGATCGTGCAGGACTCCTATGTGGACGTGGAGACCACCCAGTACGCGCACGTCTATTTCCCTGCCGCCACCTGGGCGGAGAAGGAGGGCGTGTTCACCAACACCGAGCGCCGCGTCAACATCGTGCGCCAGGTCACCGAGCCGCACGCCAACTCGCGCTCTGATCTGTGGATCTTCAACCAGATGGCCAAGCGTTTCCCGCAGGGGGCCAGGGTCAAGTTCCCGGAAGCTCCCTCGGACGTGTTCGACGAGATGGCCTACCTGTCGCGCGGCCGGCTGGTGGACATCTCCGGCATGAATCACGAGCTGATCGAGCAGAAGCGCGGTATCCAGTGGCCCTATCCGGCCTCCGACGTCGAGCAGGAGCAGGGCAGCCCGCGGTTGTACGAAAAGGGCGGCTTCCAGTACGCCGACGGCAAGGCCAAATTGATCCCCTTGCCCTATATCGAGAACAACGAGGTGCCGGACGACGAATATCCCTTCTGGCTCAACAGCGGCCGCGTGGTGGAACACTTTCACACCCGCACCAAGACCGGCAAGGTGGGCAACTGCAACAAGTTCAGCCCCACGCCCTACATGGAGATCAACCCGGACGCCGCCGAGGAGCTGGGTATCGAGCACATGAGCTACGTGCGCGTGGTGTCGCGCCGCGGTGACGCCGTGGTGCTGGCGCAGCTCACCCAGCGCGTGCCGCGCAACATGGTGTTCATTCCGTTCCACTACCACGACTGCGTCAACCGCCTCACCAAGGGCCTGCTCGACCCGCACTCGCGCCAGCCGGCCTTCAAGCAGAGCGCGGTGCGCATCGAACACGTGGACCAGGAGGAGGCCGCGCGCCTCAACGTGGAAATGCGCGAATTCTGATTTTTTGGCCACGGATTTTGGCCACAGAGTCACAGAGGACACGGAGTTCTTGAATTTTCTTCCTCTGTGTTCTCTGTGTCTCTGTGGCAAACGGACACAATGACAGGACCGGAATATGTTCCCCGTACGTGACGACGAACCCAAATACGCCTTTCTGCAGGACAAGACGTCCAAGGAAAAGAATGTCCACGGCAAGTTCATCGAGCTGGTGGAAAAGACCAGCCCGCTGCGCGGACAGAGCCTGAACATCAACGGCGACGCCAGCGTCAGCGACAACCCCAACCGCTACAAGCAGCACGGCTTCCACTTCACCGCCGACAACTGCATCGCCTGCCACGCCTGCGAGGCGGCCTGTTCGGAGAAGAACGACAACCCGCCGCACCTGGCCTTCCGCAGCGTCGGTTACGTGGAGGGGGGTACCTATCCGGCCTACACGCGCATGAACATCTCCATGGCCTGCAACCATTGTGACGACCCCGTGTGTCTGAAGGGTTGCCCGACGCGCGCCTACACCAAGTTCGCCGAATACGGCGCGGTGCTGCAGGACCCGGACATCTGCTTCGGCTGCGGCTATTGCACCTGGGTGTGTCCGTACAATGCCCCGCAGCTCGATCCCATCAAGGGCCAGGTGTCCAAGTGCAACATGTGCGTGGATCGTCTCGAGGTTGGCCTCAAGCCCGCCTGTGTGTCCGCCTGCCTGGGCGGTGCGCTGGAGTTCGGTGTGATCGAGAATATCCCCGAAAACCGTGAGCAGGCGAAGCTGGACATCCCCGGTTTCCCCACCCCCGACATCACCCATCCCAATATCCGTTTCCAGCAGCGCAAGACCCTGCCGCGCGAAATGGCACGCACCGATTCCATGCCGCTGAAGTATCACCGCAACGACAGCAAGGGTGGGCGCTATGAGCCGGTGGTGGACAAGAAAAAGATCAAGCCGCAGCGTCAGTGGAACCTGAAAAAACTGCTCGGTTCGCACGAAAATGCCCACATCGCCTTCACCCTCTCGGCGCAGGCGGTGATCGGCGCCTTCCTGATGCTGATGTTCGCGCCCCTGGCGGGGCTGGGTGGCGTGGCGGCGGTCAAGGCGCAGGGCTTCCTGCCCCTGATGAGTGTGATGTTCGTGCTGCTGGCCATCGGCATGTTCAAGCTCAACATGCACCTGGGCAAGCCACACCGTTTCTATCGCGGCTTCAACAACTGGCGTCTATCTCCCGTTAGCCGCGAGATCGCCGGCGTGTCGCTGTTCTTCGGCGGCATGACCGGCTACGGCGTGCTTACGCTTGCCCACGGCTGGCTGGGCTGGGGCTTCCTGTCCCTGCTGGCCAATCTTGCCGCCGGCGCGGCGGTGGTTGGTGGCCTGTTCGGCTTCTATTACATGTATAAACTGTATCGCATCAAGGCGCGCCCCTACTGGAATCACTGGCAGACCGGCAGCAGCTTCGTTGGCACCGCCCTGTATCTCGGCGCCTGCCTGATCGCCGTGGTCGGCGTGTTGGTGCTGGGCGTGGATGGCGCGCAGGAACTGCTGCGCCAGATGGGCCTGCTGGTGGCCCTCGGCCTGCTGCTCGAAGGTGTCGGCCTCATCGCCCACGCCAATGATCTCCAGGCCCGCGGCGGCGAAGGCGCCGCCTCTCACGCGGAACAGGTCAGCCGCTACGGCAAGCCGTATCTGTTGCGCAACGTCCTGCTAGGCACGAACCTGCTGGCGGCGCTGTTTGTCACTGCCCTCGGTCTGCCCGGCGCCGCCATCTGGCTGGGTCTGATTCTGCTGCTGTCGCTGTTGGTGATGAGCATCATCGGCCGTGCCCTGTTCTTCGTGCTGGTGATCCCCACCACCATGCCCGGCGCCTTCTTTTGGCGCAATCGCGGTTTCCAGGAACACGCCCGCGAGACCGGCCTGGCCAATCTGCCTCAGGTGGGCGTGGTGCCAGAGGGGCATTGATCCGCTCGCGCCTCTCGGTGGTGTTCCAACGAGTCTCGCGGGGCGCGGCGATGCCCGCGAGAATTTCGCCCCAGGGTTCCATCAAGGTGCCTGTAGGAGCGCCTTCAGGCGCGAAGGTTCTTGCACTGGATTTCGCGCCTGAAGGCGCTCCTACAGGTCAATGATGCTATTCCGCTGAAACAAATCATCGCGGGCATGGCCCGCCCTTGTCCGCTCTCTCACAAGCCTGCGTGGTGGCATCCATGACTTCACTCTCCTCCATTTCCTCCTCATCTCCGGCCACACAGATTGTCATGAAAGAACGCCTCAAGCGCCTGCAACAACACCTGCAACACGGCCTCATCGAACGCGATACGCCCATCCGCCTGGCCCTGCTGGCGATGCTCTCCGGCGAACATTTGCTGTTGATCGGCCCGCCGGGCACCGCCAAGAGCGAACTGGCGCGGCGCCTGCGCCGGGTGTTTCGCGGCGGCCAGTATTTCGAGCGCTTGCTGACCAAGTTCTCGGTTCCCGAGGAACTGTTCGGGCCGCTGTCCATCAAGGCGCTCGAAGAGGATCGCTACGAACGACTCACCGCCGCCTACCTGCCCAGCGCCTCCATCGCCTTCATCGACGAGATATTCAAGGCCAACAGCGCCATCCTCAACGCCCTGCTGACCCTGCTCAACGAACGTGAATTCGACAACGGCGCGCAGCGGGTGAAGACACCGCTGGCGGCGGTGATCGGCGCCAGCAACGAGCTGCCGGAGGGCGACGAGCTGGATGCCCTCTATGACCGCTTCCTGCTGCGCTACGAGATCGGCCCGGTGAGTGACGAGGGCTTTCAGCAGCTGCTGCAACTGGATGATGCACCGGCGTCGGCGCTGGACGAGGCGGATCTGCTCAGTGCCGACGACCTGGCCGCGATACAGGCGGCGTCGGCACAACTGCCGCTGGCCGAGGATGTCTACTATCTGTTGGGCGGTCTGCGCGAGTTCCTGCGCGAGCGGCACATCCCGGTCTCCGACCGGCGCTGGCGCAAGGTGGTGAAATTGTTGCAGGTGGCGGCCTGGAGCAACGGCCAGGAACGGGTGCAGGTGTGGGACTGCTGGCTGTTGCAGTATTGCCTGTGGCATCTGCCCAGGCAGCGTGACGCCATTCTGCAATGGTATCAGTCGCACCTCGGCACCGACGCGGTGGTCAACCCGGAGCGCCTCAAGCGCCTCATCGGCGTGTGGCGCGAGACCCTGGAAAAGGAGCGCAATGACAAACGCCACCTGGCCAACGACAAGGGCGAGCGGCTGTATGTCGATCACCAGGGGCAGCTGACCACCCTCAGTGGGCGTGAGTACTGCGCCGCCGACAATGGCGAGCCCCTGTACCTGGCGCCGCCGGATCAGGACGACCGCAGCAATGCCGGTCAGGGCTACCGCCGCGAGGAATTGCAGGAGCAGTTCTTCGACGATCACTACCAGCAGTGTCACGTGGATGGCAAGTGGGTGCGCCTCGACGAATACACCGCCGATCCCGACAACCGCCTGATGCGCCACGAAAGCTTTGCCCCGCACACCGAGCCGGTGCGTTATGGCGAAGCCCACATCCGTGAGCGGGTGGCGGCGACGCAGGACCTGCTCGATGCCATCGCCCGGCACAAGCAGGTGTTGGCGGACAAACTCGAATCCATTGGCAGCGATGTGGCCGGCCACTTGTGGTTGGACCCTGCTTTCGCCGTGCCGGCGCAGGAGAACCTGCGCGAAAGCCTGCGGGTGATCGAAGCGCTGGAAGGGCAGATCCGCGAATTACAGGAAGGCTTTCGGCAGCTACCCAGACGTTGACCGGACGCCGCTATTCAACGCAAAGGCGCAAAGACGCGAAGGGCGCAAAGGGAAAAGAAGTGGAAATGCGGGAACGGCCAAGTATGGAATTGTCCGCCAATGAACGCCAATGGACGCAAATGATTTCAAAGTCTCGCAGGTTGGCGTGAGTAACATGAACGCCAACACTTACCGCAAATTTCCTGATGGGTATGTTGGGGTTCACGGTGTTCATCTCAATTCGCAAAACTCGGATCTTTCATTGGCGTTCATTGGCGGACAACAATTTCAATCCTTTGCGTCTTCGCGTTGAATCTGCGCCCCGGAAAAATCCTCGCATGAACCTCGACGCCCAGTTTGAATTTCTCGACCAGCTGCCGGAGGCCATCTTTCAGCCGGTGGTGACCCTGCATCACGGCAGCCTGCGTGAGCGTGTCGAGGGCATCCTCGCCTGGCGGCAGGCGTTGCTAAAGGGCGAGCTGCCCGACATCAAAAGGATCGGCTGGCCCGAGGCGGCCATCGCCGAGACCATCCGCCGGCGGCTCGACGGCCTGGACCTGGTGCCCTTCTGCCGCAACGAGGAGGCGCTGGTGGACCAGATTCTCAAGGATATCTGTGCCGCCATTACCTCCCTGCTGCGGCGTGAAGAGGAGGGCGTGCACGCGTTGTTCGAGGACAGCCTGCCCGCCGCGCACAAGCGGGAGCGTGAGGGTTCCCAGTTGCCGGACGACGGTAGCGTGGCCGAGTCGCCACTGGAATCCCAGTCCCAGTCCCAATCACAGTCCCAGTCCCAATCACAGTCACAGTCACAGTCACAGTCACAGTCACAGTCACGGCAGGCGGCCGAAATGCCGGCGACCGCTGAGGCCGAACAGTCCGCACCGGCCGAGACCGATCTGGCATTGCCGTCCGCTGAAGAGGCCATGGGCGATGACGCTCCGGGCTTCGATGCGCCCATCGCCCCGGTATCCGCCGTGGCCCTGCGGCAGCTGGGTGACGGCCTGGCCGGTCATTGGGAAAAGGTCTTGCAACACTGGCGCGAGGTGGCGTCGGTGTTTCGCGGCATGGGCAGTCAGCTGGGGCGCGGCTGGGATCTTTCCAGTGGCGAGCTGCATGGCGCGGGCTGGCGCGAATTCGTCGCCTATCGCCGCTTGATCCGCGAGCATCCCCAGTTGGTCGAGATCGTCGACAGCCTGGGCCGCGAGGCGGCGGGGGCGGGGCAGGGGCCGCAGGTCGAGAGCGTGTCGAGCCAGGATGCGCCGGGCACGGCCAGTGAGTCGAGCGAGGTTTTCGTCCACAGCGAATCGCCGCTGTCCACCTCGGGGGTCTCGCGCAGTGATGATATCGCCCGCATGTTGCCGCAGGAGGCGGCCTTCCTCGGCCACCCGAAGCTGAAGATGCTGTGGCATGCGCGCCGCGCCGAGCTGGGCCTGCTCAGCTACCAGGTGGAGGGGGTGTTGTCCGAACACCGCCCCGAGCCGCTGCGGGCGCACAGCGATGAGCCGGAGGTGCGGCGAGAAGGCCCGCGGGTCAAGGGGCCGATCATCCTCTGTGTCGATACCTCGGCCTCCATGCATGGCGAGCCGGAGCGCATCGCCAAGGCGGTGTGCCTGGAGGTGCTGCGGCTGGCCAACCAGTCCGGCCGGCGCTGTTATCTGTATGCCTTCAGCGGTCCGGGGCAGGTGATGGCGCTGGAGTTGCGCTTCGACCCGCAGGGGCTGCGCGAGATCCTGCGTTTTCTGTCGCAGAGCTTTCACGGCGGCACCGACATCCGCACCCCGGTGTTGCGCGCCCTGCGCAAGATCCGTGAGGCGGCGTGGCGCAAGGCCGACATGTTGCTGATCACCGATGGCCGCTTTCCCGTGCCGGCGTCGGTGGCGGATGCCGTGCGGCGGGCGCGGGAACGGGAGGATCTGCGCCTGGTCGGCCTGACGGTGGGGCCCTGGGCCAGCGATGGCCTGGCGAGAATCTGCCGGCCGATACACCGTTTCCAGCCGCCGCCGGCCCTGCTCGAGGCCGGCGTCCGGCGCTGATCGCCGCGGCGGTTCCCGTCCCGCCAGGCCCGCCTAAGCATCTGCGTGCGCTAAAGTTTTCCCCGTCCCAAGCCGCTGAACTAGGCGATTCAGGCTATGGCATCCCGGGGAACCGCCGGGTCGCCAGAAAAATAACCACAAAATTCAACGGGATGGGTGTGGGTGGGTGGCATGTCTGCAACCCGCCGCCCCTGATGGCATCGACAGGAACGACTCTATGGGCAAGCCCTCAGCGAATTCTTTCATCAATCGACTCTCCATTCGCGCCAAGATCAACCTGGCGGTCGGTTCCATCTTTACTCTGCTGCTGATTCTGGTGACCTCCTATGAGGTGCATCATGAGCGGGAGCGGCTGATGGACCTGGCGAAGTACGAGGTGAGGGAGACCACGACCTTCTACTTCGACAGCCTGAACACCATGATGCTGACGGGTACCATGGACCAGCGCGAGATCCTGCGCAACAAGATGCTGGCGCGCAAGTCCATCGTCGAGGCGCGGGTGATTCGCGGCCAGCCGGTGATCAAGCAGTACGGGCCTGGCAGTGAGGAAGAGGTGCCCCTGGATGAACTGGATCGAAAGGCGCTGCAAGGCGAGCAGTCCATTGAGGAGAGAGAGGAGGGCGGGCAGCGGGTGCTGACGGCGGTGGTGCCTTTCCTGGCCACGGAAAACACCCGCGGCGTGAACTGCCTGAGGTGCCACGATGTGCCCACGGGTTCCGTGAATGGCGCGGTGCGTGTCAGCTACTCCCTGAGTGAGATCGACCGGGCGGTGCAGCGCCAGTTCTGGCTGATCCTCGGTGTCAATCTGTCCTTCTTCGTGTTCGGGCTGGTGCTCATCAATCTGTTGCTGAAAAGCTGGGTGATCACGCCCTTGTTGAAGGTTAGTGATGTGGTCAAGCGCCGTTCGCAGGGTGATACGGCCGTGCGCGCCGATCTCGACACGGAAGATGAAATCGGCAGCCTCGCCCATGCCTTCAACACCATGGCGGATAACGTCAATGCAATCACCGAGCGCGAGCACGAGGCGGCGGAGACCCTGCGAAGCCAGATCGATCATCTTCTGGAGGCCGTCAACCGGGTTGCCGAGGGTGATTTTTCGGCCAAGATAGAGCTGGATGCCAGTGGCGAGGATGCGGTTTCCGATCTGGCCGAAAGCCTGCAGATCATGATCAATTACATCGCCATCTCCAGCGAGCAAAAGCGCGAGGAGGTCGAGACCCTGGAGCGCAAGGTGGACGCCATACTGCAAGTGGTGACCCTGGCGGCGCAGGGCGATCTCACCGGCGAGGTGGATATCGATGGCGACGACGCCATCGGCAAGCTGGCGCAGGGCGTGCAGACCATGGTGAACAACCTCAATGCGCTGGTGGCGCAGGTGCAGCGTTCCGGTATCCAGGTCACCTCGTCGGCGACGGAGATCGCGGCTACGGCAAAACAACAGGAGGCTACCATTTCCGAGCAGGCGGCGACCACCAATCAGATCGCCGCTACGGCGACGGAGATTTCCGCCACTACCAAGGAACTGGAAAACACCATCGACGAAGTGGCCGAAGTGGCCGAACGCACCGCCCGTTCCGCGGCCACCGGCCAGCAGGAACTGGGCAACATGGAGTCCACCATGCAGCAGATCGTCGATGCCGCGGGCTCCATCGCCTCCAAGTTCGAGGTGTTGAACGAGAAGGCGCGCAACATCAACAGCGTGGTGACAACCATCACCAAGGTGGCGGATCAGACCAACCTGCTGTCCCTGAACGCCGCCATCGAGGCGGAGAAGGCCGGCGAATACGGCCTGGGTTTCTCGGTGGTGGCCAACGAGGTGCGCCGCCTGGCGGACCAGACCGCCGTCGCCACTCTGGACATCGAACAGATGGTGAAGGAGATGCAGTCCGCGGTGTCGGCCGGGGTGCTCAGCATGGAGAAATTCTCCGTGCAGGTGCGCAGCAGCGCCGAGGATGTCAGCGAGGTTTCCGCCCAACTGGCGCAGATCATCAATGAGGTACAGACCCTGACGCCGCGCTTTGAGAGTGTGCAGGAAGGCATGCACTTCCAGAGCCAGGGCGCGCAGCAGATCAAGACGGCGATGGTGCAGCTCAGCGAATCGGCGCAGCAGACGGTGGATTCTATCCGCCACTCCAATGCCGCCATCGATCAGCTGAATGACGCTGCGCAGGCCATGCAAAGCAGTGTTTCAAAACTGCGTGTGAGCAAGTCCCGCGGCTAGCCGGTGAGCGCGCAAATGCTGTTTCTGCAGTTCACCGTCGATAACACCCGCTATGTGCTGGCCACCGGGGCGATCATCGAGGTTGTGCCCCTGGCGCCCTTGCAGAAGCAGCCCAATGCGCCGGCGTATGTTGCCGGGCTGATGAATTACCGTGGACGATCCCTGCCGGTGATCGATATCAGCCAGTTGTTTGCCGGCTATGATTCCGCCCTGCATCTCAGTTCACGTATCGTAGTGATAAAGCTGAGATTGTCGGAGGGGGAAGCGATCGATATCGGTCTGCTGCTGGAAAAGGCGACCGAGATTCTCAAGCTGGAGGCGTCGGAATTCATCGAGCCGGGCCTGGAAAATCCGCAGACGCCCTATCTCGGCAAGGTCACCATGGACGCACAGGGGATGCTGCAACTGCTCGCCCCCGAAAATATTCTTTCCGTGCTGGATAGGGAATTGTTGTTTCCCGTCCCGGGGTGCTAGCGTGCCCCTGGCGAAAATAAAGGCCATGCTGCAGGAGGTGATCGGTCTCTATCCCTCTTCGATTGGCGATGCCAGCATCGAGCGCGCCATACATCACCGCATGCAGGCCGTGGGCATCACCGCATCGGGCATCAAGGGCGAGCGGGAATACCTGCGGCGGATTCAACGGGACAAGGAGGAATTCGATGAGCTTGTCGAGGAAGTCGTTGTTCCCGAGACCTGGTTCTTTCGCAATGTGTTTCCCTTCGAGGCACTGCTCAGTTACCTCTCGGGCCTGGAAAAAAACGGCCTGACAGATACAGAGGCGGAACTGAAGATACTCAGTCTGCCCTGCTCGACGGGGGAGGAGCCCTATTCCATTGCCATGGTGCTGATGGAGGAGGCCGCATCGGTGGGAAAGTTTTCCATCGATGCCTGTGATGTCAGTCAGCGCGCGATACGCAAGGCCAGGCGTGCCATCTACGGGCAACACTCCTTTCGCGAGGAGTATCGCGGCCTGCGCGACAAATACTTTCAGCGCACCCGGGCCGGGTATGTCCTGGATGCGCGCGTCAAGCAAAAGGTTTCTTTTTCGCGCGCCAATATCATCGCCGACAAATTCGACCACAAGCGGGCGATGTACGATGTCGTTTTCTGCCGCAACCTGCTGATTTATTTCGATCGCCCCACCCAGGCGCGCGTATTGCGAAAATTGCACCGCATGTTGAAGCCCGGCGGCATCCTCTGCGTGGGGCATGCGGAAGCGGCACAGGTCACCAGGGATTGTTTTTCCCCACTTGATTTCTCGATGGCCTTCGCCTTTCGCAAGATCGGTGAAGATGCCGGTGCGGCGACCGACAGGCGGCCAGCGGCCGGCTCGCTGCCATCGCAAAATGCCAACACGCTGAAGGATCTAGAGGACACCTTTCACCATCTCGTCGGCCTGGTGGAGAAGGATCAGGCGTTTGGCCACCGCTTGTCCCGCGGCAAGGCATTGACGAAGACGAGCGCCCCCCGCGAGGTTGAGAAAAAAACGACCACGACGAACAAGGCACGCCGGAAGCGCGTGCGGGAACCGGCGCCGCCGGGCGCGGGTGATGCGCTGGAGCAGGTTTCCGGCTATCTGCAATTGGGAAGACTGAATGACGCGGCGGCGCTGTGTGAGGGCTATTTGAAGAACAACCCGCACTCCAGCGATGCCTATTATTATCTGGGACTCATCGGTCACCGGAAAGGCAGCCAGGGCGCGGCCGAATCTCTGTTGAAGAAGGCGCTGTATCTCGATCCCGGCCATCATCGGGCCCTGGCTCAGCTGGCCCTGTTGGCGGAAGAACGCGGTGATGCCGCCCAGGCCGAGGACTACCGGCGCCGGCAGAAAAGGGCGATGCGCCGCCATGCGGGGGGCGATAATGGGGGGGGCGATAAATGAAACAGGAAGCGGAAAGACTGAACGACTGCTGGAACCGGATCGGCGTGTGGGCGCATTCCGTCACGCGATGTGATCGGCTGCGGGAGGTTGTCCATTGCCGCAATTGCGAGGTTTTCGTCAGTGCCGGGAAACAGATCTTTGAACGGCCATTGCCGCCGGGCTATCGGCAGGAGAATCTCGCCAGCCTGGCCAGCACGGAGGCGGTCGGCCAACAGGACAGTGTCAGCATTATCGTCTTTCGTCTGGGCAGTGAACTTTTCTCCCTGCCGGCCAGTGTGTTCGAGACCGTGACGGAATCACGACCGGTGCACCGCCTGCCCCACGTCAACAATCCCTTTGTGAAGGGGGTGGCGAATATCGCCGGCGAGGTGTGCCTGTGCCATTCACTGATGACGGTGCTGGGCGTGAATCCCGAAGACCATGGGGCGTCGGTGGAGGCGCGGCATATCTACAAGCGTCTGATCGTCGTCAATCTCGACGGCGGGCGGTATGTGTTTCCGGTCGACGAGGTGAAGGGCATGGCGCGCTACCAGCCCGCGCAACTGAAACCGCCCCCGGCGACCATCGAGGACGACATCCGTCAACTGATTCGCGGCACCTTTCGCCACCAGGGTGACAGGGTGGCGGTGCTGGACGTGGAGCGGCTGCATCGCCTGCTGCATGGCGGCAGTCTGTGAGGCCGGGCGGGTAATCCATGAGCAACGGCAACTACAGTGACATGTCCATGTTCGACCTGTTCCGCATGGAGGCGGAAGGTCAGCTGGCGGCCCTGGGCCAGGGCTTGCTGGTGCTGGAAAAGGATCCGGCGAACGAGCATGAGCTGGAGGCCCTGATGCGCGCCTCCCACTCTCTGAAGGGCGCCGCGCGCATGGTGGGCGTCGAGCCGGTGGTGCAGGTGGCGCATGTCATGGAAGATGTCTTTGTGGCCGCGCAGCATCGGAAGATCATCCTCGACAGCCCGGCCATCGATGTGCTGCTGCGCGCCACGGATCTGATTGAATCGATCGCGGGACTGGATGAGGACAGCATCGAGGGCTGGTTTTCACAAAACAGGACACAGGTCGATGGCGCCGTCGCCGAATTGGCGCAGATCGTCTCCGCAGAGCCTGTTGCCCCCGCGCCATCCGCCCCGCCGGTGGCGGAGGAACACGGCGATGCCGGGGCGGCCGAGTCACCTGCGTCCAGCGCGCCGCAAGCGGAGACCCCGCCCGCCGAGGCTCCCGCGGCAAAGGCGGTGGCGCCGGCCGCCCGGGGGGACGAGCGCATGCTGCGCATCAATGCGGAGCGCATGTCGCGCATCCTCGGCGTGTCCGGTGAAATGCTGGTGGAGTCGCGCCGGCTATCGAGTTTTTCGGATTCGCTGATGTTTCTCAAGCGGCGCCAGAATGAATTGATGGAGCACCTGGAGGGCCTGCTCAACAGCCAGGGCTGCGGCGCGGCGGTGGACATGGATGAGGAGCTGCGGGCGCTGCAGAAAAAGCTCGATGCCTGCCGTCAATTGCTGGGCCACCAGCTGGCCTCGCTGGATGAGTACGACCGCCGCAACAGCAATCTCTCCAAGACGCTGTATCACGAGGTCACCGGCAGCCGCATGCAGGCCTTCGCCGAGGGCACCACCGGCCTCGAACGCATGATCCGCGATCTGTCGCGCCGTCTGGGTAAAGAGGTCGAACTGGAGATCCGTGGCAGGGAAACGCCCGTCGACCGGGACGTGCTGGAAAAGATAAAGGCGCCGCTGAATCACCTGCTGCGCAATGCCGTGGATCACGGCGTGGAGATGCCGCAGCAGCGGCTGGCCGCGGGCAAGCCGGCGCAGGCGAAGATCGTCGTCGCCGCGAGTCATGGCGGAGGGTTGTTGCGGGTCAGCATCCGTGATGACGGTGCCGGCATCGACCTCGACGTATTGCGCAAGAAGATTGCCGACAAGGGCTTGTCGACGCCCACGGTGATCGCGGCGCTGAGTGACGATGAGCTGATCGAGTTTCTTTTCTTGCCGGACTTTTCCACCCGTGACGAGGTCACGGAGACCTCCGGGCGCGGTGTCGGCCTGGACGTGGTGCATGACATGATGCGGGCGCTGGGCGGCACCGTCAGCGTCGAGAATCACCCGGGGCAGGGGGTTAAATTCATCCTCCAGTTGCCGCTGAGTCTGTCAGTGCTGAATGCGCTGCTGGTGGAGATCGCCGATGAGCCTTATGCCTTTCCGCTGAGCCGGGTCGATCGCTTGCTGTCGGTGCCGGGCGAGGCCATCAGGGTCATGGACGGGCGCCAGTACTGCGAGCTGGACGGTGAATTGATTGGCCTGGCGGCCGGCCCCCAGGTGCTGGGGCTGGAGCACGAAACGGTGGCGCGCGACGAGGTGCCGGTGGTGGTGGTGAGCGACCGGCTCGATCAATACGGCGTGGTGGTCGATCGTTTTCTCGGCCAGCGCCAGCTGTCCGTTCAGCCGCTGGATCCCCGCCTCGGCAAGGTGCAGGACGTCAGCGCAACCTCCTTGATGGAAGACGGTTCGCCGCTGCTGATCCTGGATGTGGATGACGTGGTGCGCTCTATTGACCACATCGTCAAGGGGGGGCGTTTGAGTTCGGTGCTCTATGAACAACAGAAACAGGAACGGCAACGGAGCAAGAGGGTGTTGATCGTGGATGATTCTCTGACGGTGCGGGAGGTCGAGCGTGACCTGCTGGAATCCTACGGCTATATCGTCGAGACCGCCGTGGATGGCGTGGACGGGTGGAATGCCGTGCGCAGCGGCGACTATCAGTTGGTGGTCAGCGATGTGGACATGCCGCGCATGAACGGCATCGAACTGGTGCGGGCCATCAAGCAGGACCCGCAGCTGCGCTCCCTGCCGGTGATGATCGTTTCCTACAAGGACCGTGCCGAAGACCGCCAGCGCGGCCTGGAGGCCGGTGCCGACTATTATCTGGCAAAGGGCAGCTTCCATGACGACACGCTGATCGAGGCGGTGGTCGATCTGATCGGGGAGGCGCGTGCATGAGGATAGGCATCGTCAATGATATGCCCATGGCCATCGAGGGCATGCGGCGCGTGCTGCTGAGTTGCGGAGAACACGAGGTGGCGTGGATCGCCCGCGACGGGCGTGAGGCGGTCGAGCAGTGCGCGAACGATTGTCCCGAGCTGATCCTGATGGATCTCATCATGCCGGTGATGGACGGTGTCGAGGCCACGCGGCGGATCATGCAGACCACGCCCTGTCCGATCCTGGTGGTGACGGCCTCGGTGAACCACAATTCCGCCATGGTCTTCGAGGCCATGGGCGCCGGCGCCCTGGACGCGGTCAACACGCCCATGCTGGGCATGGGTGGGGAGGGCGAGGGGCGTGACCTGCTGTTGCGCAAGATCCGCATGATCGGCGTGCTCAACCGCACCAGCAGCCAGGCGGCCGCCACGCCACAGGCGCGCAAGCCGGCGGAGAGCGCCGATCCCTCGACCCGGGGCGGCCTGCTGACCATCGGCTCCTCGTCGGGCGGGCCGCAGGCGCTGGCCGAAATACTGTGCCGACTGCCGGCGGATTTTCCGGTCCCGGTGGTGCTGGTTCAGCATGTCGACGAACAGTTCGTCGCCGGCCTGGCCGACTGGCTGGACCGGCAGAGCGCCCTCAAGGTGCGTCTGGCCAGGGAAGGCGACCGTCCGCAGGTGGGCACGGTGCTGCTGGCCGGCAGCAACAATCACCTGATCCTCAGGGACGACGGCAGGCTGGCCTATACCCCGGAGCCGCGGCAGAC
Source organism: Chromatiales bacterium (assembly GCA_026982475.1). Lineage (GTDB taxonomy): Bacteria > Pseudomonadota > Gammaproteobacteria > SZUA-152 > SZUA-152 > DRQN01. The sequence goes on from JALSHB010000149.1 coordinate 26,581, forward strand.
GCCCTATCGCCCCTCGGTGGATGTCTTCTGGCACTCCCTGGTGAGCGGCTGGCAGGGGGACATCGTGGCCGTTCTGCTGACGGGCATGGGCCGTGACGGCGCCCAGGGAATGCTGGAGTTGCGCAACAAGGGCGCCTGCACCATCGCCCAGGATGAGGGCTCGTCCGCCGTTTACGGCATGCCCAAGGCGGCCAAGGAACTCCATGCGGCACTGGAGATCTTACCGCTGGAGACGATACCCGTATTAGTGATGTCTAAATTTCCCGTACCGATAAGGCGGGAGGCCCAATGATGACAACGGCAAACATGGCAATGGACACCGAGCAATCCCGAGAAGCCGATCCGCCCATCGATGACCTGGGCCGGCTGGTGGTATTGCTGGTGGATGACCAGATGATGGTCGCCGAGGGCATTCGTCGCATGCTGGCCAGCGAAGCGGATATCGAATTTCACTATTGTCCCGAGCCCAAAAAGGCCGTGGCCATGGCGCTGGAGATACGCCCCACGGTGATCCTGCAGGATCTCATCATGCCCGGCATGGATGGCTACACGCTGGTGAACGAGTACCGCGCAGAGCCGGAAACCCAGAATATTCCGGTGATCGTGCTATCCACCAAGGAAGACCCCAAGGACAAGAGCAAGGCCTTCGAGCGTGGCGCCAACGACTACTTGGTCAAGCTGCCGGACCGCATCGAACTGGTGGCGCGGATACGCGCCCATTCACGCAGCTATCTGGCCCACCAGGCGCTGCGTGAGACCCAGGCCAAGCTGGAACAAAGCAATGCCGAACTGAAGAAGCTGAGCTGTCTGGACGGCCTGACCGGCATCGCCAACCGCCGCCGCCTCGACGAATTCCTGCACATGGAGTGCCTGCGCTCGGCGCGTGACGATACGCCGCTGTCCCTGATCCTCATCGACATCGACTTCTTCAAGCCTTACAACGACCACTACGGCCACCTTGCCGGCGACGAGTGTCTGCGCCGGGTCGCCCGGGGGCTCGACGAGGCCGTGCATCGTGCCTCGGATCTCATCGCCCGCTACGGTGGCGAGGAATTCGCCGTGGTCCTGCCCAGTACCGACCTGAATGGCGCCAAGCGAATCGCCGGCGAACTGTGTGAAAAGATTCGTTCGCTGGGGATCACGCACGAATACTCACAGGCCGCGGACATCGTCACCATCAGCCTGGGCGTGGTCAGCCGCGTGGCCTGCGAAAACCTGTCACCGCCCGACCTCATCAACCTCGCCGATGCCGCCCTGTACCAGGCGAAGGAATCGGGGAGAAACCGCTATGTCGTCGCCGAAGAGTAGGGGTGG
>JALSHB010000150.1 GCA_026982475.1 Chromatiales bacterium
ACGGTGGCAAAGCCCAGGCCGAAGCTGATGGTGGCCGCCATGGGGATCAGGAACTGCGCCTGCAGGGAGGTCTCGAACAGCAGCGGGGTCAGTCCGGCGATGGTGGTGAGCGAGGTCAGCAGCACCGCGCGCAGGCGCTGACAGGCGGCCTCGACGATGGCCTCGTTGACCGCCATGCCCTTGGCCAGCAGCTGCTGGTAGAAGGTCACCAGGATGATCGAGTCGTTGATGACGATGCCGGAGAGGCCAAAAAAGCCGAACAACGACAGTACCGTCAGCTCCAGATCCATCACCCAATGGCCGACGATGGCGCCCACCAGGCCGAAGGGGATGATGGCCATCACCACCAGCGGCTTGCTGTAGGAGGCGAATACCCAGGCGAGGATGATGTACATGAGGATGAAGGCGTACAGGGCGCCGCGCTTGAGGTCGCTCATGGTGGCGTCCTGGTCGCGGGCGCGGCCCTGGAAATCCACCTGCACGTTGTAGCGGGACTCGATTTCGGGCAGCACGTTCTGGCGCAGGTTTTCGCGGATCAGGTTGGCGTTGTTCTTGCTGTGATCCACGTCGGCGCGCACCGACACCGCCAGCCGGCCCTCGCTGTGGCGTAGCACGTCGAAGCCGCGCCGGTGGCTGAATTCGACCACGTTGCCCAGCGGCACGCTGCCGCCATCGGGCAGCATCAACTGCAGGTTTTCCAGCCCGGAGAGGTGGTTGCGCACCGCGTCCGGCAGACTGATGCGGACCTCCACTTCATCCTGTCCATCCAGGTAGAGCTGCACCAGCGAACCGTCGAAGGCGGTGCGCAGCTGCCGGCCGACGCTTTCCACGTCCAGCCCCAGGGCCTCGCCGGTGGGCGTCAGGTGATAGATCAGCTGTTCCTGCCCCCAGGGCAGGTCGTCCTCCAGCGCCAGCACCCCGGGCATCGTCTTCAGGGCGTCGATGATGGCCTGCGCGGCCAGCTTCAGGTTCATGGCGTCGGGGCCGGTGAGGTTGATGTCGATGTCACGGCCGGGGTGGCCTGCGCGGCGCTCGGCGAGGGTGAAGACCTCCACCCCGGCGGGGATGGTCAGGCGCTTTTCCCACTCGGCAATGAATTCCCGGTTGCTGATGTCGCGTTTTTCCGACGACACCATTTCCACCAGCAATGATCCGTTCTGTTGGCCGGTGCGGGGCGGACCGCCGCTGGCCGATTGCGCGCTGCCCTCGCTGGCCACGGAGATGACCACCAGATCGCCGCCCAGGGCCCGCTCGGTTTCGTGCAGGGTGTCCTGCAGGTGGACGAGGAAGTCCTCGACCCGGTGCGCCGGGCTGCCGGCGGAAAAGGTCACGGAGGCGAAGATCAGGCGGCCTTCCACATTGGGGAAGAAGGTGAAGCCGAGGCGCCCGCCGGCAATCAGGCCGAAGGCCAGGATCAGGGTGCCGATGGCGCCGGTGAGGGTGATGCCGCGGTGCGCCACGGCCCAGCCGACCAGGCGGCGGAAGGCGCCGTTGCGGAAGCGGTCGAAGGCGGCATCGAAACGGCGGCGGAAGTTGCCGGGCGGCCGCCGTACCTGTTTGCCATGCCGTTCAAAGGAGACACGCAGGTGTCCCGGCAGGATCAGGAAGCATTCGATCAGCGAGGCGATGATGACGCAGATCACCACCAGCGGGATCTCGAACATCATGTTGCCGATGACCCCACCGACCAGCATCAGGGGGATGAAGGCGGCCACGGTGGTGAGCGAGGAGGACATCACCGGCGCCAGCATGCGGTAGGCGCCGCCTTCCACGGCCTGGGTGGGGGGCTCGCCCTTTTCGAAGTGGGTGAGGGCGTCCTCGCCCACCACGATGGCGTCGTCGACGATGATGCCCAGCGCCATGATGAGGCCGAACAGGCTGATCATGTTGATGCTGCCGCCGCCCAGATACAGCACCGCCAGGGCGGCCATGAACGACACCGGGATGCCGACGGTGACCCAGAAGGCGACGCGGCGGTTGAGGAACAGCAGCAGGATGCCCACCACCAGCAGCAGGCCACCACCGCCGTTGACCAGCAGCAGGTTGATGCGCTCGCTGATCAGCTGCCACATCTCGTCGTAGACCCGCAATTGGATGTTGGGCGGCAGGGTGGGGCGGGTGTCGGCCAGCCAGTCCTCGAGGATGCGGGCGGAGCCGAGTGAGTCGGCGGATTCGGCGCGGAACAGGCGCAGCTCCACCGCCGGTTCGCCATCGACGCTCAGGGTGGTCTGGCCCTGGATGGGGCGGCGCTCGAGGCTGGCGATGTCCTCCAGGGTGATGAGGCGGCCGTCGGCATCGCTGATCAGGGGCAGCTGCTCCAGGCCGGTGATGTCGCGGCGCTGTTCGAGGGCGCGCAGCTGGCGGGCGATGTCGTCGCGGCCGACGGAGCCGGCGGGCAGGTCGCGGCTCTGTTTCTGGATCTGGCTGGCGATCTGTTCCAGCGTCATGTCCAGCTCCAGCAGGCGCTCGGGGGGCACCTGAATGGCGATTTCCTCCTTCGGCAGGCCGTTGATGTCGACCTTGGAGATGCCGCGCGCCAGCAGCTCATCGCGCATCTGCTCGGCCAGGGGGCGCAGCTCCTGGCGATCGTGGGCGCCGCTGAGCAGCAACCGCGCCACGGACTCGTAGCGGATGATGCGGCTCACCTCCGGCCTGTCCGCGTCCTCCGGCAGGTTGCGCACCAGGGCGATGACGCCATTGACCTTTTCCAGCGCCACGCTCATGTCGGTGCCGTCGTCGAATTCCAGGCTGAGCGCGGCGATGCCCATGGCCGAGGTGGAGGTGATGCTGTGCAGATTGTCGAGGCTGCGCAGCGCCTGTTCCAGCGGCGCCGTGATGCCGCGCTCCACGTCCTCGGCGCTGGCGCCGCTCCAGGTGACGCGCACGGTGACGATGTCCAGCTCGAAGCTGGGGAAGAACTGGGTGTTGAGCTTGGCCAGGGCCCAGCTGCCGGCGAGCACCAGCAGCGCCATGAGCAGGTTGGCGGCCACGCGATGGCGCGCAAACAGCCGGATCAATCCGTGCGGGCGATGGCTCATCGGGTCTGCTCGCGGATGGCGCTCACGGCGTCGATGCGCCCCGCGCGCGCACCTTCAGCCCCTCGACGGCATTGGGCAGCTGGGTGATGACGATGGGGTCCCCCGGTGCGATGCTGTCGCTGCGCACCAGCAGCCAGTTGGCCGTCGTGGCGGCCCGGGCATTGTCGAGGGGAGGGGCGCTGCTGTTGTCGAGGGTCTCGCCGAGGCGCTCGACGCGGTGGCCCTTCAAGCGGCCGTCGTGGATGGTGTAGAGGCGGTCATTGCCGTACAGGGCCTCGCGCGGCAGGGCGAGGCTGTGCTCCACCGGCGGCAGCTGCAATTGCAGCGAGACGATGTCGCCGATGGCCAGCTCGGTGTCGGGGCTCTTCAGTTCGAACAGGCCATCGCGCCCGCCGCGGCCGGGCTTGATGTCGCCGGCGAGATGGGTGAGCCGCAGCTCCAGCCGCTGCTGCGTACCGGTGCGGGCCCGCGCGACCAGGGCGTGGCCGCCATTCAGCGCCGTTTCGACGCTGGCCAGCTTGGCGTTGGGCACCTGGGCGCGGACCTGCAGGGCGTCCAGGGCGTAGAGTTCCACCAGTACGTCGCCGGGCCGCGTGCGGTTGCCGGGTGAGGCGGCCACCCGGGTGATGCGGCCATCGAAGGGCGCGCGCAGCAGGCTGCGCTCGACATCGAGCTGGGCCACCGCGAGCAGGGATTCGGCCTTTTTCAGCTGCGCCTGCAGGCGCGCCAGGCGGGCCTCGTGATCCTGCACCGCGAGCTGGCGCTGCGCCACGGCGATGTCCTGGCGCAATTTCACCTGCTGGGCCTCGTCGATGCGCGCCTGGGCGGCGAGCCTGCCCGCCTTGAGGCGCTGGGCGCGCTCTACTTCCTGTTGGGCGAGGGCCAGCAGCCTGCGCTCGCTTTCGAGGATACGCTGGTCGCTGTCGAAGCGGTGTTGCTCACTGGCGATCAGGGCGCGGATTTCCGCCAGCTCCGCGCTGCGCTGCTTGAGGCGCAGCTGCGCATCGCGTTCATCCAGGCGCACCAGCGGCTGGCCCTTGCTGACCCGCTCGCCTTCCTCGCAGAGGATGTCGACCACCTCCGTGCTCAGGGAGGAGGTCAGGCGGCTGGCGCGCGCCGACTCGATGCGGCCATACAGGGTGACGACGGGGAAGTGGCGTGCGGGATCCGCGGTCTGCGTGGCGACCACCCACACCTTTTCTTCACCCTCCGGTGGCGGTACCTGTGGCTTGGTGGCAACCAGCGCGATGGCGCCGCCGATGGCGAGGCTCAGGATCAATAGCAGGGGCACGGTTTTTTTCAGGACGGAGCGTCCATTTGGCATGCGGATAACTCCCGGGGCGTTCTGCGGGGGAGCATAGCAAAAAAGCGATCACGGGGTGTTGTTCGTGCTGGCCCGCCCCTTGCCGTTGGGACGAAGGGCGATCAGATGGCGCTGGGGAGGGGAGTCTGTTGCACCGGCGGTTTGCCGCAGACCACGGCCGCGGTTGGCTGCAGGGCGCGCTGGGCGGTGAAGACGGCGAGCACGATGCAGGCCTTTTTGCCTGTCACCAGCAGGCCGGCATTGGCTGTGTCATGATTGACGCAGACAACGTCATTGGCCTTGAGGCAATGTGTGCTGGTCGGCGGCCGTTTGCTGGAAAGCCAGCCGTGCGGCCACCAGCTGCGGCGGAGGCGGGAGACGGTTCCTGTTCGGTTGATGGTTTCGGCTGAGCCGGAGAGAACCAGGAACATGCCGAGATAACCGGGCTGGGTGGTGAGCCGGATGCTGCTGTTGGCCGGCATGCTGATGAGGTGGGCGTGCAGCTGCCGGGATGTGGTCAATGGCAACCAGTGGGGTCGCGTCAGTCGCGGCGCTTGCCGGCGAGCGCTTGTGATCAGATGCCGGTATTCGCTATCCTGCAGCAGCGCGCGGTGCAGCAGGCGCAGGTTGTCCCTGCTGATGGCGCTGGCGTTGGCGGTGTTGTGGATGCCGTAACGGCGGAGGAACTCCATGCCGGCGGCGAACTCCCGCCATGCCGCGGGGGGTTCCTTTTTTTCACCGGGCATCGCGGTGGTTTCCTGCCGGGGATGTGTCTGCGCTGGCGTGTTGCTGTTCATGGCTGACTGTGCAAGGATTCCGCGAAACTTTCAGGGGGTGGTCTGCTCCAAGGATAAGGGTAGACGTCCGTGTCTCTCCCTCTGCCGTCCCTAGACGATTAAAAGCATAGGCGCTGTGGGACGGCGTCACCAGGTAATATTCACGCTTTATTTTGTGATATTTTCACGTTAATCAAGAATGCTGTCTTGTTCGCCGTCGAATAAGGAATCTCGACATGGGAATTGGTGCAATGAATATAAAGAATATTTCGTTGTTTGAGGGATTGCCTGACGAGGAATTACAGGCGATTTCGGATCTGGCGGTGACGCGTCAGTATCCAAGGAATACGCTGATCATCTGCGAGGGGGATTATTCGGATTCGTTGTACATCGTTCTCTCGGGCAAGGTGAAGGTGTACCTCAATGATGAGGAAGGCAAAGAGGTCACGCTCAACATCCAGGGCGAGGGGGAATACTTCGGTGAGCTGGCGATGCTGGACGATGCGCCGCGCTCGGCATCGGTGATCACCCTGGAGGAAACCCGCCTGGCGGTGGTGTCCAAGTCCGCTTTCGACGAGTGTCTGGAAAACAATCCCAGGATTGCCTTGACGGTGATCCGTGGCCTGGCGCGCCGCCTGCGCGAGCTCACCGAGAACGTGCGCAGCCTGGCCTTGATGGATGTCTACGGACGCGTCGCCCATACCCTGCTGGATCTGGCCGAGGAGAAAGACGGCAAACTGGTGGTGACCCAGCGCCTGACCCAGCGCGATATCGCCAGCATGGTGGGGGCCTCGCGCGAAATGGTCAGCCGTATCCTGCGGGATCTCACCGCCGGCGGGTACATCACCAGCAAGAACAAGATCATTACCATCAACGAGCGCCTGCCGACGGCCTGGTAGGCCGAGCCTCCCACATGGGCGCAGACCGCAAGCTTATCTATCAGGGACGGGCCCTTACGCTGAATGAGGAACATGTGGTGTTTCCCGACGGGAAGCGGGAAACGCTGGAGATCGTTCGTCACCCCGGTGGCGCCGGGGCACTGGCGCTGGATGGGGAGGGCCGGGTGTGCCTGATTCGTCAGTATCGGTACGCGGCCGATGGCTGGCTGTGGGAGATCCCCGCCGGCCGGCTGGAAACGGGCGAGGCCGCGCAGTGTTGCGCGCAGCGGGAGCTGGCCGAGGAGGCCGGTGTGCGGGCCGCATGCTGGCAGCCGCTGGCCAGCCTGTTGCCATCGCCTGGCATCTGCGACGAGCGGATTCATCTGTTCCTGGCCCGTGATCTCTCACCGGCGCCCACCGCCCATGAGCACGGCGAATATATCGAAATCCACTGGTTGTCGCTGAGCGAAGCGCTGGCGAAGGTCTGCAGTGGCGAAATCGTCGATGCCAAGACCGTGATCGCGCTGCAGCACGCCCGTCTGTGCGCCGGAGCCTGAACACCACATGGTGACCACGCAAACCCCCGCCAACGGTGATTTCTGCACCCACGATCAGTGCTGGCTGGATCAGCTGGCGGCAAACAATCCGGCCATCGACGCCGCGCCCCTGGGGCGGGCGCTGGGCCTGGCGCGCCAGCAGGGCGCGGCCGAGGCGGTGGTGGGCCGCGCACGCGCGGTGGTGGATATCCTCACCAGCCTGCAGATGGATGTCGATACCCTGGTGGCGGGCTTCATCTGCAGTCTGGAGGAAGAGGGGTTGTCCGCGGAGGATGTGCGCGCGGCCTTCAGCGAGGCGGTGGCCGAGCTGGTCGAGGGGGTGCGCAAGATGCGCATCGTCGACGATTTCCACCAGCAGACGCAAAACGGCAACGCGCACCACCTCGAGGGGCTGCGCAAGCTGCTGCTGGGCATGGCCGAGGACGTGCGGGTGGTGTTCGTGAAGCTGGCCGAGCGGGTGCAGATCATGCGCGAACTCAAGCACCGCCCCGAAGCGGAGCGCCGCCGCGTGGCGCAGGAGACCATGGATATCTTCGCCCCGCTGGCCAACCGCCTCGGCATCTGGCAGCTGAAGTGGGAGCTGGAAGACCTCAGCTTTCGTTTCCTGCAGCCGGAGACCTATATGCGGGTGGCGAAGCTGCTGGACGAGCGGCGCGTCGACCGCGAGCGCTACATCAACCTGGTGCTGGAGCAGCTTCGCACCGAGCTGGCCCGCGCCGGCATCCATGGCGAGGTCGCCGGGCGTCCCAAGCATATCTACAGTATCTGGCGAAAAATGTCCGGCAAGTCCGTGGATTTCAAGGAATTGTTCGACGTTCGCGCGGCCCGGGTGCTGGTCGACACGGTGGCCGACTGCTATGCCGTACTGGGCCTGGTGCATAGCCGCTGGCAGCCCATCCGCAGCGAATTCGACGACTACATCGCCTCGCCCAAGGAGAACATGTACCAGTCCCTGCACACCGCCGTGGTGGGGCCCGAGGGCAAGACCCTGGAGATCCAGATCCGCACCTACGAGATGCACCAGCATTCCGAATACGGCGTCGCCGCCCACTGGGGCTACAAGGAAGGTGGCCAGCAGGATACGCAGTACGGCGAGAAGATCGCCTGGCTGCGGCAGATCCTCGAATGGAAGGACGAGGAGCGTGACGCCGGCGATTTCATCGACCGTTTCAAGTCCGAGGTATTTCAGGACCGCGTCTACGTGCTGACGCCGAAGGGCAAGGTGGTGGACCTGCCGCGCGGGGCGACGCCGCTGGACTTCGCCTATCACATACACACCGACGTCGGGCACCGCTACCGCGGCGCCAAGGTCAACGGCCGCATCGTGCCCATCGGTTACGAGCTGCAGAACGGCGAGCAGGTAGAGGTGCTGACCGCCCGCGAGCCATCGCCCAGCCGCGACTGGCTCAACCCGCACCTGGGTTATCTGAAAAGCTCGCGCGCGCGCGCCAAGGTGCGCAGCTGGTTCCGGTTGCAGGATTTCGACCGCAACGTGAGCGACGGCCGGACGCTGCTGGACCGGGAGCTGCACCGCCTGTCGGTGACGGATCTGAACCTGGAACGGCTGGCGAAGCGCTTCAAATATGAAAGCCTGGACGATTTTCTCGCCGCCCTCGGCTGTGGCGATATCACCAGCGCGCAGATCGCCGGCGCGGTCAACGAACAGGTCCTGCCGCCGGCCACGGAAATACCGCCGCCGCTGGCGCGCCAGACCGAGGTCGCCGGTGGTGGCGACGTGCACGTGATGGGCGTGGGCGATCTGATGACCCACATGGCGGGCTGCTGCAAGCCGGTGCCCTTCGATGCCATCGTCGGCTACATCACCCGTGGCCGTGGCGTCACCATTCATCGCCGTGACTGCCCCAATCTGCTGCGCCTGCAGCAGGCCGAGCACGAGCGCCTGCTGGAGGTGGACTGGTCACGGAATGTGCAGAACACCTACCCGGTGGAGATCCTGGTGCATGCCTACGACCGCCAGGGCCTGCTGCGTGACATTACCGAGATCCTCAGCAACGAACGGCTCAACGTGATGGGCGTGAACACCCGCACCGACCGGCGCACCCACATTGCCGACATGACCCTGTCACTGGATGTGCACGATGTCACCCAGCTCAGCGGGGTGCTGGCCAAGGTCGAACAGCTGCCCAATGTGATCGAAGTGCGGCGCAAGTCATCGTGAGCCCCTCTTCGCCCCGCGTCGCATGCATCGTCACCGCCTGGTTGCTGTGTACCAGTCCGGCGGTGCAGGCCGTCGACGAGGAGCGGGATTCCGATGTCGATGGGCTGTCGGATATCGAGGAAGTGCGCGAATACAACACCGACCCGCAGCTGCCGGACACGGATACGGACGGCCTGGACGATGGGCGGGAGATCAACGAGTTTTTTACCCACCCGCGGCTGCCGGATTCCGACAACGACGGCTTCCTCGACGGCGTGGAAGTGCGCCACGGCAGCGATCCGCTGGACGCGGAGGATCGCCCCCGTTCGCCGGACCTGGATGGCGACGGCATTTCCAACCGCGATGAGCGCACCCTCTACGGCAGCGATCCGCAGCGCAGCGACGGCGACTTCGATGGTCTCGGCGACCGCCTGGAGATCGAGCGCTATTTCACCGATCCGACCCAGGTCGACTCCGATGGCGATGGCTTCTGGGATGGCGAGGAGGTGGATGCCGGCACGGACCCGGCCGATCCGCAAAGCCGTCCTGCCGGCCGCCCTTGACCCCGCGGCTCCCAAAACCCTGATGGGGTATGGTAATCTACGCCGGCAATCGCAGCCGGGCGACACATTGCCGCGTGGCGCTACTTTTTATCACTGATCATCACTGACTCTTTAACACATTCCAATTCAAAAGCCACAGGCACGCATGGGGATCGCTCGTATGTCGTCAATCGAAACTGAAATTCCACCCAGACAAGGCAGTTATTCCCGCGAGGAATTGCTCAGCTGCGGTCGGGGCGAGCTGTTTGGCGAAGGCAATGCCCAGCTGCCGCTGCCGCCCATGCTGATGTGCGACCGTATCACCCGCATCGCCGACACCGGCGGCGCCTACGGCAAGGGCGAGATCATCGCCGAGCTGGATATCACGCCGGATCTGTGGTTCTTCGAATGTCACTTTCACAACGATCCGGTGATGCCGGGTTGCCTGGGCGTGGATGCCATGTGGCAGCTGGTGGGATTCTTCCTCGGCTGGAGCGGTGGCCCCGGCCGTGGCCGTGCGCTGGGCGCGGGTGAGGTCAAGTTCACCGGGCAGGTGACGCCGGCCAACAAGCGGGTGACCTACCGTATCGACATGAAGCGCGTCATCATGCGCAAGCTGGTGATGGGCATTGCCGATGCGGTGATGGAAGTCGATGGTCGGGAAATCTATTCTGCGAAGGATCTGCGGGTCGGCCTGTTTACCTCCACTGAAAATTTCTGAGGAAGCGAGGAAAGCATTGTGAGACGCGTTGTAATCACCGGTCTGGGCATCGTATCCAGCATCGGAAATAATAAGCAGGAAGTGCTGGACTCGCTGCGAGAGGGGCGTTCCGGCATCGAATTCAGCCAGGAGTATGCCGATCTGGGTTTCCGCAGCCAGGTGCATGGCCCGGTGCGGCTGAACGTGGACGAACTCATCGACCGCAAGCTGCGCCGCTTCATGGGCGATGCCGCGGCGTTCAATTATCTCGCCATGCAGCAGGCCCTCGAAGAGTCCGGTCTCGGCGAAGAGCAGATTTCCAACCCGCGCAGCGGCCTGGTGGTGGGCTCCGGCGGCGCCTCCAACGAGAACGTGGTGCTGGCCGCCGATCTGTTGCGCGCCAAGGGCGTGCGCAAGGTCGGTCCCTTCATGGTGCCGCGCACCATGGGCAGCACCACCTCCGCCTGCCTGGGTACCGCCTTCAAGATCAAGGGCGTGAGCTATTCCATCAGTTCCGCCTGTTCCACCAGTGCGCACTGCATCGGCAACGGCGCCGAGCTGATCCAGATGGGCAAGCAGGACATCGTCTTCGCCGGCGGTGGCGAGGAGCTGCACTGGAGCCAGTCGGTGCTGTTCGACGCCATGGGCGCCATGTCCTCCAAGTACAACGACACCCCGCAAAAGGCCTCGCGGGCCTTCGACGCCAACCGCGACGGCTTCGTCATCGCCGGCGGCGGCGGCCTGGTGGTGCTGGAGGAGCTGGAGCACGCCCTGGCGCGCGGCGCGAAGATCTACTGCGAACTGGTGGGCTACGGCGCCACCTGCGACGGCCACGACATGGTGCAGCCCTCCGGCGAGGGCGCGGTGCGCTGCATGCAGCAGGCCCTGTCCACGGTCGAGGGCCGCGTCGACTACATCAACGCCCACGGCACCAGCACCCCGGTGGGCGACACCAAGGAGCTGGGGGCGGTGCGCGAGGTGTTCGGCGACGACGTGCCGCACATCAACTCCACCAAGTCGCTGACCGGCCATGCCCTCGGCGCCGCCGGGGTCAACGAGGCCATCTATTCCATCCTGATGATGGAGAACGATTTCGTCGCCGCCTCGGCCAACATCGAGGAGATCGATCCCGCGGCGGCGGATTTCCCCATCGCCCGCGAGCGCATCGACAATGCCGGCCTGAAAACGGTGATGTCCAACAGCTTCGGCTTTGGCGGTACCAACGCCACTCTCGTCTTCCAGCGCTACACGTAGCGCCAGCGTGAGCAGGGAGCCAGGCATCAATCTGGGCACGTCAAAGGGGCGCAGAATCCTCGACCGGGTCGAGGGTTTCGCCACCAGCATCGGCCCCGAGGCGCATTTTCGCGGCACCATCGGCGGCGCGGGCCACTGCATCGTCCATGGGCGCGTCGAGGGCGATTGCGACATCGACGGCACCCTGGTGATCGCCGAGGGCGGGCAGTGGATCGGTGAGGTCGTGGCGAACCATGTGCTTGTCGCCGGGCAGGTGGAGGGCCGCCTGATGGCGCGCGAGAAGATGGAGATCGTCTCCACCGCGCGCATCCGCGGCACCCTCGCCAGCCGCGTCATCGCCATCGCCGAAGGTGCCGTTCACGACGGCGAACTGCAGATGGGCGACGTCACCTGCTTCGCCGACCGGCGCGACGCCGGGCCCACGGCATAGCCGATTTCCGCATGCTGACCGACGTTCGCCAGCAACTTCTCAAGGACATCCTCTCCCAGCCCACCGCCCCCTTTTACGAGGCGCATGTGCTGCGCTGTGTCACGGCGCACCTGCAGCGCGCCGGCGTGCCCTGTTTCGAAGACCCGGTGGGCAATCTGCTCGTCGGCGTCGATTCACGCGCCGCCTACGGCCGCCTGCTGCGTGAGAAATCCGCCCAGCCCGTGCGCCTGTTCATCGCCCACATGGATCACCCGGGCTTTCACGGCGTGCGCTGGCTCGATGAAAAGCGCCTCGCCGTGAAATGGCTGGGCGGGTCGCCCGTCAGACACGTGGCCGGTGCCCGGGTCTGGTTGTCCGATGGCGAGGCCGTGCTGGGAGAAGGGCGCCTGAGGAAGATCAAGCTGCTCAAGCAGGGCTGGGCGATGGATACCGCCGAGCTGCATCTGAGTCAGGGGCTGGCGTCGCGCCCACCGCCACGACGGCTGTTTGGCGGTCTGCAGTTTCGCGCGCCGTACTGGCGCAGCGGCAAGCGCATCTATGCCCGCGCCGTCGATGACCTGGCCGGGGTGTTTGCCATCGTCTCCACCGCCATCGATCTGTTCAAGCGTGGCAAGGCCGGCCCACCGCCCTTTCTGGGTCTGCTGACCCGGGCCGAGGAGGTGGGCTTCGTCGGCGCGGTGCGACACTTCGATCTGGGCTGGCTGGAGAAGCGCCGCCGACCGCTGGTGTGCGTCAGCCTGGAGGCCTCGCGGACCCTGCCCGGCGCGCGCATCGGCAAGGGTCCGGTGGTGCGCCTGGGCGACCGGCGCACCACCTTCGACCCGGGCGGCCTGCGCCTGCTTGCGGACCTGGCGGAGCGCCTGCTGCCGGGCAGGCACCAGCGGCGCATCATGGATGGCGGCGCCTGCGAGGCGACCGCCGCCACCGCCTGGGGGATACCCACCATCGGCCTGACCCTGCCGCTGGGCAACTATCACAATCAGTGCTTCGACGGCGGCATGGACTGCCCCAGGACGCAGGGGCCGGCGCCGGAGTTCGTCCACGTCGATGACGTCGACGGCCTGCTGCGGTTGTGCCGCGGATTGATGCGCCCAAACCTGGACTGGCAGACGCCCTGGGCCGCGACCCAGGCCCGGCTGCGCAAGAATGCACAGCGCTTCAAGGGTTATACCTGAGCGATTTGGTCGTATTCAGTGTGCGTTCAGTTTTCGCGGAGTACCGTCGCGTATCGTGGAAAATGTCTCTGTGGAGGGTGAATAATGAAAAGGGTTTTGATCGCGGTGGGATTGGCATCCATGGTCGTCTCAGGTTCCGCAGTTGCCGATCTGGCCTTGGCCAAGAAGAGTGGCTGCATGGCTTGTCACGGCGTCGACAAGAAGGTCGTTGGCCCGTCCTGGAAACAGGTCGCTGAAAGGTACAAGGACGATCCCGATGCCCAGGCCAAGCTGGCCGTCAAGATCAAGAAGGGTGGCAAGGGTGTCTGGGGTTCCGCTCCCATGCCTCCTTATTCGCCACGTGTTTCCGATGCCGATATCGAGAAGCTCGTCGATTTCATCATGACCCTCTAGACCACTCGTTTTCGCGGGACAAGGAAATGGCGCCCTGGCCTGCCGGGCGTCAGTCCCAGATTTTATCGGCCCGGCTGAAAACGACAGCTATCCGTGCCGGGTCGATACTGGTTTGAACGCACGTCCCCTGTCACCCGGGCGGAACCCCGCCCGAATGACATTTCCTCTTTGCATTTCAATGCAATGGCGCTAATCTAATTATAATGCGTCACCTTTCAGATTTAACGATTTACATCCCGGCCCATCCGGCAACTCCTCAAGAGATATGGTGCTATGCGTGTCTTGGTTGTTGAAGACGAACTGCGGTTGCGCGAAGAACTTGCCGCCCGTTTGCGGCAAGAAGGCTTCGTTGTGGATTTGGCGGCCGATGGTGAGGAGGGACAATACCTCGGGCGAGAATATCCCATCGATGTGGGCGTGGTGGATCTGGGCCTGCCCAAGCTGTCCGGCATCGATCTGATCCGCCAGTTGCGCAGTGAAGGAAAGGCCTTTCCGATTCTGATCCTCACTGCCCGCGATCGCTGGCAGGACAAGGTCGAGGGCCTCGAAGCCGGTGGCGACGACTACCTGGTCAAGCCGTTCCATATGGAGGAACTGCTGGCGCGCCTCAAGGCGCTGATGCGCCGCTCCGCCGGCTGGACCCAGTCCGAGCTGATCTTTGGCGCCATGCATATCGATATCGGCACCCAGCAGGTGATCGTCGACGAAAAATCCATCGAGCTGACCGCCTATGAATACCGGGTGCTGGAGTATCTGGTGCTGCGTGCTGGTCAGGTCGTGTCCAAGTCCGAGCTTACCGAACACATCTACGACCAGGACTTCGACCGCGACAGCAACGTGATCGAGGTCTTCATTGGCCGTCTGCGCCGCAAGCTCGATCCCGAGGGCCGTCTGAACGTCATCGAAACCCTGCGTGGTCGTGGCTACCGCTTTGCCCTCACGCCGACCTCCGAGGGCCGTAACGCCTGATGCCTCTGTCCCTGAATACCCGCGTGCTGATTGCGGCCAGCGCGGTGCTGTTCAGTTTCTTCGGCCTCGCCGAGATCACCCTCGAGAGGATCTATCACGACAGTATCGAGCAGGACATGGAGGAGCGCATGTTCGGCCATGCCTATGCGCTGATTTCCGCCGCCGAGATGGGCGAGGACGGGCGCCTCATCATGGACAAGGAGCTGCCGGACACGCGTTTCCATGACCCGGAGTCCGGCCTCTACGGGGAAGTGTCCAGTAACGATGGGAAATGGGTGTGGCGCTCGGAGTCCATGCAGGGGATGTCGATACCCTTTACCAAGAACCTTCCCCGCCTGGCCAAGGACAGCCGGCAGATCACCCTGCCCGATGGCCACCGGCTCTACATGCTCAGTTACGGCGTGGTGTGGAGCGACTCCCCCGAGCCCGGCCAGGACTACACCTTCAGCGTCGCCCAGGACATGACCGAATTCGATGCCCGGATTGCGGCCTTTCGCGGCAGCCTGTGGGGAACCCTGGGCGGCGTGGCGTTGCTGCTGCTGGCGGTGCAGTGGGGCATCCTGCGCTGGGGGCTGTCGCCGCTGAAGCACGCCGCCGATGAGCTGCGGGCCATCGAGGAAGGTTCGCAGACGCGCCTGAAGGGGCGCTATCCCCTCGAACTGCAAACCCTGACCAGCAACATCAATGGCCTGCTTTCCCATCAGCGGGAGCACCTGGAGCGCTACCGCCGCACCCTGGGCGACCTGGCTCACAGCCTCAAGACCCCGCTGGCGATCCTGCAGAGCGCCGCAGAAAATCGTGACGGCAAGGACGAGTTGCCGGCTGTCGTGCTGGAGCAGGTGGAGCGCATGAACCAGCTCACGGGCTATCAGCTGCGGCGCGCCGCGACCTCGGGCTGGACCGTGCTGTCCGCGCCCATTGCGGTGCAGGGCGTGGTGGAGAAGGTGCTGGCCGGCCTGCACAAGGTGTATGCCGACAAAGGGGTGGAAACGAAGACCGACCTGCAACCCGATCTGGAATTTGCCGGTGATGAGGGCGACCTGATGGAGATCGTTGGCAACCTCACGGACAATGCCTTCAAGTGGTGCCGGGGGCGGGTGCATGTGCAGGCCCGTTCCAAGGCCGGACCGCGCAACGGTGAAATGGATCTGTTCATCCACGTCGAGGACGATGGCCCGGGCATTCCCTCAGAAATGGTGCGCTATGTCATGCAGCGTGGGCGCCGGGCCGACTCGGATATCGCCGGGCATGGCATTGGCCTGTCCATCGTGCGGGATATCGTGCAACTGTATGGCGGCACGCTGGAAATCGGTGAAAGCGAGTTGGGTGGGGCGGCCGTGCACGTCTGGCTGCCGGCGGGGCCGAAGGGCTAGCGGGGATATTCGCCTGGGCGGGCGCGGCGTCGGCGCCTGCAGGCCGCTGGCCTGAGGCGCCGATTTTCGCTCAGTCTTCGCGGGTATAGGTGTCCGAGTTGTAGATCTGGAAAACGAGATACACCAGCAGGGCAAAGCCTATCGCCGCGACGGTACCCACCATGTAAGTCAGCAAGTCGATCATAACCACTCCTCTCAATCAAAGATTTGATCCTGAACCTACGGATTCAGGTTGATGTCCGCGAGCGGCCCTTGCAGGCCTTCGCCGATCTTATTGATTTTGTTGTGCGGCCATGTTGCATCAAACCTTGGGTTGCCGCAAGCGGTGCCGAGTTTACTTGGTGGGTGGCTGATCTTATAGTGATGGCAAGGGCGGGGCGCGTCCTGCGGCGTGCCGGAGGATGGCGGATCACTGCATGGGCCAACAGGCGTCGATGGAGAATCCTTCTGTTTCCCCGTCCCGCAGAGGTCGCAAGCCATGGATGGCGGTTCAGCAGACAGTCACGAGAAAACGCCGGCGTGCGCCTGCAAAATCGTTTTCAGAGTTTGTAATCCATGAGCGTTTTCCATGAGCAATCTGGGCCATGAGTGAGAAGTCCTCCGCTCACCCGCCAGCGGCAGAAAGGCCCCCGGCGCGTCTGTGTTATGTCGATGACAGCCGCACCGCCGCCTTCGTCATGCGCCGCATGCTGGAGCCCGGCGGCTACCAGGTCGATTATTTTCAATCCGCCGAACCCGCCATCGTCGCCCTGATCCAGGGTGACTACGATCTGTTGCTCACCGATCTCAAGGTGTCTTCCTCGGGGATGGACGGTGATGATCTGATCCGAACCCTGCGCCAGAGCGGGCAGCCCAGGCTCAGCCAATTGCCCATTATTGTCATTACGGGCTCCACCGATGCCGAGGTGCTGGTCAAGGCCTACGATGCCGGCGCCAATCAGGTGATGACCAAGCCGGTCGATGCCGAGGCCCTGCACAGTCACATCCGTCGCCTGTTGTTTGAGGGGCATGAATCCGTGCAGGCCGAGCCACCGGCCGCGCGCCGTGAGCCTGAGACGGTACCACTGGTGACGGCGATCCAGCCGCCCCCACCTCCCGCCGGCAAAGACGAAAAGGTGATCCCGGTGTTGCAGGTGGCGCCTGCCCCGGCGGAAGCGCGGGCTGCGGGGGCGGAGGCGATGCGTCCTTCGAGCGAAGCGGCTGCGCCAGTGGCCAAAACGCCATCGACGGGACCCGGGGAAAACGAGCCACTGAGCATGATAGAGCGGGCCGTGGCCGGTCATGCGCAGCCCTCGCCGGCATCCCATGCCAGCGCGGCGCCCGCGTCTGGGGTCGAGGCGCCCCGGCCAGTCGCGGCAGAGCAGGGTGCGGAACAGCAAGACCGGCAAGATATGCCGAATCGCAAATCTCCCAGCAGGGTTGAGGAATCCGACGAGGTAGGGAATAACGACGATTACGAGGCGTCTCCGGGCCGCCAGTGGCACCGGGAAGGTGGCCCACGGGAGACCGGGCAGCATGTCTTCGAGGGCGCGTCGCTGCCCTTTTTCAGCCGGTTGCGGCGGCTGTTTTCTGGGGCCACCTTGCCGCTACTGATGGTGCTGGCGGTGTTGGGTTTCGTTGCCTTCGCGGGCTGGCGATTTTATTTCGATCAGGGGCTGGCGGTGCAGACCACCTTCGCCGAAACCGGTGAGATATACCAATCCATCGTGGTGTCGGGCCAGGTCGTCAGCCGACGGCAGGTGACGATTCGCGCCGCGCACCCCGGCCGGCTGGTGACGGTGCCGGTGCAGACGGGAGACAAGGTACGGATCGGGCAATTGCTGGCGCGCCTGGATGAGCAGGCGTTGATCGCACAGCTGGAAGAGGCACAAGCGGAGCTGGCCGGTGCGCGTGAGGACATCATGCGCGCGGAGCAGACCTGGGAAAGTCTGCGCCGTGCGCATGAGAAAGGCGCCGTGGCGGAACAGTTCGTCAAGGACGCCGAGGTGAGGTTGCGCGCCGCGCGCGCACGCGCCAGTGTGGTGATGCGGGAGGCGCGCGACACCTCCCAGGCGCTGAAACGGCAGAGCATCACCGCCCCCTTCTCCGGCACCATACTGCGCCGTCATGCCGAGGTGGGTCAGTGGGTGACGCCTGCCGACGCCCTGTTTGTGCTTGCCGACGAGACACAGCATGAAATCGAAATACAGGTGGATGCCGACGATGGCAAGCATATCCTGGCAGGCCAGGTCGTGCTGATCACCAGCGATGCCATCCCCGGGCGGGAGTGGAAGGAACGGGTCGTCCGCCTGGATGCCGCGCCGGATCAGGCGGCCAGCGCCGGCCCGCTGCGGGTGTTTGTCAGCCTTGGCGCAGAGGCGCCCGATCTGCGCCTGGGGCAGGTGGTGGACGCAGAGATTCGCACCGCCTGGAGCCCTCACGCCATCAAGGTGCCCTTCGAGGCCTTGTTGAAGCGCGAGGGCCAGGTATATCTGGCCGTGTTGCAGGATGGCCGGGTACGCATGAAGCCCGTGATCACGGGCATCGAGGATTTCACTATGGTCGAGATCCGCCAGGGCCTGGAGGGACAGGAAGAGATCATCCTGCCGCGCGGCCACATGTTGCACGAGGGTGACCGGGTCTATCGGACCGGTACTCGTGAGTGAGCGGATACTGGCGCGGGCAACTGCTGACAACGCGACCTAACGATGACTGGATGTATCTATTCACCACAGAGGCACAGAGAACACAGAGAATGCATCAGTGGGAGGCAATGCCCCGGGTGGCGATGTGGCCTGCCCGACGACCTGGCATTTCATTTCTCCGTGAACGCCGTGTCTCTGTGGTGAATCAGGGGACGTTGGCACCGGAGGCCGGCCCACGATATCCAACGCAACGGGCGCAAAGGTTTTCTGAAAGGATTTCCTTTGCGTCCTCTGTGCCTTTGCGGCCTCTGCGTTTCATTCCATTCCCGGCATGAACCTGAAGAGCCTTTCTCTGCGCCTCCGTGTCTCTGTGGTGAGCTGAACAGTTACGACTGGATGTTTTTTTCGGGATCTGGTTTCTGTCTTCGCTTGTGTGTTCAAATTCCACAGGAAAAATGTGTCATCGCGCGCATTTTCTATGCCTGAACCAGCGTGTTCGGCTTGTAAATTGATTGTGGTTGCATCTGGGTGCACAATCCCCCGCCCATATCCAACCATGCGGTGAGGAATGTGCTGGTGAGTCAGGATCCGACCTTTTCGGGGCATGGGTGCGGATATGTGTCTAACCATAAAAAGAGGTAACTTGAATGAAGCTGATACTGTTGGGCGCCCCGGGCGCAGGCAAGGGCACGATGGCAAAGCTGCTGACCGCGGTGGATGGCTCGGTGCAGATTTCCACGGGTGACATTCTGCGTGGTGCGGTGACAGCGGGCACCGCGCTGGGTAAACAGATCGAGTCGCTGATGAAGTCCGGTGACCTGGTGCCGGACGACCTGATCATGGGTATCATGGAACAACGCCTGCAGGAGCCGGATTGTGAAAAGGGCTTTTTGCTGGACGGCTTTCCACGCACCATTCCCCAGGCCGAGGCACTCAAGGATCTGCTGGAAAGGCTGGGCATAGAGCTGGACATGGCGGTCAACCTCGATGTGGCGCGTGAGGTCGTCCTCGACCGGTTGACCACGCGTCGGACCTGCTCGAATTCGGAGTGCCAGGCGATATATAACGTCAACAGCAATCCTCCCAGGCAGGAGGGGGTCTGCGACAAGTGTGGCAGCTCGGTTGTTCAGCGCGATGACGAGACCGCCGAGGCCATTTCGCACCGCTTGGAAACCTATGCGGAAAAGACCGCACCACTGATTGGTTTCTATGAAAGGGAGGGTCTGTTGTTGAATGTCGATGCGGCCGGCCCCAGCGAGACGGTTCTGGCGGCGATCAGCGCCAGGCTCGGCACCTCATAGGCCAGGTGCGCCTTTCACGCCAACTGGGCCCCTGGCCGGCGTGGCGGCAAGTGAAACCGGAATCGCCCATCTGCATGCCTTGCAGATGGGCTTTTTTGCGTTCCCGGTGGTCGATTCAAAGCGCCGAGTGACCACGAAGGGACAGCGCCGTCCCGGTGGATTCCTGGCGGCGGCGGAGCGCCCTGTTCAGCTGCCGTTCGGTTCCGTAAATTTCTGTTTTCATAGGGGTATTCCCCTTAAAGAATGGCGCGTCAGCTGCCGACAAGTGGACATATCGAAGAACTTCACTGGGGCGGCCTGTCATCCCGTCATGAACAGGCTGTCGCTATTTTCACCTGAACCCACGGATTCAGGTTCCAGAAAAAATCTCCTGAACCTACGGGTTCAGGAACCTGTGTGATCTGGAGTGTCGATGAAGCCTGAAGCGTCCGCCAGGATTTTGCTGATTGAGAGTAATGCCAGCCATCTCCGCTGGGCCGTCGATGCCCTGCGCCGTGCCGGCAATGGTGGTTTCGGACTGGTTCATGCAGCAGATCTGCCCGCGGCAGAGTCCCTGCTGGATGCGGAGCACTTCGATGTAGTGCTTGTCGATGTGACGTATTTCGCTGGCGAAGCCCCGTGCCTGGCGAAATGGCAGGAGCAGCATCTGTCCGATACGCCCCTGATCCTGTTGGCCGATCCGGCACAGGAGGCGCTGGCCAAGGGGCTGTATGCAACGGGCGCGGCGGACTATCTGCTGCGCGCCGAGACCAATCCCCAATGGCTGGTGCGCACGCTGGAATTCACCCTCGAACGCCGTCAACTGCATGGCCAGCTGGCGGAGGCCCGCCTGGACCGGGAGCGCCTGGCCACCCACGACACGCTCACCGGTCTGCCCAATCGCACCCTGTTTCGGGACCGCCTCAATGCCAGCCTGAAACAGGCGGCGCGCGAGCGGGAAAAGCTCGCGGTGCTGTTCATCGATCTCGACCGCTTCAAGTCGGTCAATGATACCTATGGCCATGACGCCGGCGATCAGCTGTTGAAACAGATCAGTGAGCGCTTGACGGCCGGGGTGCGCGGCGGCGACATTCTCGCCCGCCTGGGCGGCGACGAATTCGGCTGTGTGCTGACCGCCATCGGCTCCCCGGCCAATGCGGAAAAGGTCGCCCGCCAGTTTCTCAGGACCCTGTCACAGCCCATGGTCCTGAAGGGGAAACGGGTGGCCTGCACGCCCAGCATCGGTATTGCCATCTGCCCGAGCGATGGCGTGGATGCCGGCGCGCTGATGAAGCACGCCGATGCCGCCATGTACACCGCCAAACAGCAGGGGCGCGGCTGCCTGCGCTTCTTCAATGCCGAGATCCATGCGCAGGAGGTCCGCCGTCTCACCCTGGAGGCCGACCTGCGCCACGCCATGGCGCGGGGTGAATTCTCCCTCCATTACCAGCCCATCCTGGACCCGAAGAACGGCGCGGTAAAGGCGCTGGAGGCGTTGCTGCGCTGGGAGCATCCCGAGCTGGGCATGATTCCGCCGCTGGATTTCATTGCCCTGGCCGAGTCCAGCGGCATGATCATTCCGCTGGGGGAATGGGTGCTGCGAACCGCCTGCGCGCAGAACCGGGCCTGGCAACAGCAGGGCCTGTCGCCGGTGCGGGTGGCGGTCAATCTCTCCGCGCTGCAGTTCGGTGACGAGCATGACCTGGCCGCCATGGTACAAGCGGTGCTACGGGAGACCGGCCTGGCGCCACGCTGGCTGGAGCTTGAAATCACCGAAGGCGCTACCATGAGCAATCCCAATGCCTCCATCGGGATTCTCACCGCCCTGCGGGCCCTCGGCGTACGCATCGCCATCGACGACTTTGGCACCGGCTATTCCTCACTCAGCTATCTCCAGCGATTTCCCATCGACACGCTGAAGATCGACCGCAGTTTCGTCAAGGACGTGATGGTCAACAGTGAATCGGCGGCGATCACCAATTCCATCGTCCACCTGGCCCATTCCCTGGGCCTGGAAACGGTGGCGGAAGGCGTGGAGGGGGCCGGCCAGGAGGCCTATCTGCGCGAACTGAATTGCACCTATGTGCAGGGTTATTATTACAGCAGGCCGCTGCCGGCCGATGAAATGGCTGCGCTGCTGCGCCAGGGTGACTTCAAGACCCAGGCCCCGGCGGCGGTCATCGATATCCACGCCCCCTGGAAACAACGGATTTCCGCCCTGCTCAAGACCAGTGATGGCCTGCCGGTGATGTCCGCGGTGGGACAAAAACTGTTGCGCCTGATGCAGGACCCGGATGCCCATGTACGGGAACTGAGCAAAATCGTTGCCAGCGATCCCGCCCTGGCGGCGCAGATCATCCGCTATGCCAATGCGCCCTTTTTTGGTTTCCAGGGGCGCATCGATTCCGTCGAAAAAGCGGTGATCACCGTACTGGGGTATGAGGGCGTGATGGGGATTGCCCTGGGCCTGGTGGCAATGGGCTCTCTGCCGGCCAGCAGCAAGGCCATACTGACGCGTGAAGGCTTCTGGTGGAAGGCGGTTGTCGCCGGCTCCATGGCCCAGGCGCTGGCCACGCAGCGCCCCCTGCGCAAGCGGGTCAAATCCGGGCTGGCCTATTTGTCGGCCCTGTTGCGTGATATCGGCCATCTGTTTCTGGTGAGCCGTTTTGCGGAGGCCTGTGAGGCCATTGCCGATTGCCAGCAGCAGTCGCCGGATACGCCGTCCGAGGAGATCGAGCAGCGTGTGCTGGGAATCAACCATGCGCAGATCGGTGAGCAGCTGCTGCGCGCCTGGCAATTGCCGGATGAGGTGATCTGCGCCGTTGCCCACCATCATAGCGTGGACTACAGCGGGGATTTTTCAGACTACGTCTATCTGTTGCAGGTGGCGGACATTCTCCTGGACGAGGAGGCCGGGGACGAGCAGCGGGCCGAACGGCTGGCAAGGGCGGTCGAAGCCCTGGGTATCGATGTCGACTGTGTGGTCTCCCTGTGGGAGAAGATCCTGAACGACCGCGAAGGCTTGGAGTTCCTTGCCAGGCAGCTTGCCGCCTGAATCCCGTGGGGGCCGTCTCGACGCCCTTTTTCCCTAGCGGTGCAATTTTATACGGCGCAGCTTGTTCTTCTGGCAGTTAAGGTGGGTGTCGTCCTCGAAGGCGCAGGTCAGTTTGTGCTCTGTTTCCTGCCAGCCCGTCTGTACGGGAATCCTTGCGCCGGAACTGGCGAACTCCTCGTCGGTGATGGTGACCTCCAGCACATTGTTGCGGTATGAGACCCGGAACGAGCCATCGTCCTTGAAGTGTGACAGGGTGGCCTGGGTCTGAAAACTGATATTCGCCATGCCGATATAGCGTGTCAGTGTGCTCGACTGGCAGGTTATACGGTTGCCCAGATCTTCGCAGCGGGTGTTGGCAGAGGGCAGATATTCGACCGCCTTGTCACCTTTTTTCCACCCGCCGGCCAGTATCTTCTGCTTGGTGCTGGGCGGCGGGGAAGGGGGGGCGGCGGGTGTGGTTCTTGGCGCCTTTTGCTGAAGTTTTTTCGCCGCCTCAAGGGCCTTCTGGCGAAGGCGGGCGAGCCTTTCCTGATGCAGCTTCTGTCGCTGCGTAATGCGTTGCAGGCCGGTGGCGGCCGGATCGTAGCCGCCTCTTAGGGCCCGCTTGTACCACTGCAGGGCCTTGTCGAGATCCTGCTCCGTACCCTGGCCGTTTTCATACAATGTTCCCAGATGGTACTGGGCGCGGGCATAGCCCTTGTTGCTGGATTTGCGCAGCCAGTCATACGCCTTGCGGTCATTCTTGCGAATGCCTGTGCCATTCAGATAGGCCATGCCCAGCTTGTATTCGGCCTTCATGTTGCCTTTCTGACTGGACTTGCTGTACCAGCTGAAGGCCTGGCGTGGATCCCGTTCGACGCCGCGGCCTTTTTCATACATCTCACCAACGGCGTATTGCGCCTTGCTGTCACCCTGTTCGGCCTTGGCCAGCTCGGCGTGGAATCTCTCTTCCAGGATGTAATCTTCGCCCTCCAGCGCCAGGATGTTGCCGCTGAACGACAGTGTCAGCGCAATAATGATGTACTTGGCCCACCTGTCCATAGCCACCTTCTCGTGTTATTGCCGCCAAATCCGGCTCAATCGATTCGCTGCCCGCTGTTTGCAGGTAGGGAATATTATTGTTCTGCCGTGCACGCACAGTGGCTGTCTGCGATGCCGTGGGTAAAAACCCGAACCTGTGGATTCAGATATTACTCAATCAACGGCATGATCACAGAATAACGAAATATTTTCAGCCTCATGTCCGATGGCCGCCTGATGCGGCGGACTCGGGCGCTACACAATGACTTATCGGAACACTTCGGCATGTGCTTGAGGGGCACCTTGTCGCGGCCCGGGGGTGGCTGTGTTCGTTGTGCCCCGCCCCTCGATCGAAGGTGCCCTGGGGGGATGCCGGCGTTCAGGCGTCGGCGGGTTGGATCTCGTCGCGGAAGATGCAGCGATCGTGCAGGCAATGGTCGAGCCAGTCGCCGAGAAAGTGATTGAGCTGCCATTTTTCGTCGCGGTGATACATGCGCGGGTTGGGGTAGGTGTAACGGGAATCCAGGCGGTGATGGCCCTGGAAGGCCAGTACCTCGGCGACGTGGGCGTCGTGATAGGTGCGGACCTTCATGTGCAGCGAGGGCAGCCAGCGGTGGCTGCTGCATTGCTGCAGTTGCAGGGAAAAGGTGGTGGTGTATTTGCTCTTCTCCAGCACCTCCACGGCCAGCCGCGTGTCGCCACGGCCCTGCAGGCAGAGCGGGGCGGTGATCTCGCGGATGCCCGGGATCACCAGCAGCAGCTTGGAGAAATTGCGCTCGTGCAGGCGCGTGGCGTTTCGTAGGCGGCGCTTGCGCATCACGGCGTGGGGTGTGAAACAGGGCATGGGTGGGATCTGGCGTTGTGACAAACGCCTATTGTTGCCCAATCCAGTCCTTCATGCGAGCCCGCAGGCGAATATGCGCCTGACTCAACAGCTGGCTGACGCGGGATTCGCTGACATTGAGCACGCCGCCGATCTCGCGCAGGTTGAGTTCGGATTCGTAATACAGGGCCACGGTCATCTTTTCCCGTTCCGGCAGGGTGGCGATGGCCTCGGAAAGGCGCTCGCGGAAATGCTGTTTCTCCAGCTGGTCCTGGATGCCGGGCTTGGTGTCCATGATGGACTGGCCGATGGCGTCTTCGTCGATGCCGATCTCGTCCCAGCTCAGTACCCGGTGGGTGGAGACGTCCTGCAGGGTCTTGAAATATTCTTCCTTGCTGATGCCCAGGGCCTCGACCACCTCTTCGTCGCGGGCGTCGCGGCCCTCGCGGTTTTCGATCTCGCGGATGGCGTTGGTGATGTCGCGCACCTTGCGGTGTACCGATTTCGGCGCCCAGTCGTTGCGCCGCAGCTCGTCCAGCATCGAACCACGGATGCGGATGCCGGCGTAGGTCTCGAAGCTGGCGCCCTGGTTGGCATCGTACTTCTTCGCCGCCTCCAGCAGACCGATCATGCCGGCCTGCAGCAGGTCGTCCACCAGCACCGTGGCGGGCAGGCGGGCCTTCAGGTGGTAGGCAATGCGCTTCACCAGTGGCGCATAGCGCGTCACCAGTTCATCGTGCATATTTTCCACCAGGTTGTCGTACATGCTGCCCCTCGGCAAGGTTTGGACGGGTTGCTACGGTCTGCCATCTCAGCGGCAGTGGGGGAGGGATCTTTAGGGGCCCACCGAGCGGGGGCGGATCAACGGATCAGATTTCGCGACGGCCGGCGAAGGCGTGGGAGAGGGTGCCGCCATCGACGTATTCCAGCTCGCCGCCGAGGGGCACGCCATGGGCGATGCGGGTGCTGCGGATGCCGCGGGCATGCACCATCTCGCTGATGTAGTGGGCGGTGGCCTCGCCCTCCACGGTGGGGTTGGTGGCGAGGATCACCTCGGTGATGCCGCCGTCGGCCAGGCGCGTCTCCAACTGGTCCAGGCCGATCTCCGCCGGGCCGATGCCGTCCAGCGGCGAGAGGTGGCCCATGAGCACGAAATACAGGCCGCGGTAGGCGGTGGACTGCTCGATGGCACGCACGTCGGCCGGCGATTCCACCACGCACAGCAGGCCGTGGTCGCGGCTGGCGTTGGCGCACAGCGGGCAGGTGGCCGTCTCGCTGAGGGTGCGGCAGTGGTGGCAGCGGCCGATCTTCTCCACCGCCTCCTGCAGGGAGCGGGCGAGTCGCACGGCGCCCTCGCGGTCGTGTTCCAGCAGGTGGAAGGCCATGCGCTGCGCCGACTTCGGCCCGACGCCGGG
Organism: Chromatiales bacterium; assembly: GCA_026982475.1. Lineage (GTDB taxonomy): Bacteria > Pseudomonadota > Gammaproteobacteria > SZUA-152 > SZUA-152 > DRQN01. Next base: position 25,764 of record JALSHB010000150.1, read on the forward strand.
CAGGCAGCGCAGGTCCTCGACAAGGCGGCTGATGAGGGGGCTGAATTCCAAGGTAATTCAGTGCACTAGAATGGCATCTTGAAGCCATCGGGGAGGTTGATGCCCGCGGTCATGCCGGACATCTTTTCCTGGGTGTTGGCCTCCACCTGGCGCACGGCGTCGTTGACCGCGGCGGCGATCAGGTCTTCCAGCATTTCTTTGTCGTCGCCCAGCAGGCTGTCGTCGATGGACACGCGCTTGATGTCGTGACGGCCGGTCATCACCACCGTCACCATGCCGCCGCCGGACTGGCCGGTGACCTCCATGTTGGCCAGCTCTTCCTGGGCCTTCTTCATGTTTTCCTGCATTTCCTGGGCCTGCTTCATGAGCTTGCCGAGACCACCTTTCATCATGACGTCTAACCTCGTTTTTTCGGTTTGCAACGGGCGGGGATTATACCTGAGGGAGGGACAGCGGTTCAGGCATTTGGTTCGCTTGTCTCTCGGCGGTTTTGCCGGTGCGGGCCATGCCCGCGGTGGTTTTTCCTCACCATTGCGATGGTTGTTTCGGAAATTGTGGGAGCGGCTTCAGCCGCGAATACGAGGCTGGTTTATTCGCGGCTGAAGCCGCTCCACGTTTTTCTGTCCGCATGGCCAGCGCCTGCGGAAGACAAGTTGTCACCTGAACTCACGGATTCAGGTGTCAGTCAACGGGCCGCACCGAGCCGGGGTTGACCTGCGCGGCGAAGGTCTCGCGCAGGGCCTGCACGGTGCGGTCCTGTTCGATGCTGGCCTCGGCCTGGCGCTGGCGGGCGGCCTGGCGCTGCTTCTGGCGCGTCGCCGGGCTGGCGGCGCTGCATTCCTCGACGCTGATGCTCAGGCTGGCATCGTCGCCGAGCTGCCTTTTCACGGCCTCGCGCAGCAGGTCCTCGCGCGGTTTGCTCAGCAGTTGCGCGTGGCTGGGGGCGATGGCCAGCTCGAAGTGATTGCCCTGGCGCAGCTTCAATGCGCAGTTCATGGCCAGTTGCAGATTGACGCCGTTGAGGCCCAGGCTGCCGATCAGCGTTTCCCATTCGTCGGCGGCGGGGATGTCTTCGGGCGCCGCTGCCGGGGCGGGTTCAGTGGTGGCCCGTGTCTCGACCGGCGTGGCGTCGGCGGCGGCCGTGGTTTCGTGCGCCGCCGGGATCGCCTCGTGCAGGTAGTCCGGCATGGGCGGCACATCGTCGACGAGGGGCGGGGGTTCCTCGCCCGTGGGCGCTGGCGCCGTGGCGGTGCGGGCCGCTGTCTGCGGTTCGCGGGGCGCGGCCGGGCGGCTGGGCGGTTCCGCGCGGGCAGGGGGTTCGCCGCCCTTGCCGCGCAGTTGGGAGAGGACGCTGTCGATGGCGGCGCGGCGCGGGTCGTCGCCGGCGGGCGCGGCGGCCGGTGGGGTTTCGCGCACGCTGCCGGCCGGCGCCTCTTTGGCCGGGGCGGCCTGGCTGGAGGGTGTCGTTGCGGCAGGTCGGGGCGACGCCTGTTTCGCCGTGCCGCGTGGCGGGGCCCCGGCCTCGCTGCCGTCGGGGCGGAAGGCCAGCATGCGCAGCAGCACCATCTCGAAACCGCCGCGCGGGGTGGGGGCCAGGGACAGGTCGCGGCGGCCGATGAGGGCGATCTGGTAGTAGAGCTGTACGTCTTCCGGCGTCAGCCGGCCGGCCAGCGACAGCATGGCCTCGCGGTCGCCCTGTTCGTCGCCGATGGCCTCGGGCGCCGCCTGGGCGAGGGCGATGCGGTGCAGGGTGGAGGTCAGCTCGGCCAGAACGCCGGCGAAGTCCGGGGATTGTTCCGCCAGCTGGGCCGTGCGTTGCAGCAGGGCGCTGGCGTCGTTGTCGGCGAGGCGTTCGAGCAGCTCGATGACGTGATGTTGCTCGATGCTGCCGAGCATGGTGCGCACCTCGTCTTCGCGCAGGGCGCCACCGCCGTAGGCGATGGCTTGGTCGAGCAGGCTGAGGGCGTCGCGCATGGAGCCGTCGGCGGCGCGGGCGATGAGGGTCAGCGCTGGGGTGTCGAAGGCAATGCCTTCCTCGCCGAGGATCTTCGCCAGGTGGTCATGGATCAGCGCCAGTGTCAGGCGCTTGAGGTTGAACTGCAGGCAGCGCGAGAGGATGGTGGCCGGAAGTCGCTGCGGGTCGGTGGTGGCGAGCAGGAACTTGACGTGCGGCGGTGGCTCTTCCAGCGTCTTCAGCAGGGCGTTGAAGCTGCTGTTGGAGAACATGTGTACCTCGTCGATGAGGTAGACCTTGTAGCGGCCGCGGGTGGGGGCGTACTGCACGTTTTCCAGCAGTTCGCGGGTCTCGTCCACCTTGGTGCGCGAGGCGGCGTCCACCTCGATGAGGTCCACGTAGCGGCCCTCGTTGATCTCCACGCAGGTGGGGCATTCACCGCAGGGGGTGGAGCCGATGCCCTGCTCGCAGTTCAGCGACTTGGCGAGGATGCGGGCGATGGTGGTCTTGCCCACGCCGCGGGTGCCGGTGAACAGGAAGGCGTGGTGCAGGCGGTCGTTGTCCAGGGCGTTGGTCAGCGCCTGGCGCACGTGTTCCTGACCGACCAGTTCATTGAAATTGCGCGGGCGCCATTTGCGCGCCAGAACCTGATAACTCATGGGTGCGATGCCTGCGGTTTGCGGGCGTTCATTCTAGCGGGTTTTTGGCGCGCGGGCGCGCCGGTTTTGCGTTTTTGGTGTTGAGTGTTCGGTTGGGGGCCACCCTGCAAAATACTTTGCATTAATTCTACCTGAATCCGTATCTTCAGGGCGGATGCAGAGTGCAAGATATTGGTTTCACAGTGTTTTCAAAAAATCTTAGCTTCACCCATAGGTTAAGCGGGCATTTTTTGGAAGCGCTGTGGAATCAAGAGCTTGTGCTATGCGCCGTCATGAAGGTACGGATTCAGGTTCTACTTTGTCACATCCACGGCTTCTACCGCAGGTGGCCAGCAAGCGCTGACAGCCTTCGTTGACGCCGTTCCTGAATAACGATGGCCAAATGGCCGGGAGTCGGTGCCGGTCGGGCAACATCTGGTCAACACCTGTTCCGCCAGGGACAGCGCGAGGGGCATCGTCCCGCACGCCCGAGCACCAGCAGGCGCAGAGCAATCTCCTGTCCGCGTTTCGCCGGCATCCTTTGCTTGCTTCTTTTCACCCAGGGATAGC
>JALSHB010000151.1 GCA_026982475.1 Chromatiales bacterium
GAGGTCAATCTGATTGTGTGAAGCATGATTCTTGAATATACTCGACTCATGTGCCGAGCACGCCCAACGACCTTCAGGAAAACCCTCTGGGTTGTCTATCTGAGCCTTGCGCTGGTATTTATCCAAGGCGCACGGTTGCACGTACATACCTATGATCATGAACCGCTCGCACCGGCGCATGGCCATGTGGATGTGGTGCATCCAGCCTATGATTCTTCTCCGGCCGCGCACCCCGACAAGGTCGGGGAGGTCGACCTGACACACCAGGGCCTGATGAAAAACCTTTCCTTCGGATCACTGGTCATTGCCCTGATTACGGCCGTGATTCTCATTCTGTCGCCCCGTCTTTGCACGCGGGTATCGTGGCGGCGGGGTAGCCCTTCGCGGCTTGTCCACCGGCGTCGATCACTGCCGCCACCGCTTCGCGCTCCACCCCTCGCCTAAGCAATCCTCCTGTCGTCGCCTTGCAAGGGTCTGGCCCAGGCCAGAACCCGGCAATGCGTGTGTCCAAGTCCCATCCGGGGCGTGATTGCATGCCCGGAAATCATGGAGTGATTTATGTCCGAGAATACTCGTGCCCGGAATCCGCGGGCGTGTTGCGGTGTTTCGCGTAGATTCCTGTTGGCCTGTCTCGTTCTGGCATCCGGTGCGACACAGGCACAGGCGCCGTGGACACTGGAGCGCAGCATCCGCCAAGTGCTGGAGGTTGCGCCCGAGGCGGAATCGGCGCAAGCCGGCGTTGCAGCTGCCGAAGGCGCCTTGTCCCAGTCTCTTGTCTGGCCGAACCCGGAGTTCGAGCTGCGCGGCGATGACCGGCTGGGCAAGGACGACGGCCAGGGGGGGACCGATCTCACCCAGTTTGTCTTCAGCCAGCCCCTGCCCCTGAGTGGCCGGTTGGGCCATCAGCGCCGGATGGCGCAGGCAGTGCTGAAGCGCGCCCGCGCCGAGCGGCGTTACCGCTTGCTGTTGCTGGAGGCTGAAACAGCGCGGCGCTTCCACGCTCTGCAGCTGGCCAACGCGCGCCTCCGCCTCGCCCGGCAGCGCCTGGAACTGGCGGACGACTTGCAGCATGCGGGCCAGCGGCGTGCCCGGGCCGGGGAGATGGCGCGTCTGGAACGGTTGCGTCTGGACCTGATCCGCGAGGCGGCGCAGCAGAACCTGGCCAAGGCCGAAGGCCGGTTCAACGAGGCACTGAGCCGTTTCCGCGCCTACCTGGGGCTTCCAGCCGGCTTTGTCCCCGAGCTGGTGCCGCTGACGCCGTTCGAATCCATGCCTCCCCTGGCGGAGCTGCTGGCAGGTCTGCCGGACCATCCGGCGCTTCAAGTAGAGCAGTATGGCCTGGAGGCAAGCCGGGCCGGTATCGACCTGGCGCGCTCGGAACGCTGGCCGGACCCCGTGCTGCGCTTGTTCCGCGAGCAGGATTACCTGGGGGGACGCCGCCAGGAGGTCAACGGTGTCGGCGTGGCCGTCACCGTACCGCTGTGGGATCGCAAGCAGGGGCGGATCCGGGAGGCCCACGCCGAAATGGACCGGGCGGAAGCACGCCTGCGGGCACGGGAACGCGATCTGGGCAGCCGCCTCCGCCAGGCACATTTGCACTTGACCCATCTGGTCGAACAGGGCGTGCATTTCCGCGAGCGGGTGTATGCGCCGGCACGCGAGGTATTCGAGATGACCCGTCGGGCTTACGACAGCGGCGAGGTGGAAATTCTCTACTTGATCGACGCCAACAACACCTATTTCGACGCCCACGAACGCTATCTGGAATTATTGCAGGAGGCATGGCTCGAGGCCGCGGAACTGCGTCTGGCCGCCGGTCGCTCCCTGCTGATGACAACCAAACAGGATGCCGCTCCATGAACAAGATCATCAATAAGATCATCGCCACCTTGCTTCTTGGCCTGCTGCCGTCATTGGTCCTGGCCGGAGCGCTACAACTGACCGAGGCGCAATTGGCCAATGTTTCCCTGGATACCGCCACCGTGGTTGAGCGTGAGAGCCGCGCCCGGCTTGAACTCAACGGCATCTTGACCGCCGATGGGCGCCGCGCCCACCGCGTGGCGCCCATCGTGGGCGGGATCGTCAGGGAGTTGCGCGTGGTGTCCCATGAACGGGT
>JALSHB010000152.1 GCA_026982475.1 Chromatiales bacterium
CACCGCAGAGCGCTAAAACGAAAAACATCACCGCCTTGTAGCGCCTTCAGGCGCGAACGCCTTCCAGGGTGAAGAAGAAGCTCGCCCCCTGCCCCGGCTCTCCCTCGCCCCAGATGCGCCCGCCGTGGCGGCGCACGATGCGCGCGGCGGTGGCCAGGCCGATGCCACTGCCCTCGAACTCACGGCCGTGCAGGCGCTGGAAGGCGGTGAACAGGCGGTCGACATAGCGCATGTCGAAGCCGGCGCCGTTGTCGCGCACGAAGAAGACCCGCTCGCCATCCGACACCTTGACGCCCAGTTCGATGCGCGCCGGCTCGCGGCCGGCGGTGTATTTCCAGGCGTTGCCGAGCAGGTTGTCGAGCAGGGCCTCGATCAGCTTCGGGTCGGCCTCGACGCTCATGTCCTCGTCGGCCACCACCAGCTCCACGGCGCGCCCCGGCTCGGCCTCGCGCAGACGCCCGATCACCTCGGCGGCGATGGCCCCCAGGTCCACCGTCTGCCGCTGCACCGGCTGGCCGGAAATGCGCGAGAGCTTCAGCAAGGCATCGATGAGATCCCCCATTTGCCGGGCCGCAGCGATGATGCGCCGCAGATGCACGCGGCACTCATCATCCAGCGCATCGGCGCAGTCTTCCTCAAGAATGCGGCTGAAACCGACGACGCTGCGCAGCGGCGCGCGCAGGTCATGGGACACGGAATAACTGAAGCTCTCCAGCTCCTTCACCGCCGCCCGCAGCGCGGCATTGCTCTGCGCCAGCTCGCGTGAACGCGCCTCCACCAGCTCTTCCAGGTGCTCGCGGTGCTGCAACAGCTCCGCCTGCAGGCGGTATTCCTCGGTCACGTCGCGGAACACCAGGATGACGCCGATGATGTCGCCCTCGTGATTGCGGATCGGCGCGCCACTGTCGGCGATGGGGTATTCGCTGCCGTCGCGGGCAAGCAGTACGGTGTGGTTGGCCAGCCCCACCACCCGGCCGGTGTCGAGCACCTTCTGCACCGGATCGGCCACCGGCTGGCGGCTGCGGTCATTGACGATGTGAAACACCTCGCCCAGCGGCCGGCCCACCGCCGCATCGGCGGCCCAGCCGGTGAGCTGTTCGGCGACCGGATTGATGCGCGTGATGCGGCCCTGGGCATCGGTGCTGATCACCGCGTCACCGATGCTGTCGAGGGTGCGCGACAGGTGCTCCTCGCGCTCCTCCAGGGTGACGTAGGCCTGGGCGCGCGCGCGGATCATGCCGCGGAACACCTCGACCAGGCCGGCCACTTCCGGGTCGGCGCCTTCGATGGGGGCCAGGTCGTGCTGCGCCCCCTGACCGTAGGCCTGTACCTGGGTGCTGAGAATCTGCAGGGGACGGCTGATGCGCCGCCCCAGCAGCATGGCGAAGAAGACGCCGGGGAGGGCCACCAGAACGACGATCATCAGGGTATCGCGGCGCGCGGTCTCGACCAGCTGATGCAGACGATGCTGCGCCACGCCCACGTGCACGCGGGCATCCATGCCCTCGATGAGGGGGTGGGCGATATCGAGGATCTCCCCCTCCGTGGTGAACAGGCGTTGCGTATCACCGGGGGCCGCCTCACGCAGACGCGGCAACAGGGCGCGGGGAAAGCCGCTGTCGAAGCTGTGGGCGAACAGGCGGCCCTCGAAATCGATGAGGAAGATGTAGGCCAGCACATCGTCCTCCCTGACCAGGCGCTGCAACTGCCGGCGCACCGGCAGGCTGTTACCGTCGATGGTATTGCGCGCCACGCCCTCGGCGATGGCGTGCACCAGCGAGGCGCTCCAGTCGCGCGCGCTCTCGCTGGCATAGCGCTGCACCGTGTCCCGCAACAGCAGGCTGGTGGCGAGGCCGAACAACAGGGCCAGGCCGGCCACCAGCCAGATGATCTTGGTGGACAGCTTCATGCCCCCTCCTCCCCCGGCAGCAGCCCGAGGCGGCGGATCCAGCGCCGCAGCTCGGCGTAGTCGGCGTCATCGGCCGCGATGAAGCCGCGCGGCATCTCGGTGCGCTCCCAGTGATAGAAGCCGCGCATGTAGTCCGCCCGTGGATCGAAGGCCAGCAGCGCCTCGCGGATGCGTTCGCGCAGGCCGGCATCGAGCTGCGTGCTGGCCACCACGCCACTGGAGGGATAGAAACGCGAACGGGCCAGCACCCGCAGCAGGCCGGCCCCGGCCATGTCGCGGGCCATGGTGTCCTGCATGCCGCAGGCATCGAAGCGCCCGCTCAGCACGGCATTGGCGCAGGCCTGGTGGGAGCCGGTGTAGGCGTAGCCGGCCAGATCCTGCAGACCGATGCCGATGCGCGCCAGCATGATGCGCGGGATCAGGTGGCCCTGGGTGGAATCGCGGCTGCCGAAGGCGAGGCGCCGGCCACGCAGCTCGTCCAGCGTGCGCAGGGGGCTGGCGGGCGGCACGACGATGAAGGACTGGTATTCGCCGCGGCCCTCGCGGTTGAGGCCGCGGGCGAGGATGATGGCGTCGCCATTGGCGTGCGCCTGGATATAGCCGACGGCCCCCATCAGCGCCAGTTGCACCCGCCCCTGCGCCAGTTCGCGGCCGAGGCTGCTGGCGGCGGGGGTGAAGCGCAGGGCGAAACGCTGGCCGGTGGCCTCGCCCAGGTAGCGCAGGAAGGGCAGGTACTGGCGGGCATCCTCTTGCGGGCTGGCGCGCAGCTCGAAGCCGACGTGGATGGCGTCATCCCGGCGGGGGGGCGAGATGGCCTTCAGCTCACGGTCACTGATACGCTCGTTCAGGTCGACCAGCGGCTCGTCACCACCGCCACAGCCGGCCAGCAGCACCAGGGCGAGGAGGAGCGGCAAGCCGCGCATCAGCGCCCCGCCCGCACCAGTCCGCCGAGGCCGGCGTCTTCCAGCGCGGCATTGAGATAATTGCGCACCGCGTGGGTGTATTCGAAGGTCAGCGCCTCTTTCAGCAGCTTGCGCGCGCGACGCTGGGTGAAGCTGCGGATCACCCACTTGATGCGCGGCAGGTTGGCGGCGCTCATGCTGAGGCTGTCGACACCCATGCCCAGCAGCAAGATGACGGCCACCGGATCACCGGCCAGCTCGCCACAGACGCTCACCGGCGTTTGTTCCTCGTGGGCGCCGTCGACGATCTGTTGCAGGGCGCGGATCACCGCCGGGTGCAGGCCGTCGTAGAGGTCGGCGACGCGGGCGTTGTTGCGGTCCACGGCGAGCAGGTACTGGGTCAGGTCATTGGTGCCCACGGAGAGGAAGTTCACCCGCCGCGCCAGTTCGCGCACCTGGTAGACCGCCGAGGGCACCTCGATCATCACCCCCACACGCGGCATGCTGATATTCACGCCGGCATCGACCAGCTCGTGATGGGCGCGGCGCAGCAGGCGCATGGCGTCGTCCACCTCGACGACGCTGTTGATCATGGGGAACAGCAAGTCCATGTTGTTGAGGCCGGCGCTGGCGCGCAGCATGGCGCGCAACTGCACCAGGAAGATTTCCGGGTGATCGAGACTGATGCGGATGCCGCGCCAGCCGAGGAAGGGGTTGTCCTCCTCGATGGGGAAATAGGGCAGGGCCTTGTCGCCGCCCACGTCCAGGGTGCGCATCACCACCGGCGCGGGGGAGAAGGCCTCCAGCACCTGGCGGTAGATCTGGCACTGTTCTTCCTCGCCGGGGAAGCGGTCGCGGATCATGAAGGGAAATTCGGTGCGGTACAGGCCGATGCCCTCGGCGCCGCTCTTGCGCGAGGGGCTGACGTCGGCCAGCAGGCCGGAGTTGACGTACAGTGGGACGCCCACCTTGTCCGGGGTGATGGCGGGCAGGTCGCGCAGGTCGCTGAGTTCCTTCGACAGCTCCTGCTCCTCGCGCAGCAGGTGGCGGAACTCGTCGCGCACCCGTCGCGGCGGGTCGATGTAGACACGCCCGGTATAGCCGTCGGCGATGATCTTGCGGCCATCCACCCGGCCCACCGGCAGGTCGCTGACGCCCATCACCGCCGCCACCCCCATGGCGCGCGCCAGGATCGCCACGTGGGAGGTGCTGGAGCCGCGCACCGAGACCACCCCGGCGAGGCGCTTGATGGGCACCTCGGCCAGCATCGAGGCGGTGATCTCCTCGCCGACGAGGATGGTGTGGGCGGGGAACTTGCGCGGCTCCACCGGTCCCTCGGCGGCCAGCTTGGTGAGGATGCGCCGCCCCAGGTCACGCACGTCCTCGGCGCGCTCGCGCAGGTAGGCGTCCTCCATGGCGTCGAAGGCGCGCAGGTGTTCGTGGATGGTGTCGCGCAACGCGCCCCGCGCCCAGTTTCCCTGGCGGATGCGGGCGATGGTGTCGCCCACCAGGCTGTCGCCGTCGAGCATCATCAGATAGGCGTCGAAGAGGGCGCGATCCTCGACCGGCAAAACGGACGCCATGCGCTCCAGCATGGCCTGGATCTCGGCGCTCACGGCCGCCACGGCGCGTCTGAATTTCTTCACCTCGGCGCGGGTATCCCGCACCTCGCGATCCGGCACGGTGTCGAGATCCGCATCGTGATAACACACCACCACGGTGCCCATGGCGACACCCGCCGCGCCCGGCTGCCCCTGCAGGGGTTCGACGCTGCGCGCGCGGCGGCCCTTGCCCGAGGTCAGACCGCTGATGCCGCCACTGGCCTCGGCGTGAGCGATGGCGCCGGCCAGCTGCGCCGCCACGGTGACCAGGAAGGACACGCTGTCCTCGCCGAAGGGGGCGTCGGCGCGGCGCTGCACCACCAGCACCCCCAGCGGCTGGCGGTGGTGGATGATGGGCACGCCGAGGAAGGAACGGAAGCGCTCCTCGCCGGTCTCGGGGAAGTATTCGAAGCGCGGGTGGGAGGGGGCATCGGCCAGGTTGAGCGGTTCTTCGCGCTCGCCGACCAGGCCGATCAGGCCCTGCGCGTCGTGCAGGCGCACGTTGCCGATGGATTCGGGATTCAGGCCATCGCTGGCCATGAGGACGTTTTCACCCCGTTGCTTGTCCTTGAGATAGACCGAGCAGACCTCCACCCCCATCGCCAGCTTGACGCGGGCGACGATGATTTTCAGGGCCTGATCCAGGTTCTCGGCGCTGGTGACTTCCTGAACGATGCGCCGCAGAGTATCCAGCATCCGCTAAGTCTCTATTAACCCCTGAGGGGAAATGGCTAGCCATAGTAGGGTGGGCATTGCCCACCAGGAATGAATCGGCAGGGACACTCGGTGGGCGGTGCCCACCCTACATGACGGGTAGCCGAAACGCAGAGGCAGAAAAAGACCGCGCCCGGCAGATCCATCAGGACCGGAGGGAACGGGGTGGCCGTTGCGGCGCCCCCGGCAACAGGGGCGCCAGCTCTTCCAGCGCCAGACGATAGACATCGCGCTTGAAGGCCACCACCTCCCGCAGGGGGTGCCAGTAATCCACCCAGCGCCAGCCGTCGAACTCCGGGATGTCGCCCAGATCCAGGCGCACGTCCTGGTCCGCGGCCCGCAGGCGCAACAAAAACCAGATCTGCTTCTGACCGATACACATGGGCTTGCAGTCACGACGCAGAAAGCGCTTCGGCAGGCGGTAGCGCAACCAGCCGCGGGTACTGCCGATCACCTCCACCTGGTGCGCCTGCAGACCAATCTCCTCGCGCAGCTCGCGGTAGAGCGCCTGCAGCGGCTCCTCGCCGTCCTTGATGCCGCCCTGCGGAAACTGCCAGCCCTGCTGACCGATACGCCGCGCCCACAGTACCCGCCCATCCGAATTACTCAGGATGATGCCCACATTCGGTCGGTATCCGTCGGCGTCAATCATCGGTCAAATCAACAACTTATTTCCCGCGATGAGTGATTGTTCCACATCTGTCGCGGCCCGCGCAAGCGCGCCAGCCGCGCTTTGGTTATCATAGCCGCACCTTTTTCACTGCGGGAGAACGGCGTGAGCCTGGCCATTTTCGATCTCGACAACACCCTGCTGGGCGGCGACAGCGACTATCTGTGGGGGCGCTTTCTGGTCGAAAAAGACCTCGTCGACGGCGACTTCTACGAGCGCGAAAACCTGCGCTTTCTGCACGAATACGAGGCCGGCACGCTGGATATCCGCGAGTTCCTCGAATTCAGCCTCAAGCCCCTGTCCACGATGACGCCCCGACAGCTGGCGGCGCTGCACCGCCAGTTCATGGCGGAAAAGATCCAGCCCATCATCCTGGGCAAAGGCCGGGCGCTGATCGACAGGCACCGTCAGGCCGGCGACACCCCGCTCATCGTCACCGCCACCAACAGCTTCGTCACCCGCCCCATCGCCGACGCCCTGGGCATCGAACACCTCATCGCCACCGAGCCGGAGCGGCTCGACGGCCGCTACACCGGCCGCGTCAACGGCGTCCCCAGCTTTCGCGAGGGCAAGGTGACGCGCCTCACGGACTGGCTGCGCCAGCAGGGTGAAAACCTCGCCGGCAGCTGGTTCTACAGCGATTCGCACAATGACCTGCCGCTGCTGGAAATGGTCGAGCACCCCGTCGCCGTCGACCCCGACGACACCCTGCGCAACCACGCCCGCTCCCGCGGCTGGCCCGTCATCAGCCTGCGAGACGACAAGCGCTGATGCAACGCGCCCATTTCCTGGCATTGGGCCTGCTACTATCCCTGACCTCCCCGCCGCCCCATGCCGCGCCGACCGAGAAGGCCGCCAGCGAACGGCCCCGCATCGGCCTGGCGCTCAGCGGCGGCGGCGCCCGTGGCCTGGCCCACGTCGGCGTGCTCAAGGTGCTGGAGGAAAACCACATTCCGGTGGACATGATCGCCGGCACCAGCGCCGGCGCCATCATCGCCGGTCTCTATGCCATGGGCCTGTCGGCGGCCGAGGTGGAGGCCGCCATCCTCGGCATCGACTGGAACGACGGCTTCAGCGACGACGCCGGGCGTCAGTTCCGCGCCTTCCGCCGCAAGCAGGACGACCTGGACATCCTCACCACCCTGCAGGCCGGCATCGACCGCCAGGGCGCGCGCCTTCCCAGGGGCCTGCTGCAGGGCCAGCGCCTGGCGCTGCTGCTGAAGCGGCTCACCAACGGCGCCGAGCGGGTGCGCGACTTCGACCGACTGCCGATCCCCTTCCGCGCCATCGCCACCGACATCGAGACCGGCCAGCGCGTCACCCTGGCCGGCGGCGACATGGCGCGTGTCCTGCACGCCAGCATGGCCATCCCCGGTGTCTATGCGCCGGTGGAGATCGATGGCCGGCTGCTGGTCGATGGCGGCCTGTCCAGCAATCTGCCGATCAAGGCGGTGCGCGACATGGGCGCCGACCTCATCATCGCCATCGACATCAGCGCGCCGCTGCTGGCGGCCGACGAGCTCACCTCGGTGCTGGCGGTGGCCGAACAGGTGTCGTCGCTGCTGACCCGTGACACCGTCGCCGAGGAGCTGCACTACCTGTCCGACGACGACACCCTGGTCACCCCCGACCTCAAGGGCTATTCCTCGGCCGACTTCGACCGCACCCGCGAGATCATCGCCATCGGCGAGACCGCCACCCGCGACAGTCTCGGCAGGCTCGGCCGCTATCGCCTCGACGCCGCGCGCTACCGCGACTACCGCCGCGGCCTGGGCCGCCTGCCACCCCACGCCCCACGCATCGACGCCCTCGTCATCAGCACCAACTCCCGCCTCTCGCAGGCACGCCTGGCCAACTACATCCACCTGCGGCCAGGCGACCACTTCGACCGCGCCCAACTGGAAGAAGACATCAACATGCTGTACGGGCTCGGTTATTTCTCCCGCATCGACTACCGGCTGGACACGGAGGAAGACGGCCGGACCCGCCTGCTGATCGACGTGCGCAAGAAGGACTGGGGGCCGAATTATCTGCGCGCCGGGGTCGCCATGAGCGGCGACTTCAGCGGCTCCAACAAGATCAGCCTGGCCGCCGGCCTGCTGGCCACGGAGGTCAATGCCCTGGGCGCCGAATGGGAGACCGAGGTGAGCTTCGGCGAGCGTTCGGGGATAGCCAGTGAATTCTTCCAGCCCGTCAGCGCCGGCTCGGACTACTTCGTCGCCGCCAGCATCAAAGCCCGCCAGCGCAGCGTCAATCTCTACCGCAACGGCGACACCCTGCTCACCGCCCGCCTGCGGGAACGGCAGGTGGCGCTGGACGCCGGCCGCCAGTTCGGCAATCGCGCCGAGCTGCGCCTGGGCCTCCTGCGCGCATCGAGCAAGGCCAGCGTCAGCGCCGGCCCGCCGCTGCCCGCCGATCGCCGCAGCGAGGACGGCGCCTACCGCCTGCGCTTCACCTACGACAGCCTGGACAATCCCAACTTCCCCCACCGCGGCAGCTACGCCCAGCTGACCCTGTCCTCATCGAAGCGCGCCCTGGGCGCCGACGCCAACCTCGACCTCGGCAGCCTCTCGCTCTATCGCGCCGGCCGCTGGGGCCACAACACCCTGCTGGGCAACATCAGCTACGCGGACACCATCAACAACCACGCCAACCTCGCCAACCTGTTCCAGCTGGGCGGCTTCCTGAGCCTCTCCGGCTACGCCCAGGACGAACTCGCCGGCGCCTACACCGCCCTGGCGACGCTGGCCTATTACCGCACCCTCAATCACTACTTCATCAAATCGGCGGAAATACCCGTGTACGCCGGCTTCTCCCTCGAAACCGGCAACGCCTGGCAGACGCGCGCCGAGATCGGCCTCGACACCCTGATCCACGCCGGCAGCGTCTTCATCGGCGCCGACACCTACATCGGCCCGGTCTACATCGCCTACGGCTTCAACAGCGCGGGCCGGCAGTCCTCCTACCTGTTCCTGGGCCGGGTGTTCTGAATGCCCACCGGCCTGACACCCCGCGCCACCCTCGGCCTGCTCCTGCTGCTGGCCCCGGCCAGCCTGCTGCTGGCCCTGCTCAGCGGCAGCATCGACGTCAGCCCCTGGGCGCTGCTGGGCAACGGCGCCGAGCCGCTGGCACGGACCGTGGTCTTCGACCTGCGCCTGCCGCGCGCCCTCGCCGCCTTCGCCGTCGGCGGCATGCTGGCCCTGGCCGGGGCGCTGATGCAGGTGCTGCTGCGCAATCCACTGGCCGACCCCTACGTGCTGGGCATCTCCGGCGGCGCCGCGGTGGCCGCCCTGTTGTCGCTGCTGGCCGGACTCGGCGGCCTGCTGCTGGCCGGCAACGCCTTCCTCGGCGCGCTCGCCTCCATGCTGCTGGTGTTCGGCCTCGCCCACGGCCGTGGCGCCTGGACCGCCACCCGCCTGCTGCTCACCGGGGTGGTGGTGGCCGCCGGCTGGGGGGCGCTGATCGGCCTGATCCTCGCCCTCGCCCCCGAGCGCGGCCTGCATGGCATGCTGTTCTGGCTGATGGGCGACCTCAGCCACACGCCGCCGCCGCTATGGGGGCTGCTGGCCTGCGGCGTCGGCCTGCTGCTGTGCCTGCCGCTGGCGCGCGACCTCAACGTGCTGGCGCGTGGCGAACTGGCCGCGTCCGCCCTCGGCGTGGCGGTACCGCGCCTGCGCCTGCTGCTGTATTTCATCGCCTCCCTGCTCACCGCCGGCGCGGTGACCATCGCCGGCAGCATCGGCTTCGTCGGCCTGGTGATCCCCCACCTGTTGCGCCTGCTGGGTCTGCGCGACCATCGCCACCTGCTGCCCGCCTGCGTGCTCGCCGGCGGCAGCCTGCTGATCCTCGCCGACACCCTGGCGCGCACCCTCGTCGCCCCGCAGCAACTGCCGGTGGGGGTGATCACCGCCCTGCTCGGCGTGCCGCTGTTCCTCTATTTGCTCAACCGCAAGGGGAGCGGGCTATGAGCCTGGCAGAAAAAGACATTCATCACAGAGGCACGGAGACACAGAGGGAATCTTATTGGCTCTCGCAAAGACGCAGAGGCGCAAAGAAATCAAACCTGAATGACTTTCACCTGAAGCCGTATCTTCAGGGCGGATGCAGAGTGCAAAATAGTGGTTTCACAGTATTTTCAAAAAATCTTAGCTTCACCCATAGGCTATCGAAGTGTATCCCGCGGATAAGCGGGCATTTTTTGGAAGTCCTGTGGAATCAAGAGATTGTGCTATGCGCTGTCATGAAAGTACGAATTCAGGTTTTACCCTTTGCGGCTTGGCGAGAGATGATTTTCTTTCCTCTGCGTCCTCCGTGCCTCTGTGGTGAGCAAAAGGAGACGCCTGCATGAGTGCCTCGCTGCTCAGTACCCGCGGCCTGGCGGTGGCGATCGGCGGCAAGCCGGTCTGCAATGATCTCGAACTCGCTATCCATGCCGGCCAGTGCTGGGCCCTGCTGGGCATCAACGGCGTCGGCAAGACCACCCTGCTGCACACCCTCGCCGGACTGCGGGCGCCAACGGCCGGCCGGGTCCTGCTGAACGCCCAGCCCATCGACGGGCTGCCGCGCCGGCAGGTCGCCCGGCAGCTGGGCCTGCTGTTGCAGGAAGAGGGCGACGCCTTCCCCGGCACGGTGCTGGAAACGGCCCTGAGCGGACGTCACCCGCACCTCGGGCGCTGGCAATGGGAATCGGCCGAAGACATCACGCTGGCCGAACAGGCGCTGGCGCAGGTGGGACTTGACGGGCTGGCGTCACGCCAGATCGACACCCTCTCCGGCGGCGAGCGTCGGCGTCTGTCGCTGGCCACCCTGCTGTGCCAGCAACCGCAACTGTTCCTGCTCGACGAACCCGTCAACCACCTCGATCTCCATCAGCAGATCAGCCTGCTGAAATTGCTCGTCGGCCTGGCCCGCGATGAAGCGAAGGGCCTGCTGATGATCCTGCACGATGTGAATCTGGCCAGCCGCTTCTGCGACCACGCCCTGCTGCTGTTCGGTGGCGGCGAGACCCTGCGCGGGACGACGCAATCGGTACTGACGGCGGAAAACCTCGAACGGCTCTACGGCCACCCGCTGATCACCCTGGCGGGGCCTGACGGCCCGGTCTATTTGCCCCGGTAGTCTTCCCAGGCACGATGATCAATCCGGCCGGCTGACCCCAATCGGCGCCACGGCCCCATTCGCCGCCGGCAACTGCCCGGTCGCCGCCTCCAGCCACTGGACCAGCGGCGCCCAGCGTTCACGGTCCGGCAGGCTCTGCGAGGGCTCCAGTTCGTGAATAGCCAGTCCCTGCTCGGCGGCGCGGAAAAAGACGGGACGCCCTTTCCAACAACCTGCTAAAATGCGCGCCTGCTTCAGGTGTCCCACGGGCGATCCGCCCACGGGATGAAACGGGAAACTGGTGCGCCCCCCCGCAAGGATGGGCAATTCCAGCGCTGCCCCCGCAACGGTAATTGAGCATACAACCGGCACCCCGCCACTGTGCTTCGCATGGGAAGGCGCCGGCTGGATCGACAGATCGCTCATGAGCCCGGAGACCGGCCTGAAGTCGACGACACAGGCTGCGGAGGGCAGTGGTGGCGGGCAGTAGTCAGCACGCTTGCAGCCCTCCCTTTTTTCTCCCTTCGCCGCCGCGAAATCCGCGCGGGTGTGCGCAACATCAATGGGAGAAAACACCGTGAGCCGTACAACGAATACCCTGATCCGCAAGACCCTCTTGACCCTCGCCGTGGCGGCCCTCGCCGGCGGCCAGGCCCAGGCCGAGGAAGACGCCGGCGCCGTAGACAGCGCCCCGGTGATCGTCACCGCAACGCGCTTCAATGCCTCCATCGACACCGCGCCGGTGAACGTCATCACCATCAGCGCCGAGGACATCGCCAACAGCGGCGCCAACAACATCACCGACGTATTGCGCTACCAGGCCGGCGTCGGCGTCCGCAGCCTGTTCGGCATCAACGATTCACGTTCCACCATCGACCTCGGCGGCTTCGGTGAAAATAGCAGCAGCAACACCCTGATCCTGCTCAACGGCCGCCGCCTCAACGACTTCGACCTGCAGGGCGCCAGTCTCGCCACCATCCCGGTGGACAGCATCGCGCGCATCGAGATCGTGCAGGGCAGCAGCACCGTGCTGTACGGCGACAATGCCGTGGGCGGCGTCATCAACATCGTCACCAAGAACGCCTTCGACGGCGAGGGCAGCAATGTGGCCGTGGAACTCGGCACCTTCAACACCCGCCGCCTCACCGCCGCCCTGAGCAAGATGGCCGGCGATACCGCCCTTTCGCTCAACGTCGACAACCTGAAGTCCGACGGCTATCGCCAACAAAGCGCGATCGAAAACCTCAGCCTGATGGGCGAACTCAGCCGCGAGCATGGCGACTGGCTTTACGGCACGCGCATCAACGCCAACAACGAAAACCTGGAACTTCCCGGTTACCTCTATGAACCCGACTATCTCGCCGACCCAACCCGCTCGACCGCAACCCTGGAAAAAGCCGAGCAAAAGCGCTTCGCCATCGAGGCCTTTGCCGAAAGCGCCAACGGCCTGGCCACCGAGATCAACTACAGCCGAAAGCGCCAGAAGGCCACGGTATTCGGCGACACCCGCGCCGACCTGGACACCCTGTCATTCACACCCCGCTACCAACGGCAGCTTGGCCGCAACACCCTGACCATGGGACTGGACGTCTACCTGAGCCGGCTCGATGCAAGCGGTGAATTCAGCAACTGGTCCCCACCGCCCGCCACCACCATCAACGACAGCGACTCCTCCCGGCGCAGTTACGGGCTTTACCTCACCGATGGCATCGCCCTCGGCAACAACGTCAATCTCGACCTGGGGTATCGCCACCAGCGCGTGGACATCGACATCACCAACCGCAGCAATGTCGCGGCTGAAACGAACGATGACCGCCGCGACCACCTCAACGCGGCCGACATCACCCTGAGCCACAAACACCGTTACGGAGGCCGCAACTATGTACGCCTGGCGCGCAGCTTCCGCTCCCCGGTGCTGGACGAGATGTGGAGTTATTTTACCGGCAACATCAGTCTGCTGAATCCGCAGACCGCCAATCACCTGGAAATAGGCACCCGCCAGCGCTTCCGCCATGGCATCGACCTCAGCGCCAACCTGTTCGTGATGTTGCTGGAAGATGAAATCGCCTTCGACCAGAGCATTTACAGCAATGTCAACCTGGACAAGACCCGCCGCGATGGCGTCAACCTCAGCCTGCATGCCCCCTTGGGCAAACAAGCCAGCCTGCAAGCCGGCTACGCCTGGCGCAAGGCCGTATACCGCGCCGGCCCCAACGACGGCAAGGATATCCCCCTGGTGCCACGCAACAAGTTCACCCTGGGCGGTCAATACGCGGTCACGGGCGACACCCACCTGGGCATCAACGCCATCTACACCGGCAGCCGCTACTTCGGCAACGACTACGCCAACGCCGGCAAGAAACTGGACGACTACACCCGCGTGGACCTGAACCTCCGCCACAACTTCGGCGCCTGGCATGTGCGCCTGCTGGCCCAGAACCTCACCAATACCAAGGCCGCCGACGCCGGCTTTTATGATTTTGGCAGCTACTCCGCGGGTTACACGCCATCCCCCTACAGTTATTACCCGCTGCCCGAACGCGCCTTCTATGTGCAGTTAGGCGCCGCCTTCTAGGAGTCTGTCTGGCTTAGGCAATCGTAGCGAGCATGGTGGGAGAGCGAGTCAAAATGTTACCGATTTTGAGGCGAATAGTGGTCCTATTTAACGAAAAATCGGGGACATTTTGGCCGCTCTCCCACCAGCGCAGTAGATCGTTCCCAAATCCGACAGGCTCCTAGGCCATGCACTTCCGCGCCATCGACGAGCAGACACTCGCAGCTCCCCGTCCCGGGGTGTCGCGGCTGCTGCTCGGCTTTGCCGCCCTGTCCCTGCTGCTGCACGGCCTGCTCCTCATTGGCAACGATAACGCCGCGCCGCTCACCATCCAGCCACTGGGCAGCCCCTATATCCGCGCCGTGCTGAGCGCGGAAGCCACCCCGGACAGCAACGACGACCCGCCCGCGAACAGCGACGACGCCAACAAACCTTCCCACGCCGCGCAACCGCGCGAAGCGCGCCAGGACAGCCCCGCACCGGCACGCACGAAGACCCCGGAGCAACAAAAAGGCCTGCCCCGCCAGCCTGAGACCGACACTCCCCCGCGCATCGAAACAGAGACCCCCGCGCCATTGACGAAGGCCGACGGCCGCGCCGCAGCCCCGCCCGAGACAGCCGCGACGCCAGCGGACGACGGACACGTGGGCGAGCCCCGGCAAGCCCCGCCGGCCGGCGAAGGCCCCGCCGG
>JALSHB010000153.1 GCA_026982475.1 Chromatiales bacterium
AGGTCCTCGCCCTGCGCGAGCAGGCCGCGGCGATGAACGAGCCGCCGTTGCGGTGGATGTGATGTGGCTTTGCTGTGAAAGAATCAACCACAGAGACACGGAGGCACGGAGAAAAGGCCGGCTGGAATGACGCGCGTGAAATAGTCCGCGAATCAACGCAAATCAACGCCAATGAAAGAATCCTGAATCTACGGGTTCAGGAAGTAAAAAAACCACTTGTCACACTGCTCTGCGGTGTGAGACCTCCTCAGGCGCTCCGCGCCGGGAAAAGGGCAGGGGAATGCAGTCATGGCACGCACCCGCTAGTGTATCGCTGAGCCGGATTGCCCTGACCTTGCCTTGACCTTGGCGCAGGGGGCTTGGAATGTGGCGCGGAGCGCCACGGGATGCGTGACACCGCGGAGCGGTGTCACGAGGGGATCAACGCAAACGAATGAAAGAATCCTGAATCTACGGGTTCAGGAAGTAAAAACCCACTCGTCACACTGCTCTGCGGTGTGACACCTCCTCAGGCGCTCCGCGCCGGGAAAAGGGCAGGGGAATGCAGTCATGGCACGCAGCCGCTAGTGTATCGCTGAGCCGGATTGCCCTGACCTTGCCTTGACCTTGGCGCAGGGGGCTTGGAATCTGGCGCGAAACGGTGTCACGAGGGGAAGCAGGTGCTTTTCTGCACCCACAGCAGGCAGGCCTTTCTCTGTAGTGAAAAAATGAAAACAGAAGGAAACAACACATGAGCAAACACTACGACCTCATCGCCATCGGCGGCGGCAGCGGCGGCCTGTCGGCGGCGGAGCGGGCGGCGGAATACGGCAAGAAGACGGCCATCGTCGAGAACAACAAGCTGGGCGGCACCTGCGTCAACGTCGGCTGCGTGCCGAAGAAGGTGATGTGGTTCGCCTCCGGCATCAGCGAGACCATCCACAACGCCAGCGGCTACGGTTTCGACGTGTCGCTGAACGACTTCGACTGGGGCAGGCTGGTGGCGGCGCGCGAGGGCTACATCCAGGGCATCCTCGACTGGTACGGCAATTATCTGGCCGATTCCAACATCGACCACCTGCAGGGCACCGGCCGCTTCGTCGATGCGCATACGGTGAGCGTCAACGGTGAGCAGTACACGGCCGACCACATCGTCATCGCCCCCGGCGGCAAGCCCCTGGTGCCGGACATTCCCGGCGCCGAGCACATGCTCACCTCCGATGGATTCTTCGCGCTCAAGGAACAGCCGAAACGGGTGGCGGTGATCGGCGCCGGCTACATCGCCGTGGAGCTGGCCGGGCTGCTCAACGGGCTCGGCAGCGAGGTATCGCTGTTGCTGCGCCGCGATCATTTTCTGTCCAGTTTCGACGCCATGCTGCGCGAGACGCTGATGGAGGAAATGGTCAACGCCGGCGTCAACATCATGCCGTCCATCAGCGTCGAGCGGGTGGAAAGGCGCGACGATGGCCGTCTCGACATCCACTGCGCGCGCGGCATCACGCTGGAAGGCTACGATGCGCTGATCTGCGCCATCGGCCGCGAACCGAACGTCGCGCCGCTGGCCCTCGATGCCGCCGGCGTCGAGACCGACGCGCGCAACTACATCCCCACGGATGAATTCCAGAACACCAACGTGCCCGGCGTGTACGCGGTGGGTGATGTCACCGGCCGCGCGCAACTGACGCCGGTGGCGGTGGCCGCCGGGCGGCGCCTGTCCGACCGCCTGTTCAACCACCAGCCTGAGCGCAAGCTGGACTACGACCTGATCCCCACCGTGATGTTCAGCCACCCGCCCATCGGCACCATCGGCATGACCGAGGGCGAGGCGCGCGAAAAACACGGCGAGGCGGTGAAGGTCTACCAGACCCGCTTCACCGGCATGTACCACGCCCTGTGTCCCAACCAGCAACGCACCGCCATGAAGCTGGTGTGCGTGGGCGCCGAGGAAAGGATCGTCGGCTGCCACCTGATCGGCCAGGGCGTCGACGAGATGTTGCAGGGCTTCGCCGTGGCGATCAAAATGGGCGCGACGAAAAAGGATTTCGACAACACCGTCGCCATTCACCCCACCAGCTCGGAAGAACTGGTCACCCTGCGCTGAGGGCCGCATGAATATTCGAAGCTTTCGAGACAAGACCCCACGGCTGGGCGAGGGCGTGTTCATCGACGACACGGCGCTGATCATCGGCGATATCCAGTTAGGCGACGATGTCTCTCTGTGGCCCATGTGCGTGGCGCGTGGTGACGTCAATTTCATCCGCGTCGGCGCACGCAGCAATATCCAGGACGGCTCGGTGCTGCACGTCACCCATCCGCACGAGGACGAGCCGGACGGTCATCCGCTGATCGTCGGCGCGGACGTGACCGTCGGCCACAAGGTCATCCTGCACGGCTGCACGATTGGCGACTTCTGCCTCATCGGCATGGGTTCCACCATCATGGACGGCGCCACGCTGGAAGATCATGTGCTGCTGGGCGCCGGCAGCCTGGTGCCGCCGGGCAAGCGGCTGGAGGGTGGCTATCTCTGGTTGGGCAGTCCGGTGCGAAAGGTGCGGGTACTGTCCGACGAGGAGCGCCGCTGGATCGAGTATTCGGCGCGGCACTATGTCGAGCTGAAGAACCGGCACCGGCAGGGATAAGGTGGCGGGGTGATGGGCAGCAGACGTTTTCACCGCTACTGCTACGCTTTTCCGCTGTTTCTTGTCGGACTGCTTGTCCTCGCCGCCTGTGGCGACAAGGCCCCGCCGGCCGACCCCCGCCCGCTGCTGGAGCAGATCCGCGCCAGCGGCAAGCTGGTGATCCTCACCACCAACGAACCCACCGCCTATTATTTCGACCGTGACGACAAGCCGGCCGGTCCCGAGTACGAGATGACGCGCGCCTTCGCCGAGAGCCTGGGGGTGGCGCCCGACTACCGCGTGTTCGATTCCCTGACCGAGGTTATCGACGCCCTGCGCCGCGGCGAGGGCCACATCGCCGCCGCCGGTATTACCATCACCGAAGAGCGCCAGCGGGAATTCGATTTTGGTCCGTCCTATCAAACCGTCAGCGAGGAGCTGGTATGCCACCGCAACAGCATCCGCGTGGGCGAGGTGGCCGATATCGCGGGACTGCAGATCGTCATTCCCGCGCAGAGCAGTTACATCCGCACCCTGAAGAAACTGCAGGCCGAACATCCCGACATCCGTTGGCAGACCGATGCGCATCTGTTGACACCGCAATTGATGAAAAAGGTCTGGCGGCGCAAGATCCAGTGCACGGTGGCGGATTCCACCATCGTCGCCATTAATCGCCGCTATTATCCCGAACTGTCGGTCAAATACACCCTGGCAAACGGCTCCCGCCTGGCCTGGATGCTGCCAAAAGACAGCCCGCGGCTGAAACAGGCCGTCACGCAATGGTTCGGCGAGTTCAACAAGTTCTCCGCGCTGGATCATCTGCTGGAGAAATACTACGGCTTCGTCGAGGTGTTCGACTATGTCGACGTCAAGCGCTTCCTGCGCCGCATCGACAAACGCTATCCCAAATACCGCGCCATGTTCGAGACGGCGGCGAAAGAGCAGGGCATCTCACCCACCCTGCTGGCGGCGGTCAGCTACCAGGAATCGCACTGGAACCCGCGCGCCAAAAGCCCCACCGGGGTGCGCGGCATGATGATGCTGACCCAGCCCGTGGCCCGTTCGCTGGGCGTCACCAGCCGCCTGGACGCGGAACAGAACATCTTCGCCGGGGCCGTCTATCTGCGCCGCATGCTGGACATGGTCGGCGAGGAAGTGCCGGAGCCGGACCGCACCTGGCTGGCGCTGGCGGCCTACAACGTCGGCCGTGGCCATTTCCGCGATGCGCAGGGGCTGGCGCGCAAGCTGGGCAAGAACCCGCAGCGCTGGGCGGACATGAAAGAGGTGCTGCCGCTGCTCAGTCAGAAGGAATACTTCAAGGGTCTGCGCTATGGCTATGCGCGCGGCAACGAGCCGGTGCGCTATGTGACGCGAATACGCGACTACCGGGATCTTCTGGAGGCGCATCTCAGCAACAAGGACGAACCGGAACCGGCAGGGTAGATGGAGCAGGTGATTTGCGGGGGCAAGCTGTTATTGCAGAACCTCCGTTTCATGCGTCCCTGCCCGTGGCCCTGTTCTTTTGCCACTTGTCCCAGATGGGAGCCAAGAGTTCTTGCGGTGTGACATCAAGCCCGACGGCCAGCCACATGATGGTGGTCAAGGTCGGCTGCTTCTGGCCGGCCTCAAGCTCCTGTATGTAGCGTAATGACAGGTTGGCCGCATCCGCCAATGCCTGTTGGGTGTACCGTTTGTCTGTGCGCCGCCGGCGCAAGACCAAGGCAAACTCTTGTTGAATCATGGAGCAAAACGATACGCGCTATAGTACGTGCGTATACGCGCCATAGCGCGTAAAATATCCTGCGGCCAATCACTGGAGGCAGGGAAGATGGCGAGGATTCTGCTCGTTGAGGGAGATGAGGCGATACGAGGTCTGGCTTACAAAGTGCTTGCTGATATGGGGCACACTCTCTATGAGGCGCCGAACGGTGTTGATGCGATAAAATGGTGTTGTCAATACGAAATTGACCTGATCATTTCGGATTGCCTGATGCCCCTCATGCCGTTACCGCCCTTCATACTCCACACCTCTGATTATGATAACCAGAGGCTGAGAAACATTGCCCTCAATGCGGGGGCGCTGGCTGTTATCGAGAAAATCGGTGATATCAAGGCCTTCAGGCAGGTGATAAATCAATTTTTGGGGTAGGTTGTCAGAGGAAGAGGGCTATTTGTTGAGGAACTGCGTGAAATGGTGCCCGGCAACGTGCAGTCCTTCGCGCAGATAGAAGCGGTGGGCGGCGTGACGCTGCACGCCGGCATCGAGGTGCAGTTGCTGGCAGTTTTCCTTGCGGGCGACATCCGCCAGCCAGCTCAATAGCGCCTTGCCGGCGCCATGCGAGCGCCGGCTTTCATCGGTGATCAGGTCGTCCACATACAGAAACCGTCCCCAGGCCAGGTTTTCGCTCAGTCGGTAGCCGGCCAGGGCGATTACCTCGCCGTCGCCTTCGAGCATGGCCAGACGGTAGCCCTGCCGCATCTGCCGGCGGATGCGGGGCAGCAAGTCTGCTTGGGGAATGTGCGGACGCAATTGCCGCATCACGGGCAGACAGCGGGTGATGTCATGGTCGTTGTCGGCGTGACGGATCATGCCGTGAGCCCGGCGCGGATCTCATTGATCACCGGCGCGGTGTCGGGGCGCACGCCGCGCCACAGGTAGAAGGATTCGGCGGCCTGTTCCACCAGCATGCCAAGGCCGTCCAGGGAGACGCTGGCGCCGTGCGCGAGACCCCAGCGCACGAAGGGGGTGGGTTCCGCGCCATACATCATGTCGTAGCACCAGCCGCCGGCGGCCAGGCAGTTGTCGGGCAGGGGCGGTACCTCGCCGTGCAGGCTGGCGGCGCTGGCGTTGATGATGAGGTCGAAGTCCTCCCCCTCGAGGTCGGTGAAGCCGCCGCCGCGCAGCTGGCTCGTGCCACGGAGGTCGGCGAAATCGCCGGCCAGTGTCACGGCGCGGTCCGGGGTGCGGTTGGCGATCACCAGTTGCTGTGGCTTCTCCGCCAGCAGGGGCTGCAGCACGCCGCGCGCCGCGCCGCCGGCGCCCACCAGCAGTACCCGCTTGCCCTCGATGCCTCCACGATGATTTTGCAGGATGTCGCGCACAAGGCCGATGCCGTCGGTGTTGCGGCCGATGTAGTGGCCGGGGCTGTCTTGCAGGATGGTGTTGACCGCGCCGGCGCGCTCGGCCTCCGGGCCGTGTTCGTGCACCAGTTTCCAGGCCTCCTGCTTGAAGGGCACGGTGACGTTGAGGCCCTTGCCGCCGTTGGCGAAGAAGTTGCCGACGGCCTGCTCGAAGCCACCGGGGTCGACCTGGATGGCCGTGTACGCGATGCGCTGACCGGTCTGGCGGGCGAAGGCGGCGTGGATCTGTGGTGACTTCGAGTGGGCGATGGGGTTGCCCATCACCGCGTAGGCGTCGGGCTTGGCGTCAAAGTCGAAGGGGTCGCTCATCAGCTGAAGATGGCCTTGAAGGTGTAAAAGAAGATGATCGAGAGGATGGCGCCGGCGGGCAAGGTGACCACCCAGGAAATGAAGATGGTGCGCACCACGTTGAGATTGATGGCCGCGATGCCGCGCGCCAGGCCCACGCCCAGCACCGCACCCACCAGGGTGTGGGTGGTGGAGATGGGCAGGCCGGTGCCGGAGGCCAGCACCACGGTGGTGGCGGCGGCGAGGGTGGCGGCGAAGCCGCGGCTGGGGGTGAGTTCGGTGATCTGGGTGCCGATGGTGGCCATGACCTTTTTACCGTAGGTCATCAGGCCGATGACGATGCCGAGGCCGCCGAGGGCGAGAATCCACAGCGGCAGGGCGGATTTCTGCGTCACCACGCCGTCGTGTTCGACGATGCTGACCACCGCCGCCAGCGGGCCGATGGCGTTGGCGACGTCGTTGGAACCGTGGGCGAAGGCCATGGCGCAGGCGGTGACCATCATCAGCACGCCAAAGATCTTTTCCACGTTGGTGAAGTGGAAGTCGCGGTCGGCCTCGGGGTCGAACGTCAGGCGCCTGATCAGCATCACGCCCATGGTCATGGTGATGGCGCCCACCAGCAGGGCGACGCCATAGGACTCGGCGATGCTGAGGTGCAGGCCAACGTGTTTCAGGCCCTTGAAAATGGTCACCAGGGCGATGACGAAGCCGACAAAGAAGATGTACACCGGCACATAGCGCTTGGCGTTGCCGAGGGGGTCCTCGGTGCCGAGGATGAGTTTCTGCACGCTCATGAACAGGGCGAAGGCGATGGTGCCGGCCAGCAGGGGCGATACCACCCAGCTCATGGCAATGGATCCCACCTTGCTCCAGTGCACCACCTCCATGCCGATGCCGACGGCGGCGAAGCCGACGATGGCGCCGACGATGGAGTGGGTGGTGGAGACGGGCCAGCCGAAGCGGCTGGCGATCAGCAGCCAGATGGCCGCCGCCAGCAGTGAGGCAAGCATGCCGTAGACCAGCAGTTCCGGCGTGCCGGCGACCACGTCGGCATTGATGATGCCCTTGCGGATGGTGGCGGTCACCTGGCCACCGGCGAGGAAGGCGCCGGCGAATTCGAAGATGGTGGCGATGATGATCGCCTGTTTTACGGTGATGGCCCGGGAGCCCACCGAGGTGCCCATGGCGTTGGCGACGTCGTTGGCGCCGATGCCCCAGGCCATGAAGAGGCCGAACAGGCAGGCGAGGATGATGAAAATCAGGCCATATTCCACGGCAAAGACCCCCGTTCGGCGGCTGGCTACTTGGCCAACATCAATTCGAGACGGCTGCCGACGCGCTGCGCCAGGTCGCCCAGGTCACCGATCCAGTCGATGATGCGATAGAGGAAGATGACCTCCACCGGCGGCAGATCCTTTTCCACGGCAAACAGCCGGGCGCGGATCTCCACCTGCATGCGGTCGGTGTCGTCCTCGATCTCATCCAGGGTCTTGATGATGGAGGTGACCAGCTTGACCTCGTTGCCGCGGAAGCCGGTCTCGACCAGTTCGTCCAGCTCGTTGATGGCCGTCTGCGCCTGAGCGGAGGCGTCGATGGCGCGCTGC
Source organism: Chromatiales bacterium (assembly GCA_026982475.1). Classification (GTDB taxonomy): domain Bacteria; phylum Pseudomonadota; class Gammaproteobacteria; order SZUA-152; family SZUA-152; genus DRQN01. Next base: position 7,631 of record JALSHB010000153.1, read on the forward strand.
ACGTAGGCCTTGATGCTGGGCGCGATGGCCTCGGGGAAATGCATCCTGCGGCCCAGGATCAGGCCGGCGATGTCCTTGGCCTTGTTGGCGATCTTGTCCTGCATGGTCAGCACCTCCAGCAGGTCGCGGCGCGGCACGGCCATGAACAGACTGTTGGGCAGGTTGAGGCGCAGTTCGCGCTTGAGCGCGTCGGCCTGGTTTTCCAGGCGGGAAATCTCCGCCTGCTGGCGCTGCGCCTCGTCCCAGTCTTCCGCCAGTACGGCGTCGAAGAAGGGGATCAGCTGCTGGACGCAGGCCTGCACCGCCTGCATGTGCTGTTGCAGGGGCTTGACGGGCGAGGCGCCAAACAGGCTGGAAATGGTGGATTTGGGCACGATGGTTCCTTGGGCGTTGATGTCGTGACTCAGCCGTCTTTCAGCCACCGCGCCACGCGCTTGGCAAAATAGGTGAGGATGCCGTCGGCCCCGGCGCGCTTGAAGCCGAGCAGGGATTCCATGATCACGGCCTTTTCGTTCAGCCAGCCGTTCTGGCTCGCCGCCATCAGCATGGCGTATTCACCGCTCACCTGATAGGCGTAGGTGGGCACGCCAAACTGGTCCTTGACGCGGCGCACGATATCCAGATAGGGCATGCCCGGCTTGACCATCACCATGTCCGCGCCTTCCTTGAGATCCAGCGCCACTTCCTTCAGGGCCTCGTCTGAATTGGCCGGGTCCATCTGGTAGGTGTACTTGTTGCCGGCGCCCAGGTTGGCGGCGGAGCCCACCGCGTCGCGGAAGGGGCCGTAGAAGCTGGAGGCGTACTTGGCGGAATAGGCAAGGATGCGGGTGTGGATGTGGCCGGCGGCCTCCAGCGCCTCGCGGATTGCGCCGATGCGGCCATCCATCATGTCCGAGGGGGCCACCACGTCGGCGCCGGCCTCGGCGTGGGACAGGGCCTGCTTGACCAGCACCTCGACGGTTTCGTCGTTCATCACGTAGCCGCTGTCGTCGAGCAGCCCGTCCTGGCCGTGGGTGGTGAAGGGGTCGAGGGCCACGTCGGTGATCACGCCCAGCGCCGGGTGGGCGGCCTTGAGGGCACGCACGGCGCGCTGCGCCAGGCCGTCGGGATTGAAGGCCTCGCGGGCGTCTTCGGTCTTTACCGATTCGGGGGTGACGGGAAACAGCGCCACGGCAGGCACGCCCAGCTGCACCAGTTCCTCGGCCTCCCGCAGCAGCAGGTCGATGCTGACCCGTTCCACGCCGGGCATGGAGGGTACCGCTTCACGCTGGTTCTCGCCTTCGAGGATGAACATGGGGTAGATGAGGTCATCGACACGGAGGGCGGACTCGCGCATCAGCCGGCGGCTGAAGTCATCGCGGCGCATGCGGCGCATGCGCACCGCGGAAAAGTGGCCGTGGCCGGAATCGGGATTGGGCACTGCGTTGCTCCTGGTTCTGGAAACTGGGGAGAGGGGATCTGGCGGCCACAAACAGCTCGGGCGCACAAGTGACCTTGTGCGCCCGATTGTAAGGCTGGCCCCGGCAGGAAACAAGCTGGGGCCGCTGGCTATGTCAGTGTTTCTTCCTGGCGGCGGTCTTCTTCTTTACCGCTTTCTTCTTTGCCGCGGCCTTCTTTTTGACGGGGGCCTTTCGCGTGGCCGTTTTCTTGCTGGCGGCCTTCTTCTTCACGACCTTCTTCTTTACGGCCGCTTTCTTCTTGACGGCGACTTTCTTCTTTGCGGCCGCCTTCTTCTTTGTCACGGCCTTTTTCTTGCTGACGGCCTTCTTTGCAGCCTTCTTCTTTGTCGCGGCCTTCTTCTTCGCGGCGACTTTCTTCTTTGCCACTGCCTTCTTCTTTACGGCCGCCTTTTTGGTGCCGGCCTTCTTCTTTACCACCTTCTTCTTGGTAGCGGCATTCTTTTTCGCCACCTTCTTTTTGACGGCGGCCTTCTTCTTCGTCACTGCCTTCTTTTTGAC
>JALSHB010000154.1 GCA_026982475.1 Chromatiales bacterium
CCTTCTTTTTGACGGCGGCCTTCTTCTTCGTCACTGCCTTCTTTTTGACAGCGGCCTTCTTTTTTACCACCTTCTTCTTGGCGGCTTTCTTTTTGACGGCGGCTTTTGTGGTGGTCTTCGTGGCCGATTTTCTGGCGGCCGCCTTTTTGCTCGCGGTTTTTTTCTTTGCCGTCATGGTCCTGGTCTCCTTTTTGGCGACGGATGTTGCCTGAGTAGCGGGGCTGGGCTTGGTTTCGGTCTTTGCCACCATTTCTTTAACGGTTTGCTCAAACCGGGCGGTTTTTTCGTCGGATTTCATGCTGCCGGGGAGCTTGTCGATGATGTCGCACAGCTGCTGGAAGATTTGATCGATGTCGCCACTGCCGTCGACGGTATATTGCTTGCCCTGTGCCTTGTAATAGTCGATCAGCGGCGCCGTCTGCGCCTCGTAGACGCGCAGGCGATTGGTGATGGTGTCTTCGTTGTCGTCGGCCCGGTGGTGCAGCCTGCCGCCACAGACGTCACACAGGCCGTCCATCTTCGGCGGTGAGGTGTAGATGTTGTACATCTGCCCGCAACTGCTGCAGGTGCGGCGACCGGCGATGCGCTGGATAAGCAGGTCGAAGTCCACATCGATGAGGATGGCGGCCTCCAGCGGGCGGCCCAGTTTGTCGAGCATCGCGTCGAGGGCCCGGGCCTGGGGGATGTTGCGCGGGAAGCCGTCGAGGATGAAGCCCTTTTTCGTGTCCGGTTCGGCCATGCGTTCCTCGATCATGTCGAGCACGATCTGGTCCGAGACCAGTTGGCCGGCATCCATGGCGGCCTTGGCCTGCAGGCCAAGGGGTGTTTCCGCGGCGACGGCGGCGCGCAGCAGGTCACCGGTGGATATTTGTGGTACGCCATAGTGGCTGACCAGCTTCTTGGCCTGGGTCCCCTTGCCAGACCCTGGCGCGCCAATCAGGACAATCCTCATGTCGGCCGTCTCCCATCGTCATGTCAGCAAACAGGTGTCGCTATTGCATGCTGCTTGATCGTTGTCTAGGTTGTTGTCTAGGTTGTTGTCTAGGCGGTTATCCTGATAAACCTACCCTCATCAATATGGGCAAGTCAATGACGGGGGGTGGCCGTTTTGCACATTTTTGCTATTTTTTTCGTGCTGTCGTGGAAATGCACATGAAGCATATTCTATTGGCATAGAAAATCATTTTGTCCTTTTTTATGCGGATTTGCTGAATCGCCTGCTGCGGTTGTGCTAGCGTGACCGATGCAAGTTTTTTTGCGAGGTGGTGGTACAAACATATACAAGTTATCTGAATGGTAGGGAGTTGGCTCATGGTGAAAAAATCGGCGAAAAAGAATGCCTTTTATGCGCAGTCGGGTGGCGTGACGGCGGTGATCAACGCCAGCGCCTGCGGTGTGATCGAGACCGCACGCAAGAACAAGGGTCGAATCGGCAAGGTCTACGCCGGCCGCAATGGCATCATCGGCGCATTGACCGAAGACCTCATCGATACCAGCAAGGAGTCGGCGCGCGTCATCGCCGCCCTGCGCCATACGCCATCCGGGGCGTTTGGCTCGTGCCGTTACAAGCTCAAGGGCCTGGAGGAAAACCGCGCCGAGTATGAGCGCCTCATCGAGGTCTTCGAGGCGCACAATATCGGTTACTTCTTCTATAATGGCGGCGGTGATTCCGCCGATACCTGCTTGAAGATTTCACAGCTTTCCAAAACGCTGGGTTATCCTATCCAGGCCATCCATGTTCCCAAGACGGTGGATAACGATCTGCCAATTACTGACAATTGCCCCGGCTTTGGTTCGGTGGCGAAATATGTGGCGGTGTCGATCCGCGAGGCGGCCTTCGATGTGGCCTCGATGGCCAAGACCTCGACCAAGGTGTTCGTCATGGAGGTGATGGGACGGCATGCGGGCTGGATTGCGGCGGCGGGTGGCCTGGCGGCGGAGAACGAGGGGGATGCGCCGCACATCATTCTTTTCCCGGAGGTGGTGTTCAACGAGCGCGCATTCCTTGCCCGAGTAAAAGAGTCGGTCAATAAATATGGTTACTGCGCGATCGTGGTTTCCGAGGGGGTGCGTGACAGTAAAGGCAAGTTTCTTGCCGAGGCGGGGGGCGTGGATGCCTTTGGCCACGCCCAGCTGGGTGGCGTGGCGCCGGTGGTGGCGCGGATGATCCAGAAAAAGCTGGGCTACAAGTACCACTGGGCGGTGGCGGACTATCTGCAGCGCGCGGCGCGGCATATCGCCTCGAAGACCGATGTGGAGCAGGCCTACGCGGTGGGCAAGGCGGCGGTGGAGATGGCGCTGGCGGGCAAGAATTCCGTGATGCCGGCCATCAAGCGCACCGCCAACAAGCCCTACCGTTGGAAGATTGGCGAGGCGCGTCTGGCCAAGGTGGCGAATGTGGAAAAGATGCTGCCGAAGAATTACATCAGCAAGGACGGTTTTCACATCACCCAGCGTTGCCGCACCTATCTGCAGCCGTTGATCCAGGGTGAGGATTATCCGCCCTTCAAGAATGGCCTGCCGCAATACGTGAAGCTGAAAAATGTGGCGGTGAAAAAGAAGCTGGTGAAAGCCTTCAAGGTTGCCTGAATCCGCAGGGTCAAGGATTGAAGCCGCTTGGGTTCATGTGTCATTGGACAAGGCTAGTACTCTTTCAAGGTAATAACACGGATTCAGTTGGTCTGTCAGCGTTCAGGGCAAGGCGCGCCTCGCAGCGAATGGGCCTTAGTCCTTTGCAAGAGGCGCACCAACAGTAGGCGCTTTAGGCGACGCCGCCATGGACGCTGACAGGCCAACCCTTCGGGCGCTCCTGTGGTGTCCCGCTGCTGCGTTGCAGTGCTTGACAAGGGCCAGGCCATTGCCTGCGCACTGCGCCTTGCCGCGAAACACCACAGGAACGCTGAAACCGTGTTATTACCTTGAAAGAGCACTAGAAGTTCCTTGCACACCTCATCTGCGCTACAATCCGGCCACAACCAGTAGCGGAACTGGTCTGTGTATGCTTGGGTGAAACAGGCAGCACGGATCGTATCGCTGGACAGCGTTCGTCCTGCCTTACGGAGCGAGGCCGGACGGCACCGCGCGATACCCTTGCAGATCATCCGAGAGCATTGAGATTCGCTATCTGGAAAGGCCGACATGTCGGCCTTTTTTTGTTTGATTTGTAAATCGTTTTATTTCTCAGGAGAACAGAAAAGGATGAGCCTCGACCGAGTCAGTTCCGGCAAAGATGTGCCCAACGACATCAATGTCATCATTGAAATCCCGTCCCACAGCGATCCGGTGAAATATGAAGTCGATAAGGAAACCGGCGCCATGTTCGTCGACCGCTTCATGAACACCGCTATGTATTACCCCTGCAACTATGGTTACGTCCCTCACACCCTGTCCGAGGACGGCGACCCGGTGGACGTGCTGGTGGTCACCCCCACGCCGCTGATCAGCGGTTCGGTGATCCGCTGCCGCCCGGTGGGCATGCTGAAGATGACCGACGAGTCCGGTATCGATGCCAAGATCCTCGCCGTGCCGGTGGACAAGCTGGCCGTGCAGTACCGTGGCGTGGAAAAGCTGGACGACCTGCCCCCCCTGCTACTGGAGCAGATTGCCCATTTCTTTGCTCACTACAAGGATCTGGAGAGCAACAAGTGGGTAAAGATCGACGGCTGGGTAGGCACCGATGAGGCCAAGGCCGAAATCCTCGCCTCCGTGAAACGTTTCCAGACCGCCCCCGAGAAGCCCTGCTTCTGAGGCGAAAGCGACCGGCGGCGGGCGCGTGCCCGCCGCCGGCCCTGAGGGGGTGCCTGCATGAAAGTCTGCATCGTTTCCGACAGTCACGACAACCGCCGCCTGCTGGAGATCGCCGTCAGGGACGCCAGGAAACGCGGCGCCGAGGCGGTGCTGCATTGTGGCGACGTGGTGGCCCCCACCACCCTGCGTGTTTTGCAGAAATACGGCCTGCCGGTGCATGTCATCCACGGCAACAACACCGGCGACCTGTACAACATGGGCCAACTCGCCAATGAGCCGGACTCGGTGATCAACTACCATGGGCAGGACGTCGGCATCGAGCTGGCCGGACAACGCATCTTCATCGTCCACTACCCCCACTACGCCCGCGCCATGGGCCTTACCGGCGACTGGGACCTGGTCTGCTGCGGCCACGATCACCGCGCCGAGATCGACACCATCGACACCATCACCGGCGGCACCACCGTATTCATCAATCCCGGCACCGTGGCCGGAATCGGCGCGCCACCCACCTATGTCATGGGCGACCTGGCGGCGCTGAGCTTCGAGATCCTCCCCGTACCCGTCGACCCCGGCATGGCCTACAACATGCCCCATGTCACCGCCCATACCTGAGCCGTCAGTCCGGCGGCACGGCATCGCCGTCCGTCAGTAGTTGCTGCCAGCAGGCGGCCATTCCCCACCGGCGTGCGCCTTTGCGTTCTTTGCGTTGATTCACCATCCCGTGTCGCCGGCTGCGTGCGCATGAATTCATCTAAAGCCGGGTCAGCCTCCCGGCATTCATCCCGTTGATGCACTCTCTGTGCTCTCTGCGCCGAATGGAAAAAAGTTAAGTAGACTTAACTATTTTTCAGGACTAATCTTTTTTCATGTCCAGCGATGACGGCCTGCGATTTGAAGACCTCCCCCTGCGCGAGCGCAAGCGCGCGCGTACCCGTCTTGCCTTGCTGGATGCGCTGCTATCGCGTATCGGCCCTCGCAGCATCGAGCAGATTCCCGTCAAGGAGCTGTGCGCCGAGGTCGAGATCAGCGAGGTGACCTTTTTCAAGCATTTCCCCGCCAAGTCCGACCTGCTGACCTGGTTCATTCAGCTGTGGACCATTGAGATGGCCTGGCATGCGGATCAGGCCGTACGCGCGCAGGGCAGCGGCCTGGAGGCTGTCGGCGAAATCTTTGCACGCACGGCGCGGGACGCCACGCAGAATATCGACATCATGCTGGAGATCATCGCCCACCAGGCGCGCATGCCGAAGGATCTCGCCCTGCCTGGGGTGAGCACGGCGGAACGCCTGTTGCGATTCCCCGGCCTGGCCGGCGTGGAGTGCCTGCCCGCCGAGGGCCTGGACTCCATCCTGCCGCGTTTTCTGCACTCGGCCATCGAGCAGGGAGAGCTGCCGCCATCCAGCGACATCGCCAGCCTGACGCTGGCGTTGTCCTCGGTCTTTTTCGGCGTGCCGCTGTGCGTGGGCCGCCATGATCCCGCCGCCATTGCACCGCTGTATCGCCAGCAACTGGCCCTGGTGTGGGCCGGCGCCCGTAATGCACAAGGAGGCGCATGATGAAACCGACAAGCAATCCACCCCTGAACGGGGTACTGCCTGGGGGTGACCGGGGAGGCGCGGCGTTGATGAATGTTCTGAGCCCCCGCCAGTGGCTGTTGCTGGGTGTGGTCTTCACGGCGCTGGTGGGCATGCGCTGGAACATCGGTTGGCTGGCCTGGGTGATGCCGGTGCCGTTCCTGCTCTACCTGCGTGCCGCGCAGGGCTGGCGGGCGCAGTTGTGGTTGCTCGCCGCCCTGCAGCTGGGCGTCTTTGTGCAAATTCTCAAGATGATCACGGAGCCCATACCCTGGCCGATGGCGGCGATGTTTTCCGTACCCCTGGCACTGGGAAGCTGGATTGCCTACGCGGGATTCGAGTGGCTGCGAAGGCGCCTGGGTGATGGCTGGGGGCTGCTGCTGTTTCCGTCCCTGGTGATCGCGCTCGAATGGTCGGGCTGGCGCTGGTCGGAATTCGGCTCCTGGGGTGCGCTGGCCAATACCCAGGTCGATAATCTGCCGCTGTTGCAGATCACGGCCATCGCGGGCCTGGCCGGCCCGGCGCTGTTGCTTTCGCTGGTGGCGGCCTGGCTGGCGGTGATCCTCGCCGATGTCCGCCCCTCACGCTGGTGGCGCAGCGGAGTGGCCATCGCCCTGCTGGTGCTGGTGGCGCACGCCTGGGACAGTTACCGTCTGCACCAACCTTTGGCCGGCCCCCAGGTCACCGTGGCCGGTATCGTCAGTGACTTGGCGCTGGGCGCGGAGGGGATGCCGTCCGTGGAAAACTTGCAGGCCGGCACCGATGAACTCTTTTCACGCACCCGGCTGGCGGCGCGACGCGGGGCGCGGCTGGTGGTATGGAATGAAGGGGCCACGGTTGTCTATCCCGCCGACGAAGCGGCCTTCCTGCGGCGCGGCGCCGAGCTGGCGCAGGCCGTCGGCGTGGATATCGTCATGGCCTATCTCGTGCCGCTGGACGGCATGACGACGTTCGAGAACAAGTATGTCTGGGTCACCAGCGAAGGCGGCATCGCTGAAACCTACTTCAAGCACCATCCCGTTCCTGGAGAAGGTTCGATCAAGGGCACGGCGCCCCTGCGGGTACTGGACCGCCCCTATGGCCGTGTCGCGGGCGCGATTTGTTATGACTATGATTTTCCCGCCCTGGGTCTGAGTCACGCCCGCCTCGGCGCCGGGCTGGTGGTGGTGCCCTCCAGTGACTGGCAGGGCATCGACCCCTATCACACCCAGATGGCCAGCATCCGCGGTATCGAGGGTGGTTTTTCCGTGTTGCGGCCGGTGCGCTGGGCCACCAGCGGCGCCTTCGATGCCTACGGCCGCAGCCGCGCCAGCCTGAATCACTTCGAGGCCAATGACCGCATCATGCTGGCAACGTTGCCGGTGGAGGGGGTGCCGACACTGTATGCCCGGATCGGTGATGCGCTGCCCGTGCTGGCGTTGCTGTTCGCCTTGCTGGCGGGTGTGCGGGCGGTGCTCGGCAGAGACAAGATAGAAGCAGACCGGGGTTGACGTGACGTGGCCCGGGTCGCCCTTGAAATTTCCGGCACGGCCAATATATTAGTGGTTCACTAATATCTAATATATGAGGGCCCCACCATGGTCGTGGAAGCAACAAAAGACAATTTCGCCGACATCATCGACAGCAACGACATCGTGGTCGTCGACTTCTGGGCACCCTGGTGCGGCCCCTGTCGGTCCTTCGCGCCCATCTTCGAGGCCGCCGCCGAGAGCCACAAGGACGGCGCCGCCTTCGTCAAGGTCAACACCGAGCAAGAGCAGGAGCTGGCGGCCCATTTCCAGATCCGCTCCATTCCCACCCTGATGGTGTTCCGCAACCAGATCGTGGTCTTCGCCCAGCCCGGCGTGCTGCCGGAAAGTGCGCTGGCGAAGCTGCTGGAAGAGGTCGAGGCGCTGGACATGGACGAGGTGCGCCGGGAGATCGCCCAACAGGAGCGGTGTGGACAGGCCCTGGCTTAGACCAGGTCAATACTGGCTTGTGGTGGTGTCCGCCGGCACCCTGGTCTTGTACTCGCTATCCTGACCCGTCAAGGGGTGGTATTTCCCAAAGGGGAGAACCGCTATCGCTGTGTTGTTCGCAATGCGTGCAACGGGCACGTAATCTTGCATGGCGGTTTTGATGGCGGTTTCTATCATTGCGGCCAATATGCCACTGTTACTGTTGCCGCTTGTATTGATGACTTGGCGTCTGTATTCCTGCCAAAGCGTTGCGCCGGTATGGGTTGAAACCAGGTTGAACTTCAGGGCCACGGTGACATTTCCGCCGATTACATAGTAATTTGTGTCCCATTCCTCGATATTGACGAACATTACGGCGTCGGCACCGAACATTTCGCGGAATTTTTCTGGCTTCACCTTGGAGATTTGGGCGCCGTCGTGTATCCCCTCATTGCGGAATATTCGTGTGGTTACCTCAATGGGGAAGACATAGTAGCCCGCGACTGCGAGTGGCTCGGCAATCGTTGACGCGTACAGGTCCGGCGCATCAGCTGCGGTACTCTGATTGATTGCTGGAACGACCAAAACCGCTACCGGTTTTTCTTCGTACATGTTGGGATAGGCTTGGCGCTTGGTCAGGTACTGAACATTGGGTGCGCAACCGAGCAGGGTTGAGATGGCGAACAAAGCGATGATTTGTTTGAGCTTGGACATGACTGCTTCCTGTTACCGTACTATTTCGACTGGCTGATGAGTCGGCTCATCAGCTGTTGTGCTTCCGGGTAGGTTTCAGCTTCGAGCCGGTAATACTCGACCGCCTTGCCAGACTCGTTCCGCATTTGGTAAAACTGGCCGAGTTCCGCGTAAACTCCCGGGGGAACCCGAAGGTTCTTCTCCTTTGATTTGTCGATGATCTCGCGCAACTCCTCCATGTGGGCGCGGGTTGCTTTCTCGCCGGGCGACTTCTTGAGTTCATACAGCGTATTTGAATATTTTCCCCAGTACATGTGTTGAGGGCCGGTGGCGGCACAACCGCTAATCACAAATGCGATAAAGAAAATAACTATCATCGGCTTCATTTCAGGTTTACCTCGAATACATTGCCGGAAGAAACATAGAACTTGCGGTGTATGATGGTCGTGTCTCCCCTCACGATGCGTAGCTCATGCGAGCCTGGACCGATACTTATTTTGGTGGCTGTTTTTCCGTTCAGGTTGAATGATGTGGTATCTGTTCCGAGCACCAGCGGCCGTCGGTTGTCGATATACAATAGTTCGCCATCAGGCTTGCCGATCAGCTGCAGATAAGCATGATCATCAGTTTGAACGGTTTGTTGAAAGCCCCCGCATGCCGAGAGCAAAAGGACACAGAACAGGACGAGCAATGCTTTCATTTCCGGTTTGCCTCTTGATTTGATAATTCTCTGATTACCAGTGAATCAAAATTGATTCCTTGAAGGCTTCCCTGAGTTACCGAGCACAGTGAAACTTCATTATTTCCTTCACCGAGCAATTGAGTTATACGGACGCGGGCGATTTCTGTTCCGGGCAGCTCAATCATGAAACCGGTCTGGCTGTTGCGGACCTTCTTGCCGCGTTTTACAACAGAAAATTCATCACCGACTTGCAGGCCTTGCGATTTGCCGCCAGTCATTATGAATAAATTGTCTTGTTCCCCGACAATATAGGCTTGCCAGGGCTTGTCGAGCAGGTTTTCCACCAAATTACTGACGAGCTTGGATATCGCCGCGGACAGGGCTTTATCATCCAGTTCGCTGTCAAAGCCGGCCTTTTCGCCTACGCCGAGAACTCGATTGGCTTCAGACATGGCCTCGCCAGTTCCTTCTTCGGAGAAAACAACCTGGCCGCTTGCGACGTCAATCAGCCGCACATTGACTGTTGCCCGTGCATGTTGCTTCTTGTTGCGGCTGAAAACGCCGACTTCACTGGTGATCTTACGCCCAAATTCAGAAACTGAACCGACGATGAGATAGTCGGCACCGACCGTGCTGACATTCATGTCTGTAAGCTTTCTTTCTGCCTCTACTTTGCCCAGGTCGGCACGTTCAAACAGTAGAAACTTGCCCGTATCCACCAAGCGCGCAGACAGGATGTCCATGCTCTGCTTGCCAACCCTGTCGTAATTCTCATCCAGCAGAAAGCTGTTGCCATGGCGTGTTTCGTTGCTAAAACGGGCAATGGCGACCTTTCGCTTCAGCACCCTGGTATCAGCTTGCGTTAATGTTGGGCTGACTTGTGGCTTTTCTGGCGCCTTGTTGACGATTTCCTGGCTAACCGTCGAGCAGGCTGAAAGCAGAATAGAGGATGAGAGTAGAAAGAAAACGCTGACTATCCGACGCATAGGATTGCATTGCCTCCCGTGAGCGCTTGTAGGCCCTTGGTGTTGTGGTTTGATGTTAACCAGGCAATGGCTTTAAAGAGGTGACCCTAACAACCGTCCCTGGCAGTACCCCCATGGAGTATAGGTACAAATTGTGATCAAGCATAGAGGTATTTTTCACCATTAAATAGCAGTGGCTGGTCTTAAAGCTTCTGCCTTTTCCAATCTGCTGATTCAAATGTGTCTGTCAAATCAACAAAAACGTCCCACCCACCGCCAGTACCAGCCCCAGCCCCGGCAGGAAGCTGCGCGCCATCTCGCCACCGGCGATGGCGAGTACCAGCACACCCTTCATCAGGGTATTGGTGAGGGTGGCGATGAGGATGGCCCGCTCGGCCACCGCCGCTGGCAGATCCAGCGTCGACATGCGCGCCATGGACAGGGTGATGGCGTCCACGTCGCCGATGCCCGAGACAAAGGCCAGCAGGTAGATGCCGGCGTCCCCCAGCCAGGCGCGCAGGGCCTCGGCCAGTACCAGGATGACGCTCAGCAGCAGGCCGAATTGCAGGGCGGAGGACAGCTCCAGCGGGTTGTGCAGCGGCAGCTTGGCAGTGCGCGGCCGGGCGCGGTGGCGTCGCCACAGCCACAGGCCGTAGGCGATGGTGGTGAGGGTCATCAGTCCCAGTGGCGGCGCCAGCGTCGCCAGCAGCTGCGGATTGATCACCGCCACTTCCACCAGTACGCGTGGAAACATGGTCGCCGAGGCCACCAGGGTGCCGGCCGCCAGCACCTGACCCAGGCGGATGCGGCGCGCCAGGCGGGCAAAGGTGAGGGTGGTGGCGGTGGAGGAGGCCAGCCCGCCCAGCAGGCCGGTGAGGAGGATGCCGCGCTCGGCGCCGACGATCTTCATGGCGAGGTAGCCGGCGAAGGACAGGCCGGCGATCAATACCACCATCCACCAGATGTGATAGGGATTGAGCACCCCCCACGGGCCATAGCCCTGGTTCGGCAGCACCGGCAACGCCACCACGGAGATCAGCAGCAGCTTCAGCGCGGCATGGAATTCCTCGGCTTCGAGATTGCTCAGCCAGCGGTGCAGGGTGGGTTTGAGGTTCAACAGCACGGTGGTGATGACGGCACCGGCGGCGGCCAGGGTGGCATGGTCGCGCAGGGCGAGGGCGCCGAGGGAAAAGGTGATCAGCGCGGCGATCAGGGTGGTGATGCCAACGTCATGATCCGTTTGACGTTCCTGCCAATAGGCGATGATCAGCACCAGGGTCAGGCCGAGAAAGGCGAAGCCCAGCAGGGTCTCGCCCAACGCCTGCGCCAGCAATGCCCACAAGCCGCCGAGCAGGCCGATGAGGCCAAAGGTGCGGATGCCGGCGACGCGGCTGCCCTCTGCCGCGCGGCGTTCCCGCCAGCCGCGCTCGGTGCCGATCATCAATCCCAGGGCGAGGGCGATGCCGAGGTTGAGCAGGGTATCCATATCTTCAATCTAGTACTCTTTCAAGGTAATAACACGGATTCAGCGTTCCTGTGGTGTTTCGCGGCAAGGCGCAGTGCGCAGGCAATGGCCGCCTCGTTATTACCTTGAAAGAGTACTAGGGTCTTTTGCGGTGAATTGCACCACGGTGGTGGTGGAAATCCGCGGCAACCGGCCCCATTACCGATACAGGCTCTCCATTCGCGGCACAGGGAAGGCGATGGAGAGACGGGCAGGGGGCAGCCCTTTCGGCAATCCATGCCCCGCCCGCGTGGCGCGGGGCGGCTCATTCAATCGACAGGAGGTAGCATCATGTCGCATACGTGGTTTTTGGTGGCGGACAGCAGCCGCGCGAGGCTCTATGAGCTGGAGAATCGCAAGGGGCCGTTCGTGGAGGTGGAGGACGTCGAGCATCCCGAGGGCCGCCTGCACGAGGGCGATCTGGTGACGGATCGTCCCGGCTTTGACGGCGGCAGCGTCGGCCAGGGTCCACATGTGCTGGACGACAAGGTCAGCGCCCGCGAGCAGGAAAACCTCCGCTTTGCCGAGCATCTGGCCGAACGCCTCGATGCCCTGCGCACCAGCGGCCGGTTGCAGCGTCTGGTGCTGGTGGCGCCGCCGGCCTTTCTTGGCCTGTTGCGCGAGAAGCTGGGCAAGAAGACCCAGGAACTGGTGGTCAAGCAGGTCGACAAGAACCTCGTCCAGCAGCCGCCGGAAGTCTTGCGGGACTATCTGTAGCCGGCCGTGGCCGGGCGGCTCAGCCCGGTGTGTTGTGCGTCACCCAGCGCGCGTCCTCGCCACTGATTTCCTGCTTCCAGAAGGGCGCGCGTGATTTCAATTCCTCGATGAGATAACGGCAGGCGGGAAAGGACGCGCGGCGATGCGCCGACCACACCGCCAGCAGCACGATGGCGTCATTGGGGTGGATCTCGCCAAAGCGGTGGATGATCAGCGTGTCGAGGATCTCCCAGCGCGATCTGGCCTCAGTGGCAATGGCCTGCAGGTGTTTTTGCGTCATGGCCGGGTAGTGTTCCAGCACCATGCGCTCCACATCGGCGCCGTCATTGAAGTCGCGCATGGTGCCGACGAAGACGGAGGTGGCGCCATACTTGCCGGCCAGTTGGGGATTCCCGGCCTGGTGCCGCTGCAGTTCCCGCCAGGGATCGAAGGCCTCGCCCAGCAGCTTGATGCTCATCGAAGCACGTCCCCCCCACCCCCCGTCACCGGTGGAAAAAAGGCCACCTCGTCGCCATCCGTAACGGCCGCGTCGGCGCCGGCGTATTCCATGTTGACGGCGATCAGCGTATTGGCCGGCATCTCGCGCCCGTCGGTGGCGGCCTCCCAGGCCTGCTGTGCGGTCTGCGCCCGGGCCGGATCAAGTATGGCCTCGTCCTTGCCCACGGTCTCGCGCAGGCTGGCGAAGAATTTCACGGTGATACTCATGGCGTCCCCCGGTATACTTTTGTCTCACTTGCAGTAGGGCCCTTCACATGAACAAGCTAACCCATTTCAACAGCGCAGGCGAGGCCCACATGGTCGACGTCGGTGAAAAGGCCGTCACCCAGCGCATGGCGGTGGCCGAGGGGCGGATACGCATGCAGCCGGAGACCCTGCGCCTGATCATCGAAGGCGGCCACGGCAAGGGCGACGTACTGGGCATCGCGCGCATCGCCGGCATCATGGGCGCCAAGCAGACCAGCAATCTGGTGCCCCTGTGCCACCCCCTGATGCTCACCAAGGTGGCGGTGGATCTGACCCCGCAGCCCGACGAAAACGCCGTGCACTGCCGCGCCAGCGTGCACACCGCCGGCCAGACCGGCGTGGAGATGGAGGCGCTGAACGCCGTGCAGATCGCCCTGCTCACGGTGTACGACATGTGCAAGGCGGTGGATCGCGGCATGGTCATCGGTGACGTGGGACTGCTGGAGAAGCGTGGCGGCAAGTCCGGCACATGGCAGCGCCGGTGACGGCCGGCCAACACTCCTGACACGATGCTGTCAGGAGGCCTGCGCTAGACTGTGGGCTCGATCAACGGCCAAGGAGAGCACGCCATGAGCTTCAACAAACTCACCCCCAACCTGATGGTGGAAGACGTCGCACAGAGCGTGATCTTCTACCGCGACCTGCTGGGCTTCGAACTGCTGATGGCGATGCGCGACGAGCGGCCCTTCGACGGCCTGCCGGCCGCCGGCGACAAGCCCCTCGACTGGGCCATGGTGCAGCGTGACCAGGTGGCCTTCATGTTTCAGCGGCGCGACAGCCTGAGCGAGGAGATCCCGGCCCTGGCCGGCTGCGAGATCGGCGCCTCCCTGACCCTCTACATGGAGGTGGACGGCGTCGACGCCCTGCACCAGTCCCTGCAGGGCGAGGCCGACATCATCCGCCCCCCGCAGACCACCTTCTACGGCCGCCGCGAGCTGTACCTGCGCGACTGCAACGGCTATATCCTGGCACTGACGGAAGACGCAGAAAGCCACTGACCATGCCCCCGCGCATGAGCAAATTGAAAAGGAGAGCACCATGATCATCGACCATCTGGGACTATCGGTTTCCGACGCCGCAAAAAGCCAGGCCTTCTATGCCGCGGCGCTGGCCCCGCTGGGGATCGCCAAGATCATGGAATTCGACGGCTGGGCCGGCTTCGGCCGCGACGGCAGCCCCGAATTCTGGTTCGGCGAAGGCGGACCGGCGCAACACCCCATGCACATCGCCTTCCGCGCCGAAAACCGCCAGCAGGTGCGCGACTTCCACGACGCCGCCCTCAAGGCCGGCGGCAAGGACAACGGCGCGCCCGGCCTGCGCGAGGAATATCACCCCACCTACTACGGCGCCTTCATCATCGACCTCGACGGCCACAACATCGAGGCCGTCTGCCACGCGCCGGAGGGCTGAGCGGCGCCGGAGAGCATCGCGT
The DNA here is from genome assembly GCA_026982475.1 of Chromatiales bacterium. GTDB lineage: Bacteria > Pseudomonadota > Gammaproteobacteria > SZUA-152 > SZUA-152 > DRQN01. The sequence goes on from JALSHB010000154.1 coordinate 13,999, forward strand.
GCGCCGCGCCGACCGCCTGTTCCAAATCATCCAGTTCCTGCGCACCCGCCGCGTCACCACCGCGCGCCGGCTGGCGGAGGAACTGGAAGTCTCCGAGCGCACCATCTACCGCGACATCCGCGACCTGATGGCCTCCGGCGTGCCCATCGACGGCGAAGCCGGCATCGGCTACGCCCTGCGGCGCGGCTTCGACCTGCCGCCACTGATGTTCACCGAGGCCGAAATCACCGCGATGACGCTGGGCGCGCGCATCGTCGACAGCTGGGCCGACCCGGAACTGGCGCGCGCCGCCAACTCGGTGCTGAGCAAGATCGAAACCGTCCTTCCCGACGGCCTCAAGCAACGCCTCGACCAGACTCGCCTGTTCTCCCCGCTGACGCGCATACCCGCCGAGACCGCTGCCTGCATGGCGCAACTACGTGCCGCCATCGACACCCGCCGCCGGGTGCGCTTCCGCTACAGCCGCGCCGACGGCGTCACCAGCCGGCGCCACGTGTGGCCGCTGGGGTTGTTCTTCTGGGGCTCGGTGTGGACCCTCGGCGCCTGGTGTGAGCTGCGCAGCGCCTTCCGCAACTTCCGCCTCGACCGGGTGCGCGAGCTGAGCCTGTGCGAAGACACCTTCCCGCACATGGCAGGCCGCACCCTGCAAGATCTGATCAACAAGGAAAGAGACTGCCAATGAACAAGCAATGCCGCTGTTCCTGGGTACCCGCCGATGACCCCCTCTACATCGCCTATCACGATAACGAATGGGGCGTGCCGGAATACGACGACCGGCGCCTGTTCGAAATGCTGATACTCGAAGGGGCACAGGCCGGCCTGAGCTGGATCACGATATTGCGCAAGCGGGAAAACTACCGTCGCGCCTTCGATGGTTTCGACGCCGAAAAGATCGCCCGCTACGGGACGCAGAAGATCGCCAGCCTGCTCAATGACCCCGGCATCGTGCGCAATCGCCTCAAGGTCAACGCCGCCGTCGGCAATGCCCGGGCCTGTCTCGACATACAGGATGAATTCGGCGGCCTCAGCGATTACCTGTGGCAGTTCGTCGGCGGCGAACCGAAAGTCAACGCCTGGAAGACCTTGGGCGAGGTGCCAGCCTCGACGCCAGAATCCGATGCCATGAGCCGCGCACTGAAGAAGCGCGGCTTCAAATTCGTGGGCTCCACGATCTGTTATGCCTTCATGCAGGCCGTCGGCATGGTCAATGACCACACCACGGACTGTTTTCGCCATCGCATGAAGCGGAAATGACGCCACGCCAAGGCCTAGAATTGATAACCGACTTGTAGCCCGGGCCTGATCTTGAAGTCGCCGTCGTATTGGCCAAAGTAGAGGGAGGCGCCAAGGTTGAACCCCGGCGCGTCGATGCCATTGAAAAAATAGACGTACTGAGGCGCAACGAACATCTCGATGCTGTTCAGGTTGGCGTGTTCATTGTATGTGGCGCCAAGGTGGACGCCCAATCCATGTCTGTTGCCGAGGTCCGTTCTGAGAAATCCCGCCCCCAGGCCGCAATTGCTTTCCGTGCCCCTTGAGCGGGAGGTGGAAAGACTCAGGCACCCCAATGAAACGTATTTCAGCGTGCCCAGGCCCTGGAGGCCATAGGACAGGCCCAGGCCATTGTACAAGGCGCCAATGCCCACACCGATCGTCTTGCCGTCTTTCGCCAGCGCCGCGCCGGAAAGCAGGAGGCAAACAAGGATCACGGCGGGGGTGGTAAATCGAGGCTTGCGGAGAAAATCCTGTGTGTCCGGGCTGAAGCATGGGCCGGCCATGGCATTCACTCCCTGTGGTAGGCAAGGCCCGAGTCTAGCAGCTGCTTGAGCGGTCTGTCAGGCGGGGTCTTTCCCGCTGGAGGCCGAGAGTTTTTCCCTGATCATCTTCCGCAGCCTTTCCCGGCAATCCATGATCCTGCACTCGCCGGCGTAGCGGCAGCTGAGCTGCAGGTCGCGGATGTCGTCGTCCTTGATGTCCAGCATGGAGACCAGGGCGATTTCCTCCCGCGCGCGCTCGGTCTTGGCCTGGGCGATCAGGGATACGGTGGAACAGCCGTCGACGAAGCGTTTTTTTGCGTAGAAGGCGATGTGTTCGAAGTCGTAGTTGCCGAGGCAGTCGGGTTTTTCGCGGGACATGGCTGGCGGTTCCTGGCGGCTGGGCGTTTCTCCAAGGCGCACTCCGTGCGCGCCGCCTATAGTCTCCGCCGCCAACCTGTACCCAGCTTGAATAGCCGGGCCGAGTTTGCAACTATCGAGGCATGAAGCTGCTATTTACCAAGATGCACGGCCTGGGCAATGACTTCGTGGTCATCGACGCCATCAACCAGGTCGTCGACCTCTCCCCCGAACAGGTGCGCTTGATCGCCGACCGCCATCGCGGCGTCGGCTGTGACCAGCTGTTGCTGGTGGAGCGCCCGGAATCGCCGGATGTGGATTTTCGCTATCGGATTTTCAATGCGGATGGCGGTGAAGTGGGGCAGTGCGGCAATGGCGCGCGCTGTTTCGCCCGCTTTGTGGTGAATAGGTGCCTGACGGACAAGCGCGAGATCGCCGTGGAGACGGCCTCCGGGGTCATCCGACCGCGTATCGAGGACGATGGCCAGGTGACCGTCGACATGGGCGCGCCAGGCTTCGAGCCGGCCGACATACCCTTCATGGCGGAGGCACCGGCCGCGCGCTATGACCTGGCCCTGGATGACACCACGCTGGAGATCGGCGCCGTCTCCATGGGCAACCCCCATGCGGTGATCCGGGTCGAAGACGTGGACGCGGCGCCGGTGGCCGGGTGGGGGCCGCGCATCGGCGCCCATCCCCGCTTTCCCGGGGGGGTCAACGTGGGCTTCATGCAGCCAGTTTCGCGCCGGCGGATCCGCCTGCGGGTGTTCGAGCGAGGCAGCGGCGAGACCCAGGCCTGCGGCACCGGCGCCTGCGCGGCGGTGGTGGTGGCGCATCGATGGGGGTTGGTGGACGACGACGTGGCCGTCGACCTGCTGGGCGGGCAACTTCTGATACGATGGGCCGGAGGCGATGCGCCGGTGTTCATGACCGGCCCCGCGGAAACCGTATTCGAGGGCAGTATCACGTTATGACGAGTGACGCGCAGGTGATCGACGAACAGGCCGTGGCGGAGTACCTCCGCGACCATCGCGACTTTTTTGAGCACAACCTCTGGCTGCTGCCGGAGCTGCGCCTGCCGCACGAGGCCGGGGGCGCCATTTCGCTGGTCGAACGGCAGGTGGCCATGCTACGCGCGCAGAACGAGACGCAGAGGACGCAGCTGGAAGAGCTGCTGGCGGTGGCGCGCGAGAATGACCGTCTCAACACCCAGCTGCACCAGCTGACCCTGCTGCTGATGGCGTGCCAGGACCTGGAAGGCCTGATGAGCCTGATCAGCAGCCGCCTGCGGCGCGACTATTCGGCCGATGTGGCGAACCTGCTGCTGATGGCGCCACCGCGGGATGCGGGCCTGGCCGCCCGCGGCGAATTCGTGCGTGATACCGAGGCCCTGCGCGGCCCCTTCCAGCACCTGCTCACTACCGGCCGGCCCTTCTGCGGCCGGCTCAAGGTGGAGCAGCGGGAGCTGTTGTTCGGCGAGCGCGCCGATGCCATCGGCTCCGCCGTGGTGCTGCCGCTGGGCAAGGAGGGGCGGGTCGGCCTGCTGGCCATCGGCAGTGGCGACACCCAGCGCTTCGTCCCCGGCAGTGATGTCTCCTTCCTGACCCGCATGGCGCAGGTGATCGCCGCCGCACTGACCCCTCACCTCCAGCTGGAAGACGCGTAGCCGGCCCGGCCGATGCGCGACACCGAACGCCAGTGGCTGGCGCGCTTTCTCGACCACCTGCGACTCCGGCGCCATTACTCCCCGCGCACCCTCGACGGCTACCGGCGTGATCTCACCCGTCTGCTGAGCTTCTGCGAGGCCCACGGCATCGAGCGCTGGGCGGCGCTGGACGCGCAGCAACTGCGCCGTTTCTCCGCGGAATCCCACCGCCGTGGCCTCGGCGGCCGCAGCGTGGCGCGGCTGCTGTCCGCCGCGCGCCGCTTTTTCCATTATCTTGTCCGCGAGGGGCATGTCGCCGTCAACCCGGTGGTCGGCGTCAGCGCCCCCAAGTCACCGCGCAGGCTGCCGGAGCCGCTGGACACGGACCAGATGGCCCGCCTGCTGGCCATCGATGCCAGCGACCCGCTGGCGCTGCGGGACCTGGCGCTGATGGAACTGCTGTACTCCTCCGGCCTGCGCCTGGCCGAACTGGTGTCGCTGGATCTGGGCCAGGTGGATCTGCGCGCCGGGGCGCTGCGCGTCACCGGCAAGGGCAACAAGCAGCGGGACCTGCCGGTGGGCCGTCATGCCATTGCCGCCCTGCGGCGCTGGCAGGCGGTGCGTGGCGAGTTGGCGGCCGCGGGCGAGACGGCGCTGTTCGTCAGCCGGCGCGGCACCCGTCTCACGCCGCGCGCCGTGCAGGCGCGCCTCGCCCGCTGGGGGCGCCGGCAGGGCATCGACAGCCATGTGCACCCGCACAAACTGCGCCACGCCTTCGCCAGCCACCTGCTGGAATCCAGCGGCGATCTGCGCGCGGTACAGGAATTGCTGGGTCATGCCGATATCAGTACCACGCAGGTGTACACGCACCTCGATTTTCAGCATCTGGCGCAGGTTTACGACCGGGCCCATCCGCGGGCCAGGAAGAGGCCTTCGAAGCCGGACGATTAATGCGGGCAGGCTGGCGACAGGCTGTCAATCCAGGAATTCGTTATCAGCCTCATGAAGCCCAGCATCAAGACCCTCACGGTCAGGAACCTGATCACCTTTCTGCTGGTGCTGGTGACCATCCTGCTGCTGGTCACGGCGATCAATTTCCGCTACCTCTCGACCCGCGCGGTGGAGAACCACGCCCTGTCGGTGGCCGAGCTGGTCAAGGCGGGGCTGACCGCGCACATGAAGGGCGGCATCATGGACAAGCGTGACTATTTCCTGCGCGAAATCATGGCCCTGCACCGGATCAACCGTCTGCACATCATTCGCGGCGAGGCGGTGAGCGCGCAGTTCGGTCCCGGCACGGCACTGGAGGAGGCCATGGACCCGGCCGCGGCACGGGCCTTCAGCGGCCGCCGGCCGGTGTTCGTTCTGCATGAGTTCACTTCCACGCCGACCATCCGCGCCATCATTCCCTATGTCGCCCCGCCGCAGGGGTTGAAGGGCGAGGAAATCCATGTCTACGGGCGCATCGCCGGCCTGGCCGATGTCTTCGATGCCCTGATCTCGAGCCGGGTCTACAAGGATGCCTGGGGGCTGCCGCGGGTGGTGGAATGGATCAGCCGACAGCGCGGCCGGCACTTCGACCCGGCGGTGGTAGCGGCCTTCCTCGCCTCGCAGGACGAATTCATCGCCATCAGCCGTCGCTACCCGGCGGCGTGAGCGGGCCCGGTGCCACGGCCCGTTATGGTGTAAAATCTTCTCCTCTGTTTTTCACTGAGGATTCCACCTTGGAGCAATATCACGGCACAACCATTCTCTCCGTGCGCCGCAACGGCACGGTGGTGATCGGCGGCGATGGCCAGGTCTCGCTGGGCAACACCATCATGAAGGGCAATGCGCGCAAGGTGCGGCGTCTGTATCACAACCGCGTCATCGCCGGTTTTGCCGGCGGCACGGCGGACGCCTTCACCCTCTTCGAGCGCTTCGAGGGCAAGCTGGAAAAACACCAGGGCCACCTCACCCGCGCCGCCGTGGAGCTGGCCAAGGACTGGCGCACCGACCGCATGCTGCGCCGCCTGGAGGCCCTGTTGTCGGTGGCCGACGGCACCACCTCGCTGGTGATCTCCGGCAACGGCGACGTCATCGAGCCGGAGCACGACCTCATCGCCATCGGTTCCGGCGGCTCCTTCGCCGAATCGGCGGCGCGGGCGCTGATGGAAAACACCGAGCTGGATGCGCGCAGCATCTGCGAGAAGTCGCTGAAGGTCGCCTCGGACATCTGCGTCTACACCAACGACAACTTCACCATCGAAGAACTGACGGCCGGTGAGTGAGCCCCTTCCCCATCGGGGAGAGGGCGCAGGCCCGCAAATCCGATTACAGTAGCGCAACGAGCGGAAAAGACCATGTCACAAATGACCCCCAGAGAAATCGTCCAGGAACTGGACAAGCACATCATCGGCCAGGCCGACGCCAAGCGCGCGGTGGCCATCGCCCTGCGCAACCGCTGGCGTCGCAGCCAGGTCGATGAGGCACTGCGCAACGAGATCACGCCCAAGAACATCCTCATGATCGGCCCCACCGGCGTCGGCAAGACCGAGATCGCGCGCCGCCTGGCGAAGCTGGCCAACGCGCCCTTCGTCAAGGTGGAGGCCACCAAGTTCACCGAGGTGGGCTATGTGGGCCGCGACGTGGAGTCCATCATCCGCGACCTGGTGGAGATCTCCGTCAAGCTGACCCGCGAAGTGGAGATGAACAAGGTGCGCTTCCGTGCCGAGGAGGCCGCCGAGGAGCGCATCCTCGACATCCTGCTGCGCCCGGCGCGGCGCGGTTTCGGCCTCGACAGCGAGCCGGAGCCCATGACCGAACAGGCCGCCAACACGCGGCAGAAATTCCGCAAGAAACTGCGCGAGGGCGAACTCGACGACAAGGTGATCGAGGTCGAACTGAGCGTCAGCCCCATGGGCGTGGAGATCATGGCCCCGCCCGGCATGGAGGAGATGACCAGCCAGCTGCAGGGCATGTTCCAGAATCTCGGCAGCACCCGCACCAAGACCCGCAAGCTGCCCATCAAGGAGGCCTTCAAGCTGCTCACCGACGAAGAGGCCGGCAAGCTGCTCAACGAGGAAGACATCAAGATACGCGCGGTACAGAACGTCGAGCAGAACGGCATCGTGTTCCTCGACGAGATGGACAAGATCTGCAAGCGCGGTGAAAGCAGCGGCCCCGACGTCTCCCGCGAAGGCGTGCAGCGCGACCTGCTGCCGCTGGTGGAGGGCTGCACCGTCACCACCAAGTACGGCATGCTGAAGACCGACCACATCCTGTTCATCGCCTCCGGCGCCTTCCACCTCGCCAAGCCCTCGGATCTGATCCCCGAGCTGCAGGGACGCCTGCCCATCCGCGTCGAACTGAAGGCCCTCAGCGTGGACGACTTCGTGCGCATCCTCACCGAGCCCGACGCCTCGCTCACCGAGCAGTACACCGCCCTGCTGGCCACCGAGGGCGTCGAGCTGAAATTCACCGACGACGGCATCGCGCGTATCGCCGAGGTCGCCTGGGCCGTCAACGAGCGCACCGACAACATCGGCGCGCGCCGCCTGCACACGGTGATGGAGCGCCTGCTGGAAGAGATATCCTTTGCCGCCGCCGACCAGAGCGGTCAGACGGTCAGCGTGGACGCCGCCTATGTCGACAGCCACATCGGCGAGCTGGCGCAGGACGAAGACCTGAGCCGCTACATCCTCTAACCGGAGAAAGACAGTCATGAGTTCAGCCCACAAGCCCACCGACATCAAGCTGCATCAGAAATCCCGCATCCTGGAGATCACCTTCGACGACGGCGCGCACTTCGAGCTGCCCTGCGAATACCTGCGGGTCTACTCGCCTTCGGCGGAAGTGCGCGGTCACGGCCCGGGTCAGGAAGTGCTGCAGGTGGGCAAGGAAAATGTCAACATTACCGCCATCGAGCCGGTGGGCAACTACGCCATCAAACTGGATTTCGACGACGGCCACAACACCGGCATCTATTCCTGGGACACGCTGTACACCCTGGGCAGCGAAAAAGAGGCCCTGTGGGCCGAATACCTCGAACGGCTGGAAAAGGCCGGGCACCAGCGCAAGGGGTGAGACGGTAGGCCTGTGGGAGCGGCTTCAGCCGCGAACAGGACTAACCTTATTATTCGCGGCTGAAGCCGCTCCCACAGTTTTCGAAACAACAGCCTTTGCAGCCCAGTAGGTTGAGGGGCGAACCCCAACGGAACGATTGAAAACGGTCCGCAAATGCACGCAAATAGACGCCAATAAACATGAAACCATTTGCGTATATTCGCGTGCATTTGCGGACAACCCGGCAACTGAAGGGAACACCATGAATCAGCAACAGGACAAGGACACCACCCACTTCGGCTACCAGGAGGTGCCCGTCGAGGAAAAGGTGCAGAAGGTCGCCGGCGTGTTCCACTCGGTGGCCGACAAATACGACGTCATGAACGATCTCATGTCCATGGGCATCCACCGCCTGTGGAAACGCTTCACCATCGAGCACAGCGGCGTGCGCGCCGGCCAGCGGGTGCTGGACATCGCCGGCGGCACCGGCGACCTGGCGGCAAAGTTCTCGCAGCTGGTGGGCGACGGTGGCGAGGTGGTGCTGGCCGACATCAACGCCTCCATGCTGGAGGTGGGCCGCGAACGCCTCACCGACCGCGGCATCCTGGGCAACATCGACTACGTGCAGGCCAATGCCGAATGCCTGCCCTTTCCCGACAACCACTTCGACTGCATCACCATCGCCTTCGGCCTCCGCAACGTCACCGACAAGGACGCCGCGCTGCGTTCCATGTACCGCATCCTCAAGCCGGGCGGCCGCCTGCTGGTGCTGGAGTTTTCCAGGCCCGTTGCGCCTGGGCTGGGCGCGGTGTACGACGTCTACTCCTTCAAGCTGCTGCCAATGATGGGCAAGCTGGTGGCCAATGACGAAGACAGCTACCGCTACCTGGCCGAATCCATCCGCATGCACCCGCCGCAGGACGAACTGAAGGCGATGATGGAGGCGGCCGGCTTCGAGCGCTGTGAATATTTCAATCTCACCGGCGGCATCGTCGCCCTGCACCGGGGCTACAAGTTCTGATGCTGTGCGGTGCGCCACACTATGCCGGTTTCTGGCGGCGCGCCGGGGCGGCGCTGCTGGACAGCGTGATCTTCACCGTGCTGGCCGGCCTGCTGCTGGGGCCGGTGTATTTCAACGCCGAATTCTGGAGCCTCGACGGCCTGCTGAGCAATGGCCTGGCCATGGTGCTGACGGTGTGGCTGTGGCTGAAGTTTCTCGGCACGCCCGGCAAGCTGCTGCTGGGTTGCCAGGTGGTGGATGCACAGAGCTTCCAGCCACTGTCGGCAAAACAGGCGGTGTTGCGTTATCTGGCCTACATCGTTTCACTACTGCCGCTGGGTCTGGGTTTTTTCTGGATTGCCTGGGACAGGCGCAAGCAGGGCTTTCACGACAAGATCGCCAACAGCGTGGTGCTGCACGAGGCGGGGCTGGAGGCGGACGACGAATCACGGAAGTCGCTGTCGACGCTGATGGCGGAAGTGCGTTGAGCGGCCGATGCAAAGGACGGTCTAACATGAAACAGATTCCAACATTCGTCACCGCCGCCATCGAGGCCGCCATCAATCAGGTGCTGGCCCTCGACCCGGATACCCTGCAGCGCCTGCGCGCCCTCGATGGCAAGGTCATCGCCATCGAGCTGCAGGGTCTCGATCTCAGCCTGTACCTGATCCCCACCGAAGCCGGCCTCAGCGTCTTCGGCCATTTCGAGGGCGAGCCGGACACCACCCTGCGCGGCACCCCGGTGGGCATGTTGCGCATGGGGCTGGCGGACAATGCCGGCGACAGTTTCTTCGCTGGCGACGTGGAGATCAGCGGCGACGTGGAGCTGGGCATCCGGTTTCGGGAAATCCTCGACGGCCTCGACATCGACTGGGAAGAGCACCTGTCGCACATCACTGGCGACGTGGTGGCGCACAAGGTCGGCGAGTTGGCGCGCGACACCCTCGACTGGGGCCGCAAGACCCTGGACACCCTGGCCCGCGACGGCGCCGAATACCTGCAGGAAGAGAGCCGCGACCTGCCAGCGCGCAGCGAAATGGAAGAATTCCTCGCCCAGGTCGATACCCTGCGCAGCGACGTCGACCGTCTTGAGGCACGCATCAAGCGCCTCGAGGCGCGCGCAAGGACCGCCGCGGAAAAAGGCCCGGGAGAGAAGCCCCAGTGACCGGATTTCGCCAGGCCCTGCGCCTCATGCACATCAATTTCGTGCTGGCCCGCAACGGCCTCGACGACCTCGTGTTCCGCACCCACCTGTTCCGCCCCGTGGCCTTCGTGCGCCATCTGTTGCCGTGGCACTGGTTCCGCCGCGACACCCGCCCGCGAGGTGAGCGCATTCGCTGCGCGCTGGAAGAGCTGGGCCCCATCTTCGTCAAGTTCGGTCAGATCCTCTCCACCCGCCGCGACCTGCTGCCGGACGACATCGCCGACGAACTGGCGCAACTGCAGGACAACGTGCCGCCGTTCCCCGACAGCGAGGCGCGCGCGATCATCGAAAAATCCCTGGGCAAGCCGGTGGGCGAGCTGTTTGCCCGCTTCGACCAGTCGCCGCTGGCCTCCGCCTCCATCGCCCAGGTGCACACCGCGCAGCTGCACGATGGCCGCGAGGTGATCGTCAAGGTGGTGCGGCCCAACATCACGCTGACGATCAAGCGCGACCTTGCCTTGTTGCATACCCTGGCCGGGCTGGCCGAGCGCTACTGGGCCGACGGCCGCCGCCTGCACCCGCGCGAAGTGGTGGCGGAATACGAAAAGACCATCATGGACGAGCTGGACCTGATGCGCGAGGCCGCCTCCGCCTCGCAGCTGCGGCGCAACTTCGCCGGCTCCGACCAGCTCTACGTGCCGGAGGTGCACTGGCCGCTGACGCGCCGTGAAGTGATGGTCATGGAGCGTATCAGCGGCACCCCCATCGGCGATATCGAGGCGCTGCGCGCACAGGGCATCGACTTCGAGCGGCTGGCGAAAAACGGCGTGGAAATCTTTTTCACCCAGGTGTTCCGTGACAACTTCTTCCATGCCGACATGCACCCCGGCAACATCTTCGTCGAGCCCTCCGGCCGCTATGTCGCCGTGGACTTCGGCATCATGGGCACCCTCAGCGAAGAGGACCAGCGCTACCTGGCCGGCAATTTTCTCGCCTTCTTCCAGCGTGACTACCGCCGCGTCGCCGAGCTGCACGTGCAGTCCGGCTGGGTGCCGGAAGACACCCGGGTGGAGGAATTCGAGGCCGCCATCCGCACCGTCTGCGAGCCCATCTTCGAGCGCCCGCTGAAGGACATCTCCTTCGGCCATGTGCTGCTGCGCCTGTTCCAGGTGGCGCGCCGCTTCAACATGGAAGTCCAACCACAATTGGTGCTCCTGCAGAAAACCCTGCTCAACATCGAGGGCCTGGGTCGTCAGCTCTACCCGGAACTCGACCTGTGGGAAACCGCCAAGCCCTTCCTGGAGCGCTGGATGAGCGAGCAGATCGGCTTCCGCTCCTTCGGCCGCGCGCTGAAAAAGAGCGCCCCGGAGTGGGCGGAAAAGCTGCCGGAGATTCCCGGTCTGCTGCACGCCTTTCTCAGCCAGGCGACGCAGGCCGAGAAACAGGCGAAGGACAACAGTCACAAGGCCCTGCAAAAGATCCGCTGGGAAATCCGTCGCGCCCAGCGGCGCAACTTCCGTGCCATCGTCGGCAGCGGTTTCGTCATCAGCGCCTCGATCATTTACGCCTACGCCGACCCCACCGCCGTCACCATGCTCGGCAATGCGCCGTTGCTGACCTGGATGCTCGGCGGCCTGGGCGGTTTCGTGCTGATCTTCTCCTGGCCGTCGCGCGGCAGCTGACGGCGAATCGCCGATCCCTCGCGTCGCATGGGCATCATCGGCATCCAACTGGGTTTTCTGTTCATCGGCGTGCTGTTGTTGTGGCGGGCGCTGGATCGTGTGCGCCTGATACGCAAACTGCAGGACACCCCCACCGCAAAGATCGGCAGTGCGCCGCAGGGTTTTGTGCAGGTGGCCGGGCTGACACAGGCACTCGACGGGCCCGGCCTGCGCGTGCCCGGCGTGCAGGTGCCCTGTGTGTGGTATCGCTACCAGCGCCACGAAGAAGGCGGGGCGGGAGGTGAAGAGGAGGCCACGCCCTTTTCCGTTCAACAGACCACCCGGCGTTTCCGCATCGCCGACCGCAGCGGCGAGTGCGTCATCGAACCCAACGGCGCCGAGGTCGAGGCGAAGAAACATCGCCGCTGGCACGGCAGCGACGGCGTGTACCACGAGGTGTACTGGATAGGCGTGGGTGAACACATCAACGTCATCGGCTGGATGAAGACGCTGCACCCGATGCCGGTGGTGGTGGACGACATGCAACGCGCCGATGGCAGCGTCACCGGCCAGCGCTACGGCCAGTTGAGCGGGGAAGAACACATCGTCGGCAAGCCGGTACAAAATGGCCTGCCGTTCTACATTGGCGCCTCGCATGAGCCGTATCTGCTGAACAGGCTGCGCCGCGAGCGGGGAGGCTACCTGCTTGGCGCCTTCATCGTCGGCGCGATGTTTCCCCTCGTCATCGCCTTCATCAACCGCTGACGCCTCTCCGGCCAGGCGCTATTTCTGGTTGTGCCGGGGCGCTGCCGTCGCTATCAAACGCAGAGGCGCAGAGGACGCAAAGGTTTGTTTGAAAGGGTTTCCTTTGCGTCCTCTGCGCCTTGGCGTTCTTCGCGTTGATTCCCGTGGTCGATTCCACATCCCGTGTCGCCCGCTGTTTGCGCACGAATTTATGCAACGATTGGGACTATTTACCTGAACCCGTGAGTTCATGACGGCGAATCGCACAACGCATTGATCCGTCTCGCTATATGAAAAATCTCGTCAATAGTCCCCGCTATTCCCTCGATTTTTCATTACGCGATACGAATCAAGCCGTTGCACGCTTCATCCGCCCTGAACTCACGGATTCAGGTATTCAGTCAACCCGGCTGTTCAGCCGCCGTGCCAATCCAGCAGCCACAGAATCACGCCATAGCGCGCCGCCTTGCCTGTGGCGATGAAGATCAGCGCCGGCCAGAAGCCGATGCGCAGCCAGCCGGCGGCGACGCACAGCGGGTCGCCCACCACCGGCAGCCACGACAGCAACAGCAGCGGGCTGCCATGGCGTTCGAGCCAGCGGATAGCGCGTTGCTGCGCCGGCTTGTGTAGTCGTTGTTCCGCCGGCCAGCGGCGCGCCAGCAGGCGGCCGATCAGCCATGAGCTGAGGCCGCCCAGGGTGTTGCCGAGGGTGGCGACGGCCAGCAACAGCAGCGGTGCATGGGCATCGTGCAGGCGCAGCGCCGAGAGCAGGGCCTCGGAGCCGCCGGGCATCAGGGTGGAGGAGAGGAAGGCGCTGAGGAACAGGCCCCACAGTCCCCAGTCGTTGATCAGGCTATCCATTTATGGTTATCGGGCAGGGGCGGGCCATGTGGGAGCGGCTTCAGCCGCGAACATCGTCGAGCCTTGCTTCGCGGCTGAAGCCGCTCCTGCAATCTTTGCTCTTCCTTTGTCGATTCAGCGGGCCTTGTACCAACGCTTGCGCAGGGCCGCAAACACGCGGTTGGGATACCAGGTCTTGCCCAGGCTGCCGTTGTAGCGGGCCAGGGCGCGGGTGAAGTCGCCTTTTTCCTTGTCCAGGTAATGCTTGAGGATGGTGCAGCCGAAGCGCAGGTTGGTGCGTATATCGAACAGGTTGTCGCCGGCCTCGGGGATCTCCTCGAGCCAGAAGGGCATGATCTGCATCAGGCCCTGGGCGCCGGCGGAGGAGATGGCCCAGCGGTCGAAATTGCTTTCCACATGGATCACCGCCAGCACCAGCTCGGGGTGCAGGTCGGCCTTGCGGGCCTCGTAGTGGATGTGCTTCAGCAGGGTGAGGCGCTCGGCGTCGTCGGGCACGCGTGACTTGAGGCGGTTGGACATATCCATCAACCACACCTCGGCGTCGAAGCGGTCCTTGAAGCTGTCGCTTTCGCCGATCACCCGGGTGAGGTGTTGGCGCAGGCTGTCGTCCGGGCGCTCCTGGGTGGCGGCGTGTGATGACACGGGCAGGGCGAGCAACAGCGCCAGCAGGAGCCGGTGGAGATGTCGTGGAAGGTAGGCGGGGCGGGGCGAAATCATGTCTCTGAGTATATCGTCTCCGCAATTCACTCTTGTAGGTGCGGCTTCAGGCGCGGCCAGGTCTTTTGCATCGGGCTGTCGCGCCTTCTACTAGGCGCCGTCGAGCCGCTGGCGCAGAAACTCGATGATGCCATCGAGCGCAACGTCTTGCGAGTCGCTGTCGCGGCGGCCCTTGTATTCCACCCTGCCCGCATCCAGGCCGCGTTCGCCGAGGACGATGCGGTGCGGGATGCCGATCAGCTCCATGTCGGCGAACATCACCCCGGGGCGCTCCTTGCGGTCGTCCAGCAGCACGTCGATGCCGGCGGCGAGCAGGTCGTCGTGCAGCCTCTCCACCGCCTCGCGCAGGCGCTGCGACTTGTGCATGTTCATGGGTAGCAGGGCCACCTGGAACGGGGCGATGGCGCCGGGCCAGATGATGCCGCGATCGTCGTGGTTCTGTTCGATGGCGGCGGCCACCACGCGCGACACGCCGATGCCGTAGCAGCCCATGTTCATCACCACCGCGCGGCCGGCCTCGTCCAGCACCGTGGCGTCAAGGGCCTCGGCGTACTTGGTGCCGAGCTGGAAGATGTGGCCCACCTCCACGCCGCGCTTGATGGACAGGGTGCCCCTGCCGTCGGGGCTGGGGTCGCCCTCCACCACGTTGCGCAGATCGGCGACTTCTGGCTCCGGCAGGTCGCGGCCCCAGTTGACGCCGGTGAGGTGCTTGCCGTCCTCGTTGGCGCCGCACACGAAGTCGGCCAGCTGGGCGGCGGCGCGGTCGGCGATCACCGGCGCGGCGATGTCGCGCGGGCCGATGGAGCCGGCGGGGCAGCCGCAGCAGGTGTGTACCGCCTCGTCGCCCACCAGGGTCAGGGGCGCGGCCACCTGGGGCAGCTTCTCCGCCTTGATGGCGTTCAGCTCATGGTCGCCGCGCAGCACCAGGGCCACCACGGCGCTCTCGGTGCCCTTCACCAGCAGGGTCTTGACGGTCTGCGCCGGGTCCACGCCGAGGAACGCCGCCACCTCGGCGATGCTGCGCTGGTTGGGGGTGTCCACCACCTGCAGCTCCTGGGTGGGCGCCGGGCGTTCGCCGGCCGGGGCCAGGGCCTCGGCCAGCTCCACGTTGGCGGCGTAGTCGCTGTCGCTGGAGAAGGCGATGGCGTCCTCGCCGGCGTCCGCCAGCACGTGGAATTCGTGCGAGGCATTGCCGCCGATACTGCCGGTGTCCGCCTGCACGGCGCGGAAGTCCAGGCCCAGGCGGGTGAAGATGCGCGTGTAGGCATCGAACATGGCCTGGTAGGTTTCGTCCAGTGAGTCCTGATCGGCATGGAAGGAATAGGCGTCCTTCATGAGGAACTCGCGCGCCCGCATCACCCCGAAGCGCGGGCGGATCTCGTCGCGGAACTTGGTCTGGATCTGGTAGAAGTTCGCCGGCAGCTGCTTGTAGCTGCGCAGCTCGCGGCGCGCCAGGTCGGTGATCACCTCCTCGTGGGTGGGGCCGAGGCAGAACTCGCGCCCGTGGCGGTCATGCAGGCGCAGCAGCTCCGGGCCGTACTGCTCCCAGCGTCCCGACGCCTGCCACAGCTCGGCGGGTTGCACCATGGGCATCAAGAGTTCCTGTGCCCCGGCGCGATCCATCTCCTCGCGCACGATGGTCTCCACCTTGCGCAGCACCCGCAGGCCCAGGGGCAGCCAGGTATAGAGCCCGGAGGCCAGCTTGCGGATCATGCCCGCGCGCAGCATCAGCCGATGGCTGACGACCTCGGCGTCGGCGGGGGTTTCCTTGACGGTGGCGAGCAAGAACCGGGATGTGCGCATGGTGATCTGCCTGTGGCTGCGGATTGGCGAAAAGGGTGGGAATTGTAGCGGTAAGCGGCTGTTGCGCCAATGAAGATGGCCTCTGTGCGACACCAACGTGTGGCTGTGTGCAGGATTTGGGGAGGGGCCCTGGGGGCCTCATGTCGATGCTTTCGCAAGCCCGCAACACCTGTGCGGTTCGTGTCATGTGGGATGTCGGCGTATTTTCAATTCCGTAACCTATTGATATCCGGGAAATAAGCGCCAATCCTGATGACTATTGCCCATCGATTGATGCGCGCCTGTCAGTGGGGCATCTGGCGCTGTTGGTGGGCGGCTGAGGACGCTGTCCGTAGGAGCGGACCCTTGGGCCGCGATGTCGGACGAGGGGAAAACCATCGCGGCCCGAGGGTCCGCTCCCACCTGTGTTGTTGCCGAGGTGATGGCGGGCATGGCCCGCTTCCTCAGTTGTTGGCCCACAGCGGGCGCACGTAGGCATCGTCGCGGATGCTGTCGTCCTGCATCATGCGCCAGGCGGTCTGGAAGCCGAGTTCGCGGTAGGCCTCGAATTGTTGTTCGTCGAAGAACTGGTCGCTGGTGGGTTCGTCCGGGAATTGCGGGTGGGTCTTCTTGTAGCCGTAGAGGTCGGCGCTGAGCTGCTCGAAGAAGGTGGTCTTGAGGTAGATCAGGCGGCCGCGGCTGTTGTCAGGATAGACGATGGTGCACATGATGTAGCCGCGCTCGGCGCACTGGATGGCGTCGTCGGCGACGCCCTTGCCGCGCGGCACCAGGGGTTGCAGGTCTTCGCAGTCGCAGAGGATGAGGGTGCCGAAGTCGACGCGGGCCTTTTCCATGGCGTTGGCGAGGTCGGTGAACTGAAAATCGGGATCGGCGCCGCCGTCGCAGACCATGATGAGCCGGGCGCGGCGGCGGATCAGTTCGTACAGGGCGAGGTTTTCGAAGTGGCCGCCGTCGGTGAGCTGCACGTAGTGGGCGCGTTCATTCAGGCGCGAGCGGAAGAACACCTCGCTGAGCCCGGGGTGGAGGTAGTTGGGGATGGACGGGCTGCCGGATGGCTGGGCGGGATTGGGCGCCCAGTAGCCGAGGCGGATGTTGAGCAGGCCCATGAGCATGGACAGCAGCGGCTGGCGGGTGACGCCCTGGCCGCCGACGCCGGCGCCGGGATTGACGGCGGCGCCGGAGATGGCCATGGCGGTGGGCAGGGTCATGCGGCCGTCCATGAAGACGTCGGACTGGCGCCAGCCGGTGGCGTTGCTGCCGCAGAAGTAGGGCGAGAGGATGAAGTTGTCGCCGCCGCGGCCACGGAATTTGGGGATGTGGGAGGACTCCAGCACTACGTTGGTGTTGATCAGGTGGTAGGGCGCGGGGTTGGCTTCGGGGCCCGCGCCCGGGTTGGCGGCGTAGAGATCGTGGATGGGCATCTTGTCGGCGCTGGCCGCGGCGCGGGTGGCGATCTTGCCTGCCAGCGCCTTGTCGATGTCGGGCATGAAGAGCTCCATCAGGCGGTCGCGGTAGTAGCGGTGGATGGAGAGGTAGTTGATGTTGGCGAGGCGGCCGAGCAACAGGGCGCCGGCGGCGCTGACGACGATGGCGGTGATGAGCCCCGGCCCGTCGCTGCCCGCCGCGAGGCGGATGGCGCAGTGGTAGGCGAGCAGCAGCAGGCCGAAGCAGAGCGCGGCGGTGGCGACGCTCACCACCAGGCCCATGGGAATGCGGCCCTTCTTGCCGCTGCTGGTCTTGAAGAAGGCGAACACGCCGGAGAGGGCGCCGAACAGGGTGGAGAGGGCGCCGATCCAGCCGGGCAGGGCCGAGGCGTCTGCCTGTGCGGCGGCCGCGGGCGCCTCCAGGGTGCCGCTGAATTGCAGCGCGCCGTCTGCCGAGCGGCTGCCGCTGATGACGAATTCGCTGGCCTCGCTGGCGGCGGTTTCGCCGAGGGCTTGCAGGGCCTCGTAGACGGCGGGCACGGCGCCGAGGACGAACAGGGCCACGGTGAGGGTGAGCAGGGTGCTCGCGGTGCGCTCGTAGGCCTGGCGCCAGCGATAGGCCGCGGATTTTTCACCCTCCCGGCCGGGTTCGCGTTTGCTCCTCGACCAGGCGCTGGTGAGCACCGCATACCCCAGGGAGAGGAGCACGAACAGACCGGCGAGGAGCAGGCCGAGCCACAGGGCGAGGTTGCCGGCGTGCACCGGCAGGCCGAGGTCGGCCGGCGTGTGCGACAGCAGGGGGTAGGCCGCGGCGAGGAACAGGGCCAGCAACAGGCCGAAGTAGACGCCGAGGCTGACCAGGGCGCCGCGCAGGATCACCGCGACCAGGGACATGGCGTCGATGCCGTCGCCGGGGGTGAGGTATTTGGCCTGCTGACGCAGGTAGCGCAGCAGCTTTCCCTTGTAGCGCTCGGTGACGCCGCCCCCGCCGTCGGCGTCGGCCCGGCGCGCGTCGTCGCGCTTGCTGGCGAGGCGCAGCTCGGGGTCTGAGCCGCTCATGGGGTAGCTGCCGTAGGGGAAGCGCTTGCGGTCCAGGCCGAAGCGCTCGATGCCGGTCTGCGCCGGGTCCATGGGGTGGGACAGCAGCCAGCTCACGGAGGCGCCGATGTAGCCGCCGCCGGAGACGCTGGAGAGGTAGTCGAAATTCTTCAGCCAGCCGTTGTGGGCCAGGGCCTGCATCACGCCGAGGGAGAAGCTGGCGGAGCGGATGCCGCCGCCGGAGAGGGCGAGGCCGGTGAGTTCGAGCGGCCTGCCGCCCGTGTGGTCTTTTTGCGCGGGCAGGCCGCGGCGGCGGCGGATGTATTCAAGCTCCTTTTCGATCACGCATTGCGCGCCAAAATACTGGATGTCCTGGGCGTCGTAGTGGATGTAGCTGCCGTCGTTGCTTTCCTTCCCTGCACTGCCGTCTGTCATGCTCCCTTCCCCCGTCCGCCTGCCGTGTGCTTGTCAGGAGTACTAGCCTAGCGACAAATAGGGGGCATGGGAAGGCGGCCCGACGCGCCGGGCACGCGTCGTGGCTGTGCCGGAAAAACGGACGGGCGCGAAAAAGGGGGGGTGGGTGCGCACCCATCCCCCCTTCTGGTCGGCGCCGCCGAGGGGTCTAGTTGACGACCGAGGCGTTGGAGACGAAGAGGATGGTGTCGAAGGTGCGGTGCAGGCTCTTGCTGTTGAAGTTGTGCAGCACCGCGGCGTCGCCCCACTGCACCGTGTCGTCGGGCTTTGCGCGCATCAGACTGGCGGCGATCCACAGTGTCTTGTTGTCGCCCGTGTCCACCTTCATGTAGGTGTAGCCACTGGCGTGCATCAATTCCAGCACGGTGCCCTGCTTGGGCATGCCCTGGGCCTCGGCCAGCGCCTGCCGTTGGGCGGGGCTGAGCTGTTGGCCCGCCGGGGCGCTGGACTGCGGCGCGGGCGCCGCCGGTGCCGCGGGGGCCTGTTGGGCCGGTGCGGCGGGGGCCTCGGTGTTGGCTGCCGGCTTGGCGTCGTCGGAATCGGAGCAGGCGGTCAGGGCCAGCAGGGCGGCGGCCAGCGCCAGGATGGAAAGGTGTTTCATTGCTTGTGTCCCCTGGAAAAATTTGCCCGGTACTTTAGCACAGGCGGCAGATTCGCGGCCAATGGGACTATGGGCATAACCCCTGCCCGGCGGTCGTTATCCCTGATCCAGCAGGCGCATGGAGAGATCCACGGCGCGGATGTCCTTGCTGATGGCGCCGACGGAAATGTGATCCACGCCGGTCTCGGCGATGGCGCGGATCGTGTCGAGCCCGACGTTGCCGGAGGCCTCCAGCCGGCTGCGTCCGGCGTTGATGGCCACGGCCTCGCGCAGGCTGGCCAGATCCATGTTGTCGAGCATCACGGTGTCGGCGCGGGCCGCCAGCGCCTGCCTCAGTTCCGTGAGGTTTTCCACCTCCACTTCCACCGGCTTGCCGGGGGCGATTTCCCGCGCCCGGGCCACGGCCTGGGCGATGCCGCCGGCGGCGAGGATATGGTTCTCCTTGATCAGGAAGGCGTCGTACAGGCCCATGCGGTGGTTGCGCGCGCCGCCGCAGGCGGTGGCGTATTTTTGCGCCGTGCGCAGGCCCGGCAGGGTCTTGCGGGTGTCCAGCAGTTGCGCGCCGGTGCCTTCGATGGCATCGACGTAACGGCGGGTCTGGGTGGCGGTGGCGCTGAGGGTCTGCAGGAAATTCAGCGCCGCGCGCTCGCCGCTGAGGAGGCTGCGCGCCGGGCCGCGCAGCTGACACAGGGTCTGGTTGGGGCGCAGGCGCTCGCCGTCGCGGGCCTGCCAGATCACCTGCACGCGGCGGTCGAGCTGGCGGAACACCTCGTCGAACCAGGCCGCGCCGCAGAGCACCGCCGCCTCGCGCACGATGACCCGGGCGCGGGCCTCGGCATTCGCCGGGATCAATCGGGCGGTGATGTCGCCGGGGCCGATGTCCTCGGCGAGGGCGCGGCGCACGCTGCTTTCGATGTCGCTGGGCAGGGTGGGCATGGCGTCAGGCCAGCTTGTCGTCGGCGACGAAGTATTTCGGATCTTCGATGATGTTTACCTCCACCAGGTCGCCGGCCTTTTCCAGCAGCCTGGTGCACTCCGGGCTGAGGTGGCGCAGGTGCAGGCGCTTGCCGGCCTTGAGGTAGCGCTCGGCCAGGGTGTCGATGGCCTCGATGGCGGAGTGGTCGGCGACGCGGGCGTTCTTGAAGTCCACCACCACGTCGTCGGGGTCGTTCCTGGGATCGAACAGGTCCTGGAAATTGCTCACCGAGGCGAAGAACAGGGGGCCTTCCAACTCGTAGACCTTGCCGCCGAGTTCGTTGGTGTAGCTCTTCACGTTGATGCGCTTGGCGTGCTCCCAGGCGAAGGCCAGGGCGGAGACGATCACCCCCACCACCACCGCCACTGCCAGGTCGGTGGCCACGGTGACGCCGGAGACGAGGATCAGCACGAAGGCGTCGGTGCGCGGGATCTTCTTCAGGATGCGGAAGCTGGACCACTCGAAGGTGCCGATCACCACCACGAACATCACGCCCACCAGCGCCGCCAGGGGGATCTCCTCGATCAGGTCCGAGGCAAACAGGATGAAGGCCAGCAGGGCCAGCGCAGCGGTGATGCCGGACAGCCGCCCGCGCCCGCCGGAGTTCACGTTGATCATGCTCTGGCCGATCATGGCGCAGCCGCCCATGCCACCGAAGAAGCCGGTGGCGACGTTGGCGGTGCCCTGGGCGATGCACTCCCGGTTGCCGCGGCCGCGGGTCTCGGTGAGTTCGTCGATCAGGGTCAGGGTCAGCAGCGACTCGATGAGGCCGATGGCGGCGAGGACCACCGCGTAGGGCAGGATGATCTTGAAGGTCTCCCAGTTGAGCGGGACCATGGGGATGTGGAACTCGGGCAGGCCGCCGGCGATGGAGGCGATGTCGCCCACGGTCTTGGTGTCCAGATCCAGGCCGATGACCATCAGGCTGACCACCACGATGGCCGCCAGGGAGGAAGGCACGGCCTTGGTGAGCCGGGGCAGGTAGTTGATGATGGCCATGGTCAGGGCCACCAGGCCGAGCATGATCCACAGCTCGTTGCCTTGCATCCACTGGCTGGCGCCGCTCTCGTCGGTGGTCTGGAACGACTTCATCTGCGCCAGGAAGATGACGATGGCCAGGCCGTTGACGAAGCCCAGCATCACCGGATGCGGCACCATGCGGATGAACTTGCCCAGGCGCAACAAGCCGGCGCCGATCTGGATGATGCCCATTAGCACCACGGTGGCGAACAGGTATTCCACGCCGTGATCCGCCACCAGCGCCACCATTACCACCGCCAGGGCGCCGGTGGCGCCGGAGATCATGCCGGGGCGGCCGCCGATGCTGGCGGTGATCAGGCCCACCATGAAGGCGGCGTACAGACCCACCAGCGGCTCCACCCCGGCGACGAAGGCGAAGGCCACCGCCTCCGGCACCAGCGCCAGGGCCACGGTGAGGCCGGAGAGAACATCGTTTTTGACATTGCGCCTGCGCGCGGCGTGGAGTTCGAACATGACAACCTCGGGAGGGGCGTGCCGGCCAACGCCGGCAAAAAGGGCGCGTATTTTACCCGAGGCGGCGTGGGGCGGGAAGGATGATGCCGAGTCGCCAGCGGTGCGCCAGGCGACTATCTGGGGGACGGCCAATATTCCTTCTCGCTGGAGCCTGTTTGCATGCCGGCAACCAGTGGCTGTTCCGCCCGGATCTCTGCGAGTCGTTCAAGACCCACTACCCGGGGCATATCGGGGGCGGACACTGCACCTTCGAGGACCGCGACGGCGCCTGCGACGAACCCTGAACCCGGCGCGCGGACGGCCTCAGTCGCCGATGGAAACGGACATGATCTTCCAGGCCTTGCCGACCTTGATCAGGGTGTAGGTCGCCGGCTGGGTGTAGAGCAGGTCGTCGCCGGCATCATAGAATTTCCACTGCAACTTGACGATGGCCGTGGTCTTTCCGCTGGAGAGCAGCTGGCGCTTGTCCGCCTCGATGCGGGCGATCTCGCGCTCACCGAGGTCGGCGCGGGTCTTCTTCAGGAAGGCGACGATCTCGTCGCTGGTGGCGAGCTGGCGGACGCTGTCGCCGCTGATGACGGTGGTAGGCAGGTAATACTTCTGGGCATGCCGACGCAGGCCGTCCTCCGTGAGGGAGGTGGCATAGCTGCTGAACAGCGCGTTCATGTCGTCGCCTTCGGCGAAGATGCGCATCACCTCCTGTGACTGGGTGGCGGGCGCGTAGGCGGCCATGTCCTTGTTGAACTGGCGCATCAAGCGACGCTCGGCGTCGCAGTTGTTGATGGTCATGCTGCACCAGGTTTCCATCACGATCCGGTATTTGCCGTTACCCAGCGGCACCTTGTTGACCGTGATGTCCGTTTCCCAGAGGAAGGATTCATCGTCCGCCGGGTTGGTCTGCAGGCGCTCGTCGGTGTCGATGGCGAGCCCCTGCGGGGTGGCCTTCATGACCCATTGGCGCGCCGCCTGCCAGATCCTTGCGCATTCCTCGTCGCTGCTGCACACAGGAATGGTCTGCTGGAACAGCACATCGTCCTTCAGGTCGAAGGCGGTGCTTTGGCAGCCGGCCAGGAGAATCACGGCACCGAGAACGAAAAAGGGAAATTTCATGGTTGCCTTCGCTTGTGGGGGTAAACCGAGTCTATCACCGATACGGCCCGCTCATGGCGCGTCGGCCCGGCGCAGCAGTTTGTAGACGACGAGGTCGGGGTCGAGATCCGCCAGCTCGATGCACACCTGCAGGCCGAAGGGCGCCAGGGTGGCGTTGGGCGGCTGGCGGAACAGCAGCTCGCGGAACAGGGCGTAGTTGTCCGCGCTGTCGGCCAGCCGCTGCGCGGCCGGCACGGTCTGATTGTGGCGCGCCACGGTGAAGGCGAACAGCGCCGGCAGGGTGAAGGTGAGGCGGTCGCCCGTCAGCGCCAGGCCCTCGCCGAACTGGCGAACCAGTGCCTGCATCCCGGCATCGCCGGCGGCCACGGCGGGGAGGATCTCCTCCAGCATCAGTCGGTAGATGTTTTCCATGCGGTGATTCTACTAAATTCCTGAA
>JALSHB010000155.1 GCA_026982475.1 Chromatiales bacterium
GGTTCCACCGGCAAGCTGTATGCACAGATCCGTCACGGCGCACCCTTCGACGCCCTGTTCGCCGCCGACGAACAGCGCCCGCAGTTGCTGGAGCAGCAGGGCCGCGCCCGCCCTGGCAGCCGCTTCACCTACGCCATCGGCCGTCTGGCGCTGTGGAGTCCCGAGGCCGGACGGGTCGATGCCGCGGGCCGGGTGCTGACGGAGGGCCGCTTCCGCCACCTTGCCATCGCCAACCCCAAGCTGGCCCCCTACGGCCGCGCCGCGCGGCAGGTGCTGACGGCGCGCGGCCTGTGGCCGAGCCTGCGGCCACGGCTGGTGCGCGGCGAGAACGTCGCCCAGGCCTGGCAGTTCGTGCACAGCGGCAATGCCGAGCTGGGCTTCGTCGCCCTGTCGCAGGTGCGCCAGGCGCAAACCGGTTCCCACTGGGTGGTGCCGCAGGCGCTGTACGCGCCCATCGTGCAGCAGGCCGTGTTGTTGACCGACAACCCGCTGGCGGCGGATTTTCTGCGCTTCGTGCGGGGCGGGGAGGGCCGCGCCATGATCGAATCCTTCGGCTACCTGCTGCCCTGACATGCTCACCGACGCCGACCTCAGCGCGCTGCTGATCACCCTCAAGCTGGCCACCCTCACCACCCTGATCCTGCTGCTCATCGGCACGCCGCTGGCCTGGTGGCTGGCGCGCAGCCAGTGGCGCGGCAAGCCCGTCATCGAGGCGGTGGTGGCCCTGCCGCTGGTGCTGCCGCCGACGGTGCTGGGCTTTTATCTGTTGATCCTGCTGGGCGCCAACGGCCCGCTGGGCGAGCACTCCCTGGCCTTCACCTTCAGCGGGCTGGTGATCGGCTCGGTGTTCTATTCGCTGCCCTTCGTGGTGCAGCCCCTGCAGGGGGCCTTTGCGGCCATCAACCGGGGCTATATCGAGGCCGCCGCCACCCTGCGCGCCTCACCGCGCGACACCTTTTTCGCCGTCGTCGTGCCACTGGCGCGGCCCGGTTTTCTCACCGCCACGGTGCTGGGTTTCGCCCACACCGTGGGTGAGTTCGGCGTGGTGCTGATGATCGGCGGCAACATCCCGGGCCAGACCCAGGTGCTGTCCATCGCCATCTACGAGCACGTCGAAAACCTCGAATACGCACAGGCGCACTGGATCTCCGGCGGCCTGCTGCTGCTGTCCTTCAGCCTGCTGCTGGTGGTCTACGGGCTCAACCGGCGCTTCAGGGTGGTGGGGCCGTGAGCCTGGAGATCCGCCAGCAGCTGCGGCGCGGCGACTTCCAACTGCACGTGGAGACCTGCCTGCCCGCGCGCGGCGTGACCGCCATCTTCGGCCCCTCCGGGTGCGGCAAGACCACCCTGCTGCGGGCCATCGCCGGGCTGGAGCCACGGGTG
This sequence comes from Chromatiales bacterium, assembly GCA_026982475.1. Lineage (GTDB taxonomy): Bacteria > Pseudomonadota > Gammaproteobacteria > SZUA-152 > SZUA-152 > DRQN01. Next base: position 1,384 of record JALSHB010000155.1, read on the forward strand.
CGCGGGCGGATCAGGCTGGGCGATGCGACGTGGCAGGACGAGGGGCATTTTCTGCCGCCGCATGAGCGTCCCCTGGGCTACGTATTCCAGCATGCGGTGCTGTTTCCACACCTCTCCGTGCGCGGCAACCTGGATTTCGCCCAGCGCCGCCGCGGCGATGGCCCGGGGCCGGGCTTCGACGAGGTGGTGGCGCTGGCCGGCATCGGCCACCTGCTGCGCCGTGACACGGCCAACCTCTCCGGCGGCGAGCGCCAGCGCGTGGCGCTGGCGCGGGCGTTGCTCACCGCGCCGCGCCTGCTGCTGCTGGACGAACCGCTGGCGGCGCTGGACCGGCAGGCCAAGGCGGAACTCATGCCCTGCCTCGAACGCCTGCACGAGAGTCTGTCGATCCCGGTGCTGTACGTGTCGCACGCCATCGACGAAGTGGCGCGGCTGGCCGACCAGCTGTTGTTGCTGGCCGCGGGCCGGGTAGTGGCCTGCGGTCCGCTGGCGGAGATGCTGACGCGGCTGGACCTGGCCCCGGCCGGCAGCGAGGAGGCGCTGGCGGTGATCGAGGCCACCGTCAGCGGCCGCGATGCCGATTTCCACCTCACCCGGCTGGCCTTCGCCGGCGGTGGCGAGGGCCGCGAGCTGTGGCTGCCCGGCGACAGCCTGCCCACGGGCCGTCGGGTGCGGCTGGCGGTGCACGCGCGCGATGTCAGTCTGACCTTGCAGCCACCGCGGCAAAGCAGCATCCTCAACATCATCCCGGTGCGCGTCGACGCCCTCTCGCCCAGCGGCCCGGCACAGGTGATGGTGCGCCTGCGCGCCGCCGACGTGCCGCTGCTGGCGCGGGTCACGCGCAAGTCCGAGGCGGCCCTGGGCCTGCATGTCGGGCAGGCATTGTTCGCCCAGGTGAAGAGTGTGTCGCTGGTGGAGTGATTTGTTTTATTCATCACAGAGGCACGGAGACACAGAGAAAAAAATGCTTTCTCGTCGAGGCGCAAAGGCACCAGGAAATACATGAAACTTGCACTTCATCTCACCGGGAGTCTGTCTCGGCGAGAACTTGAAGGGGGCTTCCGGGACTTCTCTGTGCCTCCGTGCCTCTGTGGTGAAGGATTTTCAGGTTTTCAAACAGGAACAACGAACCGATGCCCGTACAGGTTTTCAAATTGCGCAACGTGCCCGACGACGAGGCCGACGATGTGCGCGCGCTGCTGAGCGAGAACGAGATCGAGTTCTACGAGACCAGCGCCGGCAACTGGGGCATCTCGGCGCCCGGCATCTGGCTCAGGGACGAGTCCCGTTTCGCCGAGGCGCGGGCGCTGATCGAGACCTACCAGGTCGAGCGCCAGCAGCGCATGCGCGAGGAGTACGAGCAGCTGAGGCGCCAGGGCCGGCAGCGCTCGGTGGCGCAGTTGATCGCCGAGAATCCGCTGCGCGCCATCCTCTACCTGATCGGCATCGTGGTGATTCTCTACATCTCCATCAAGCCCTTTTTACACTTTGGCAAATAAGGCCTGAAGTCATGAAAAAACCGTCGCTCTTCGACGCCATCGGCGGCCTGCCGACCCTGCAGCGGGTGCACAGGATTTTCTACGACAAGGTCTATGCCGATCCCTGGCTGGGCAAGTTCTTCGCCGGCCACGAGCAGGCCGCCATCGAGAACCGGCAGACGGAATTCATGGCGGAGAAGATGGGCAGCGCGAAGAAATATCCCGGCAAGCCCCTGCGTCAGGTGCATGAGAACATGTATATATCCCGTGAACTGGTGGCGCTGCGCACGACGCTGCTGCGAGAGTCACTGGCGGAGGCGGGGGTTGACGACAGCCTGGCCGAACGCTGGATGCGTATCGACGCCGCCTTTGCCACACAGCTGGTAAAACCCTCTGTGGCGGTGTTCTATCGGGATTATTCCTTCGCCTACAAGCGGCGCATTATTCATCCCAAGCCGCAGGGGTAGTCATAATTTGTCGCAGCGGCTTCAGGCGCGAAGGACAGGTCTGGCTTTCTTCGTGGCTGAAGCCGCACAAGGTCGACAATAGCCTTTTCAGCAAGTCTTCCTCGCCCCGGTATTGCCTGGATTTTTTGGCTCCGCCGAAAGCAGGATTGTGGTTTGTTTCCCGTTTTGCCGGAACTTCACCCTATGCCGGCTCACGATCGATGTCACAGCAGTGCACCGGGGCCGCCTCGGCCGTTTCCCTGCTCAGGATGGCGCCGGTGACGGGGTTGGGGCGGAAGGTGGTGCAGCCCTTCAGGCCCAGCGCGTAGGCCTGCTCGAAGATGGAACGGTAGGCGTCGAAGGGATAGTCCCCGGGGATGTTGATGGTCTTGGCGATGGCGTTGTCGACGTGGGGCTGGAGGGCGGCCTGCATGCCCAGGTGGGCCTCCGGCGGCAGCTCGCGGGCGCTGACGAAGGCCGCCGGAAGCGCCGCTCCTTGTCCGGCCTTGCCGCCCTGTCGCCGCCACAGGGCGTGGGCGTAGTCCTCCACCGCGAAGGTCCGGTAGCTGCCGTCGGCCTGGCGGATGCGGCGCTGTACGTGGAAGTCGAACACCGGCTCCAGGCCGCTGGAGACGTTGTTGGCCAGCAGACTGATGGTGCCGGTGGGGGCGATGGCCGTGAGGTGGCTGTTGCGCAGGCCCTGCTCGGCGATCTGCCGGCGCAGCTCGGCGGGCAGCCGGCGGATGAATTCGCCCCGCAGGTAGGGCTCGCGCTCGAAGAAGGGAAACACGCCCTTTTCCCGCGCCAGCTCGCAGGAGGTGCGGTAGGCCGTGTGGCAGATGCGTCGCATGAGGTCGGCGGCGGTGTCGCGGGCGGCCGCTTCGCCGTAGGCCATGCCCAGCATTAGCAGGGCGTCGGCCAGGCCGGTGATGCCGAGGCCGATGCGGCGACTGCCCTGCGCCTGCGCCTGCTGCCGGGGCAGGGGGAAGTGGGAGGCGTCGATGACGTTGTCCAGCAGACGCACGGCGAGGCGCGTCTCGGCCTCGATGGCGGCCAGGTCCAGCCGCGCCCGCGGGGTGAAGGGCTGGCGCACGAAGCGTGGCAGGTTGAGGGAGCCCAGGTCGCAGGCGCCGTAGGGCGGCAGGGGGATCTCGCCGCAGGGGTTGGTGGCGCTGATGCGCTCGCGGTAGGCGAGGTTGTCGAGGCGGTTGATGCGGTCGATGAACAGCACCCCGGGTTCGGCGACGTCGTAGCTGGCGCGCAGCAGGCGTTCCCACAGGGCGCGGGCGGAGACCCGGCGCAGCACCCGGCAGGGGACCGCCTCGCGCTGCCCCGACCAGGCCCGCGGCAGGGTCTCGCCGTGCCCCGTCGTGCCGTCCAGCTGGGCGGCGGGAAACAGCAGCGGCCAGTCGCGGTCTTCGCGCACGGCCTGCAGGAAGTCGTCCGTCACCAGCACCGAGAGGTTGAACTGGCGCAGCTCGTGGCCGTCGCGCTTGGCGTCGATGAAGGTCTCGATGTCGGGGTGGTCGCAGCGCAGCACGCCCATCATGGCGCCGCGCCGGTTGCCGGTGGAGATCAGGGTCTCGCACATGCTGTCCCAGATGCGCATGAACGACACCGGCCCGGAGGCGATGGTGCCGCCGCGGCGCGCGCGGCTGCCGGCGGGGCGCAGGGTGGAGAAGTCGTAGCCCACGCCGCCGCCCTGCTGCATGGTCAGGGCGCCCTCCTTGAGGGCCTCGAAGATGCCGTCCATGGAGTCCTCGATGAGGCCCATGACGAAGCAGTTGAACAGGGTCACGCGCCGCCCGGTGCCGGCGCCGGCGAGGATGCGCCCGCCGGGCAGAAAGCGCAGCTGCGCCAGGCTGTGGTAGAAGCGCTCCTCCCAGGCGGACCGATCGCGCGGCTCCACGGCGGCCAGGGCGCGGGCCACGCGCCGCCAGGTGTCGTCGGGCCGCCGGTCGCCGTTTCCGTGCTCGCCGTGCCAGCGGTACTTGGTTTCCCAGATGTGGCGGGCGATGGGGGTGGTGAGGGCGTCGGCGGTCATCGGGGCGATCCCGGGTTGCGGTGTGCTGGCCTGGGGGCGGTCATGCCTCAGCCTTTGATGCAGATTATCGGCACCAGCTTCGCCACCCGCCGCGCCAGGCCGGCGGCATGCGCCGCCTGCACCACCGCCGTCACGTCCTTGTAGGCCCCCGGCGCCTCTTCGGCGATGCCGCGGCTGGAGGGGCTGCGGATCAGCACCCCCTCGGCCTGCAGCGCGTCCTTGAGCTGCCGGCCCTGCCAGGTGCGCAGCGCCTGACGCCGGCTCATGCGCCGGCCGGCGCCGTGGCAGGCGGAGCCGAAGGCCTTGTCCATGCCTTCGCGGGTGCCGGCGAGGATCCAGGAGGCGGTGCCCATGGTGCCGCCGATGAGCACCGGCTGGCCCACCTCGCGCAGCGCCGCCGGCAGGGCGGGGTGGCCGGGGCCGAAGGCGCGCGTGGCGCCCTTGCGGTGCACGAACAGGCGGCGCGGCTGGCCGTCCAGCCGGTGTTCCTCCTCTTTGCAGGTGTTGTGGGAGACGTCGTAGAGCAGCTCGAGGCGGCTGCCGGGGAAGAGGTCGGCGAATACCTCGCGGGTGAGGTGGGTGATGATCTCGCGGTTGGCGAGGGCGCAGTTGATGGCCGCGCGCATGGCGCCGAGGTATTGCTGGCCGAGACGGGAGGCGAGGGGGGCGCAGGCCAGTTCGCGGTCCGGCAGGTCGATGCCGTGGCGGGCGGCGTCGACCACCATGCGCTTGAGGAATTCGGTGCCGATCTGGTGGCCGAGGCCGCGCGAGCCGCAGTGGATGCTGACCTTGATGTCGCCCTCGTGGAGGCCGAAGGCGGCGGCGATCCCGGCATCGTGGATCTCGGCCACCCGCTGCACCTCCAGGTAGTGGTTGCCGGAGCCCAGGGTGCCCATCTCGTCCTTCTGCCGCTGCCGGGCGCGCGCCGAGACCTGTGCCGGATCGGCCCCCGGCATGCAGCCGCCTTCCTCGATGCGCGCCAGGTCCGCCGCCTCGCCCAGGCCGCGCTCCACCGCCCAGCGGGCGCCGCCGCTGAGCATGGCGTCCATCTCGCGGGGCGAGAGGTGCAGCTGGCCGGTGCTGCCGACGCCGGCGGGGATGCGGTGGAAGAGGGCGTCGGCCAGGCGTTGCTGGACGGCGCGCACCTGCGCCGCGCTCAGTCCCGTGTGCAGGGTGCGCACCCCGCAGGAGATGTCGAAGCCCACCCCGCCGGCGGACACCACGCCGTCCTCCGGATCGAAGGCGGCCACGCCGCCGATGGGGAAGCCGTAGCCCCAGTGGGCGTCGGGCATGGCATAGGCGGCGCGCACGATGCCCGGCAGGGTGGCCACGTTGACCAGCTGCTCCAGCACCTTGTCGTCCATTTCCTCGAGCAGCGCGCGGTCGGCATAGATCACCCCGGGGACGCGCATCTTGCCCGTGGGCGGAATCTGCCATTCGTTGTCGGACACCGGTTGCAGACGGTTCATGTCCATGTCATGTCCTCCCTCATACGTCCACCACGCACTGCGCCACCCAGCGCCCCTGGGCGTCGCGGCAGACCCGAAGTTCGGTATAGGTGGCGCCCTTCACCTCCACCGCCGGGCGGTGCCGCGCCACCTCCAGTGGCTCGCCCCAGGCCCTGGCCCGCAGCCGGCCGTCTTCGAGGTGGACGTCGAAGCGGGAGAACAGCATGCGGCGCGTGGCCATCTCGAAGATCAGGGCGTTCAGCCAGTCCACCAGCAGCAGCTCCCGGTCCGGCGCCTCACAGTGAAGGGTGACGGCCTCTCGCGGCCGCACCCGCGCGGGGTCCGTGACGATGGCGCACAGCGCCACCGCGGCCTGGGCGAAGGCCTCGGCCAGGGTGTCGCCGACGCCGCGCACGCCGATGTCGGCGCGGTGTTCGAAGTGTTCCCAGTGACCATCGCTTGCATCCGCCACCGCATGCCCCCAAGTTCAAAGTAGCCAGTTGCTGCAATGCTGACTACAGTGAGTATAGGGCACCTGTGACGATGGGTTGCGCAGAGCCGCAACCCATCGTCAGAGGTACGCAAAGGGCGGCAGGCGTTTCTCTTTCGTTACCTGCGGCCCCCGCTTCAGGCATGAATCATTTACTGAGGAGGCCGATACAACCATGCAATTTCCTCTGAAAATCACTTTCCGCAACATGTCCCCTTCCCCGGCCGTCGAGGCCGTTATCCGCGAGAAGGCTGAAAAGCTGGAACGCTTCTTCGATCGCATCATGGCCTGCAACGTGGTCGTCATCGCACCCCACAAACACCATCACAAGGGCAAGATCTATCAGGTGCACATCGACCTGACGGTGCCCAATGGCGAGGTGGTGGTGAGTCGTGACAATCACGAGAATCACGCCCACGAAGATGTCTACGTGGCGATCCGTGACGCCTTCAATGCCGCCCGGCGCCAGTTGGAGGATTTCTCCCGCAAGCAGCGCGGCGACGTCAAGCGCCACGAGGCGCCGCCGACGGGACAGATCAAGGCGATCCTGCCGAGCCAGGACCACGGCTTCATCCTCAGCCGTGACGGGCGGGATATCTATTTCCATCGCAACAGCGTGGTCGGCGCCGATTTCGACAAGCTCGTGGAAGGCGTGGAGGTTCGCTTCGTCGTGGAGGAGGGCGAGCAGGGTCCGCAGGCCAGCACCGTCCAGCTCATCGGCAAGCACCATCCGCTTTGACCCTTGCGGCCCCGACAAACCGGCCAATCGACTGGAGGAACCGTGATGCTGAGCCATGAGCAATTACAGGAATTCAAGGCGATTCTCGAAAAACGCTATTACGAGTTACGCGAGGAGATCCGTCAGGCCCTGTTGAAGTCGGACGATGAGCATTACATCGATCTGGCCGGACAGGTGCACGACCTGGAGGAGCAGTCGGTCGCCGACCTGCTGGTGGACGTCAACCTGGCCGAGATCGACCGCCATCTCCACGAGCTGCGCGAGGTGGAGGACGCCCTCGGACGCATCGCCCAGGGCACCTATGGGGTGTGCGTGGACACCGGCGAGCCCATCGATCTGGAGCGGCTGAAGGCCCAGCCCACCGCCAGACGCACCCGGGCGGCGCAGGCGGCCTATGAGGAAAGCCACGCCGGGGTCAGTCATTCCAGCCTCTAGCAGGCTGTTGAAATCCCAGGCGACTCGGCCACGGGTCTTTAATCCCGCCGGGCCGTACCCATATTGATAGCTGTACTCTCCTTACTTTTCACACATCAACGATCGACAGACAAGGAGTGATGACCATGGCAACACGTACCATCGAGAAGTCGGCGTGGGAGGCCTATCTCAACCGCGTCAGCAAGGAGCTGGGCGCCTGCCTGGCGGAGGTCGAGGTGGCCGGGTTGGACATCGGCGACCAGATCGAGGCCGAATGGATAACGCTGACGGGTGTCAGCTACGATCCCAAGGACGATGTGGTGGCGGTGGACCTGCTTAGCCGGGACGACAAGAACGTCGAGCATCTGGTGAACAGGCCGGTCGAACTGGTGGCGGACGAGACCGTCGAGGGGCTGGTCAGTCTGGTGGTGGCCGATGCCGATGGCCAGCGCACCATCCTCCGGCTGAAGAAGCCGCTGGCGCTGCCGCCGGCCTGAGCCGGACGCGGCAAAAACAAGCGGCCACGAAAAAGGCGCCTCGCAAGGGCGCCTTTTTCGTGGCCGGCGTTCATGGCCGGTAACGAAGTCCGTTCAGGCGGGGTCGACCGGCAGCAGCTCGTTGACCACGTCGCGCACGCCATTGA
>JALSHB010000156.1 GCA_026982475.1 Chromatiales bacterium
AACTTTGCGCCCTTTGCGTCTTCGCGCCTTTGCGTTGAAAAAATCAGGCCGGATCATGCCCGAAGCCGCGCGACTTCACCGCGTCGTCCAGCGCCTTGAGCATCTCCAGCAGGCCTTCCATTTCGCCTAGCGGCCAGGCGTTGGGGCCGTCGCTGAGCGCTTGGTCCGGGTCCGGATGGGTCTCCATGAACAGCCCGGAGATGCCCGCCGCCACCGCGGCGCGCGCCAGCACCGGCACGAACTGACGCTGGCCGCCGGAGGTGGCGCCCTGCCCGCCCGGCTGCTGCACCGAATGGGTGGCGTCGAACACCACCGGGCAGCCGGTGTCGCGCATGATTACCAGGCCACGCATGTCGGAGATCAGCGTATTGTAACCGAAAGACACGCCGCGCTCGCAGACCATGATCTGCTCGTTGCCCGCCTCACGGGCCTTGTCCACCACGTTCTGCATGTCCCAGGGGGCGAGGAACTGGCCCTTCTTGATGTTCACCGGCAGGCCGGCGCGGGCGACGTTCTGGATGAAATTGGTCTGTCGGCAGAGGAAGGCCGGGGTCTGCAACACGTCCACCACGCTGGCGACCTCGTTCAGCGGCGTGTCTTCATGCACGTCGGTGAGCACCGGCACCTGGATCTCGTCCTTCACCTTCTGCAGGATGCGCAGGCCCTCTTCCAGGCCTGGCCCGCGATAACTGGAAGTGGACGACCGGTTGGCCTTGTCGTAGGACGATTTGTAAATGAACGGGATGCCCAGCCGCGTGGTCATCTCCTTGAGCTGGCCGGCGGTATCCATGGCCAGCTGTTCGCTTTCGATCACGCACGGCCCGGCGATCACGAACAGGGGCTGGTCGAGGCCGACCTCAAATCCACATAATTTCATTTTTCACCATGCTCCCGCGCTGCCTGCACAAAGCCGCTGAACAGCGGGTGGCCGCCGCGCGGCGTAGACGTAAATTCCGGGTGGAACTGGCAGGCGATGAACCAGGGATGATCCGCCAGTTCCACCACCTCCACCAGACTGCCGTCGGCGGAACGGCCGGAGATCACCAGGCCGGCCTGCTGCAGGCGTTCGAGGTAGGTGTTGTTGAATTCGTAGCGATGGCGGTGGCGCTCGACGATGCGCTCCCTGCCGTACATCTCGCGCGCCTTCGAGCCCTCTGCCAGCACGCATTCCTGGCCACCGAGGCGCATGGTGCCGCCCAGGTCGGAATCCTCGCTGCGGCGCTCCACCTCGCCCTCGGCGGTGGTCCATTCGGTGATCAGGGCGATCACCGGGTGCGGCGTGTCGGGATCGAACTCGGTGCTGTGCGCGCCCTCCAGGCCGGCCACGTGGCGCGCGAACTCGATCACCGCCACCTGCATGCCGAGACAGATGCCCAGGTAGGGCACGCCGTTCTCGCGCGCGTACTGCACGGTGCGGATCTTGCCCTCCACGCCGCGCTCGCCGAAGCCGCCGGGCACCAGGATGGCGTCCACGTCGTCCAGCACGCCGGTGCCGTTGCGCTCGATGTCCTCGGAGTCGATGTAGCGGATCTTCACCTTGGTGCGGGTGTGCAGGCCGGCGTGGATCAGGGATTCCGACAGCGACTTGTAGGCCTCGGTGAGGTCCATGTACTTGCCGACCATGGCGATCACCGCCTCGCCGGTGGGGTTGGTGAGCGCCTCCACCACCGAGCGCCACTCGGACAGATCCGCCGGCGGGGCGTCGATGTGCAACTTCTCCACCACGATCTGGTCCAGCTTCTGCGCGTGCAGCAGCAGGGGGATCTGGTAGATGGTGGCGGCGTCGGTGGCGGATACCACGGCGCGCTCCTCGACGTTGGTGAACAGGGAGATCTTGCGCCGTTCGGCGGCCGGCACCTCGCGGTCGGCGCGGCACAGCAGCACGTCCGGCTGGACGCCGATGGAACGCAGTTCCTTCACCGAGTGCTGGGTGGGCTTGGTCTTGAGCTCGCCGGCGGTGGGAATATACGGCAACAGCGTCAGGTGCATGAACAGGGTGTTGCCGTGGCCCAGCTCCACGCCCAGCTGGCGGATGGCCTCGAGGAAGGGCAGCGACTCGATGTCGCCCACGGTGCCGCCGATCTCGATCATCGCCACGTCCATGCCCTCGCCACATTCGAGGATGCGGCGCTTGATCTCGTCGGTGATGTGCGGAATCACCTGCACCGTGCCGCCCAGGTAGTCGCCGCGGCGCTCCTTGCGGATCACATCGGAATAAATACGCCCGGTGGTGTAGTTGTTGCGCTGGGTCATGGTGGTGTTGACGAAGCGCTCGTAGTGGCCCAGGTCGAGATCGGTCTCGGCGCCGTCGTCGGTGACGTATACCTCGCCGTGCTGGAAGGGGCTCATGGTGCCCGGATCCACGTTGATGTAGGGGTCCAGCTTCATCAGGGTTACTTTGAGGCCGCGCGCTTCGAGAATGGCGGCCAGCGAGGCGGAGGCGATGCCCTTGCCCAGGGAGGACACGACACCACCGGTCACGAACACGAATTTGGTCATTGAGGGGCCGGAAATGTAAGTGGAACAGGGAGTTCAGGAAGGGGCGAAAGGGTAGCAGAGTGGCGTAAATTGCTCAATGGCGACCCGCTGGCGGCCTGTCTCCGGAGACCGTTCCGGCGCCGCCCGTCCCATCGAACACCGCCCCCACAAAAACCACAAGTTCAAAGGGTGAAACAAGCCCCGGTTGACCTGATTAAGTGCCTAATTTAGTATCCGAATCACACAATTATAGAAACAGCCAATCTATTGGCGGATAACCGAGGGGAATCACGATGGAATTTACTATTGGACTTTGGGTTGGATTATTTGTGCTGGCTGCCCTGGGCATGTTCACCGGATAAAACTGTGGTTTTTTGCCCATGACGGGCAATAACATGAAAAGGCTGGAATAATACCATTTATTCCGGCCTTTTTTGTGGCCTGACTTTTTTTATCGCCGCGACCGCCGGCGCCGGCCGCTGAAGCGCGCCACGGCGCGCACGATCTCCTCGAAGGGCAGGCCCTCCAGCCCGCCAAAGCGTTCACACGCGGCGTCGAGCAGGCCCCGCACATCCGCAACCCGCCCTTCACGCAGCCACGGTTTCTCGCCCGCCCCGGCCATGAGCCCGGCCAGCCCCAGCAGGCCACCGGCCTGCAGCTTGATCGCCCTGGCGTGCGGCAGGGGGCCATCGCCATCGCGGAGGCGCAGGGCGAACTGTGCCCGGGCGCGCAACTGCGTCAGCCACGCCTCGCACTGCGCCCTGCCCCGCGCCGATTCGCAGGCCACCGCCTCCCGCTCGGCCAGGTTGCGCCGCCGCGCCCGCGAACAGGCGCAGCGCCCGGCCAGCACGGCCTTCTCGAACACGCAGCGGCGCGGGATGGCCGCGCGGTACATCTGCCGGTATTCGTCTTCTTCCATCACCGTTACACCTCGCGCCGCAGCAGGGCCAGACATTCCACATGCCGGGTCTGCGGAAAGAAATCGTAGGGCAGCAGCCGCTCCACGCCGTAGCCCGCCGCGCACAGACGCCGCAGGTCGCGCGCCAGGGTTCCGGCGCTGCAGGACAGGTAGGCCATGCGTTGCGGGCGGTACTCCGCGCACACCCAGGCGCTGACCTCGGCCTCCAGCCCGGTGCGCGGCGGATTCACGTACAACAGGCGCTCGCCATCCGCGGTGGCCGCCACCCAGTCACGCACCTGTGGCAGGCGCTGCGCGCAAGGGCCGCGCAGCACCACCGCCGCCGGGGCATTGTGCGCCGCGCAGGCCACCGCCTCGGCGCCGATCTCCACCCCCAGCACGCGCGCGCCGGCCTGTTGCCAGCGCCGCAGGGTGCGGCCGCTGCCGCAATAGAGATCGACCACCCGGGCCTGCGCATGCGGCGCCAGGAACGCCTGCGCGGCATCGACCGACTGTCCATAAAGCACCGGGATCAGCTGCTGAAAGGCGCTGGGGCCGTAGCGCATGCCCGCCGCGTCCTCGGAATGTGGCTGGCCCCACAACAATCGCCAGCCATTCTTGTGAAACAGGCGCCGGCCCGCGCAGGGGTACAGCTGCAACCACAGGCCCTCGACCCCGGCCCGTCGCAGGGCCTGCACGGTGACGGCGTCGAGCCAGGCGCCATCGGGTGGCGTCGCCGTCTTCAGCACCAGGGTGATCTGCGCCCCCGCCTGCACATAGAAGGCGAGCGGGAAATGCGCCGCGGACGGCAGCACGCGCAGCAGCGCGGCGAGGGACTGGCGCACACGGCGGCTGTGCACCGGGCAGTCGCGGATGTCGATGACCTCGTCGCGGCGCACCAGGCCGATGCGCCACTCGCCGTGAGCCTCCCCGGCGGCCCACTGCGCCGTCAGCGTCACCCGCTCACGATAGCCCAGGCGGGCCGCGCCGCGCACGCCGCGGATGGGCGCCAGGACGTCGCGCCACGGCGACAGCGCCCGCGCCAGCCAGGCGGCCTTCTGCGCCTCGCTGGCCGGCGCCGACAGGGCGCGATGGGTGCAGCCGTTGCAGTCCGCCCGGCAGCCCGCCGCCAGCATCCTGTCGCCGGGGCTACTCAATCCGCGCCTTGCGCATCAGCTCCTCGCGGTCGCGGCGCGGCTGTCGCGAGCCGTCCGGCGCCTCTTCCCAGATCTCCTCGCGCATGAACTGCACGACGATGGCCTTGCTGGCGATCTCCCGGTGCAGCTTGCGCAGCACCTCCAGGATGCGGTCCTGTTCATCGCGGTCGGTGACGCCATAGATGGTGATCACCAGCCGCCGCGGCTGCGCCTCGCCAAACACCGCCGGGCGGTCCTGGTATTTCGCCTGCACCGGGAAGTCGTAGCGTTCGACCAGGGTGTCGACGATCCGCTCCACGTCGCGCCGGTCCTGATCCGAGGTATCCCAACTGGACGAGAAGGCCAGCAGCAGCATCATGGCGATGGCAAAGGCCACCAGGGCGTATTCGCCCATGTGCGGCTTGATGCCGTGCTTGTAGCGCAGCCAGGCCCACACCAGGATGGCAACGGGAAAGACCACATAAACGAGAATAACCACCAATGCCTGAACCATATGCAATACCTTGAAGTGCGATTTGAAGAAATCTGAAGCCAGGGTGGCGAACAACGGTGTCAGCCGCCCTGCCCCGACTCGCCCGCGGAGGATGGGGAATGCCGCCCGCCCAGGGGATGGAGTTTACCCCCAGTGAAGAATTCCGTCGCCTTGCCGCTAATGCTGGGGCATCCACGGCTAACTGGCTGCCGCCAGGGGAATTTTCAAGGACATCCGCATGCTGCTGACAAACGCGATACCACCGGCCCCGACGCGCGGGCGCCACAACGCCCGTCGTCACGCCGCCCTGCCTGCCCTGCTGCTGGCGCTCGGCCTGCTGCTGGCCGGCGTTCCGGCCTGGGCGGCGGACAGCGCGGCCGAGCCCGTCGACGACGTGCGCGTGCTGATCGACATCTCCGGCAGCATGAAACGCACCGACCCGCACAACCTGCGCCGCCCGGCGCTGCGCCTGTTCACCTCCCTGCTGCCCAACGGCACCCACGCCGGCGTGTGGACCTTCGGCCAGTGGACCAACATGCTGGTCAAGCACGGCCCGGTGGACGCCGCGTGGAAGGCCCGCGCACGCAAGGCCGCCGGCGAGATCAGCTCGCTGGGCCTGTACACCAACATCGAGGACGTGCTGCGCCGCGCCACCTGGGACTGGAAGCGCCCCGACGACGCCAGCCGCCGCAGCCTGATCCTGCTCACCGACGGCCTGGTGGACATCGCCCGCAACCCCGCCGAAAACGCCGCCTCGCGCGAGCGCATTCTCGACGACATACTGCCGCGGCTGCAACAGGCCGGCGTCACCGTGCACACCATCGCCCTGTCCGACGAATCCGACGCCGACCTGCTGCGCCAGCTGGCCGCCGCCACCGGCGGCTGGTTCGAGACCATCGAATCCGCCGACGGCCTGGAGCGCCTGTTCCTGCGCATGTTCGAAAAGGTCAGCAAGGCCGACACCCTGCCGCTGACGGGCAACAAGGTCAACATCGACAACAGCATCCACGAGGCCACCTTCCTCGTCTTCCGCAAACCGGGCAGCCCGCCCACCACGGTCACCGCCCCCGACGGCAGCAACTTCGGCCAGCAACAGCTGCCCGCCGGCGTGGAATGGTTCGAGGACGAACGCTACGACCTCATCACGGTGCAGAATCCCCCCCCCGGCGAATGGCGCATCAACGCCGACCTGGACCCGGACAACCGCGTCATGGTGGTCACCGACCTGCGCCTGAAAAACACCGAGCTGCCCAACGACCTCTCGGTGGGCCAGCCGCTGCTGTTCACCGCCCAGCTGGAACAAAAGGGCAGGATCATCGACCGCCCGGACTTCCTGCAATTCGTCAAGGTCACCCTGACCCAGGTCTCGGACACCGGCGACGAATGGCAGTGGCGTCTGCGCGACGACGGCAAGCAGGCCGACCTCACCGCCAACGACGGCGTGTTCTCCACCCGCCTTGGCGAATCCCTCATCGAGGGCGAACACGAATTCATCCTCGACGTGGACGGCATCACCTTCAAGCGCAACAAGCACCAGCAGGTCAAGGTCTACGGCCAGCCGGTGGACGCCCAGCTCGTGCCCCTGGGCCACGACCGCTTCGCCCTCACCATCGTGCCCTATGTCAGCCTCATCGACCCGCACAGCATGCGCGTCGAGGTCGAACACGTACTGCCCAACGGCCGCCTGCAAAAGACCGAGGCGCCACAGGTGAACACCGCCGAATGGCGGCTGGAACTGGACGCCAGCGGCAGCATCGGCGAACACGAACTGACCGCCCACATCAGCGGCCAGCGCAGCGACGGCAGCCCCCTCAACGTGCAACTCGGGCCGATCTACTTCGAGGCCGGCGGCGACGCCGCACCGCAAGCGCGCGCCCCCATGCACGCCCCCCAGGCCGAGCCCCGGCAAGAACCGCTCGCCGAGGAACCGGTAGCGGAACCGCACCAGCCCGCGCACGAACCCCCCGCTCCTGAACATGAAAGCGAGCCGGCAACCACCCAAGACCACGCGGCGGAGACCGACCAGCCCCCCCAGATCAGCTGGGGCCTGATCATCGGCGGCATCCTCGGCCTGACCGCGCTGATCGGCGGCCTGGTGTTCGCAGGCATCAAGCTGTGGCCGAAGATCCAGGCCATGCGTAACCGCAAAAAGGAAGCGCCGGCCGAGGCGGAAGAAAAAAAGGAAACACCCGCGGCAGCCGCGGCGGCGCCCCCCCCCGAGCCCGAAGCAGCGGAGCCCGACAGCGGCGTGCCCGACGTCGACCAGGCCATCGACGAACTGCTCGGCGACGGCGAGCCGCAGCAAGCCACGCCGGAAACCGTCGAACTCGACCCCGAGCTGGACCTCGGCAGCGACGACGATGAAGAGACCGTCGCCAGCAAAGAAACCACGGAAATGGACGAGGCGGAAGAAAGCAATAACAGCGAAGAGGACCAGGCGTCCGGCGAGCCGGAAGAAAAGACCAGCGAGGAGGCCCCGGAAATCGCCGAGATCCCCGAAGACCTCATCTCGCTGGATGACGCCGACAACGACGAAAAAGAGAAAAAGGCCTGAACAGAAAGACCACCCAGGAGCCAATTATTTTCATTGAAGGGAGCGGCTAAAGCCGCTCCCACAACGGCACACACATGAAACCCACCCCACAAACCACACCGCACTGAACCGGCGCCATGAAAGCACCCAAGCTCTGGAGCCTGCAAGGCAAATCCATCCTGGTCGTGGACGACTTCCCCGGCATGCGCTCCATGCTGCGCGGCATGCTCTCGGCCTACGGCGCCGACGACATCACCGACACCAGCAATGGCGAAGAAGCCATCAAGCGCATGCGCGACAAAAGCTTCGACATCGTGCTCTGCGACTACAACCTCGGTGAAGGCAAGGACGGCCAACAAGTGCTGGAAGAGGCCAAGGAAGACGACCTGCTGCCCTACTCCTCCATCTTCATCATGACCACGGCGGAAAACAGCATGGAAATGGTCATGGGCGCGGCCGAATACCAGCCCGACGACTACCTTTCCAAACCCTTCACCAAGCAGGTCCTGCAGACGCGCCTCAAGCGCCTGCTGGCACGCAAGTCCAGCCTGCGCAAGATCGCCAGCGCCATGCAGCGCCGGGACTACAACCACGCCCTCAGCCTGTGTGAAAAACAGCTCGCGCTACAGCCCGGCAACCGCTTCGAACTGCTCAAGCTCAAGGGCGAGCTGTCCATCAAGGCGCAGCGCTTCGACGCCGCGGCGGCCGCCTTCGCCGAAGTCATGGCCGAGCGCGAGCTGCCCTGGGCCAAGCTTGGTTACGGCGAAACCCTGTATCACCGCCAGCGCTACGAAGAGGCCAAGACCACCTTCAAGGAACTCATCAAGAGCAACCCCAACTACGTCTTCGCCCACGACTGGCTGGCGCGGACCCACGAAAAACTCGACGAACTGAAGTTGGCACAGGAAGTACTCACCGAGGCCACGGAAAAATCACCCAAGGCGGTACTTCGCCAACGCGCACTGGCCGAGATATCACAGAAAAACGAAGACCTGGACACCGCCGAAGAGGCCTACCGGCGGGTGATGCGGCTGGGCAAGAACTCCTGCTACAAAAGCCCCACCGACTATGCCTCCCTCAGTCGCGTCTACCTGCAAAAGGGTGACAACCTAGAAGCCATGAAGACCCTGGCATCGATGAAAAAGGAATTTCGCAGCAGCAGGTCCGGCGACCGCCTGCACGCCATCATCCTGGAAATCATGCTCTACAAGGACATGGGCCGCGACGACGAGGCGCGCAAGGGAATCAGCGAGGCGATGAAACTGTTTCGCGACAACCCGGCCGGGCTCAACACCCCACTGGCGATGGATCTTGCCAGCGCCTGCTACGCACTGGGCCAGAAAGAAGAAGGCGACGAAATCGTGCGCCACATCGTGCGCAACAACCACGAGGACCAGGACATCCTCGATCAAGTACAAACCATGATGGAAGGCTGCGGCATTGGCGACTCGGCCGCCGACCTCATCGCCGCCACCCGCGACGAGGTCATCGCCCTCAACAACCGCGGCGTGGAACTGGCCACCAGCGGCGCCCTGCAGGACTCCATCAAACTGTTCGCCCAGGCCGCGGAAGGCATGCCGGAAAACCTGGTCATCAACCTCAATGCCGCCCAGTCACTGATCATGTTCATGCAACGCTACGGCGCGGTGCCTGAATTTCTCGAACAGACCCAGGGCTACCTGCTGCGCGCACAGGCGCTCAACAAGCCCAGCCAGAAACAGGACAAGCTGCAGACCGCCTATCGCAAACTGGTCACCTCACTGGCCAAGGGCATGAGGCAGAAACAAGCATGAGCAACGAGACACAAAATCTGGACTTCGCCAGCATCATCGCCAGCGCCGTCCACGACATGAAAAACTCCCTCACCCTGCTGCTCGACACCCTCGACAACGCCGCCGGCGAACAGGGCGTGAGCGACGAATTACTACAAGAAAAACTGCTGCAGGCACAGCACGAAGGCAAGCGCCTCAACCGCAACCTGATCCAGCTGCTGGCGCTGTACCGCATGGAGCGGGCGCAGATGTTCGTCAACGTCAGCGAAAATCACGTCGCCGAACTGCTCGAAGACGTCGCCATGGACAACGAGAAACTGCTGCGCGCCAGGGACATAAAACTGGAAATAGATTGCCCGGAAGACCTCATCGGCTACTTCGACCGGGAACTGGTCTGCGGCATCCTCAACACCATCATCAACAATTCCTACCGCTACACCCACGACAGCATCCGCCTCAGGGGTGAAAACCACAACGGATATCTTGGCATTCACGTCGAAGACAACGGCCCCGGCTACCCGGAGAAAATGCTGCACACTGGCGGCGCAACCGACACACCCGTCAACTTCCAGACCGGCAGCACCGGCCTGGGCCTCTACTTCGCCGCCCAGGTCGCGCAAATGCACCGCAACGGCGAGCGCAAGGGTTATACAGAGACCGCCAACAATGGCCCCGGCGGTGGCGGGCGCTTCAGTCTCTACCTCCCCTAAAGCAGGGGGGGTTCCAGTAACGCGAAACAAACCCGTTAAGTATCTACCCACCCTCTGGATATCCGTCATTCCGGCACGATTTTGGCCGGAATCCATGGCGTTAAAAACACTGGATTCCCGCTTACACCCTGCGGGAGTGACATATGGCGACCATTCCGCCATCGTAAGGGGGTGAGTAGCTACCCCGTCAATTGAAATAGCAGGCCGAAAATGCACGCATCCCGGCATATCCAGGTGTTATTGTATTTGGCGCTCTTTCTGCAGGCGTTCAATGTAGTACGATCCGCCCGCATAAACAGGAACATGAACAGGCGGAAGTGAAATCCGATATTGTTGCCAAAGATGGCATAGATCGCAGAGGAAACCAGGGATGCTGAAAGGGCTACCACTGCAATCCCAGCGCCTCAACGCTGCTTGCGTTGATTCTCATACTGGAATTCACATTCCGCAGCCCCCGCTCTTCTGGCATGGACGCATACAGCGATTGAATGGACCCTTCATGACCGCAAACGGTGATTCCCAGGAAAGGAAATCACCGGCAGACAGAGCGTGGCGTAACACATGTCAGACAGATCGATCAGTAACGGTAGACAATCCCCACCGAGAACACCGTAGTATCGTCCGTCAGGGAATAATGATCCCAGTTGGCCTGAAAACCGATGCGCTCTGAATAATCGTAACTTCCACCCAGGCCATAGAGCATAGTGGAATTACCCGTGCCGGTATCACCACCGGTGGGACCGCTATTACTCCACTTGGAATCCCAGACCAGCAACCCAAGCCTGGCTGAAACCGCAAACCTGTCGGCGAAGGGGTAACGGCCAGTTACTGAAAAATCAAAACCTGACGATGAAAGATTCTTCGTACCGGCCAAAGTCCCCGGCGGCCCACTCATCTCGCCAAAATCGACATATCCAAGTTGCAGAGAAAAATTCCTGCCCAGCCTTTGACCGACAAAAATGCGCCACCCCAAGGCGCTTTCATACAAACTGTTGTCAGACGAGGCCGTACCCAGGCTGAACCCCACATACGAACTCCGCTCAGCTGCATGGGCCACAGAAACGCCCAAAACCATGACAATCACACCCACAAGCAATCGATTCTTTCTGTTCTTCATATTCGCTCCCAAATGTGCCGATACCCTAACTGACGACTTCAACGGGTTTTGCTGGTCGCCCACGTCTGGCCTGCCCCACCTTACAGCCCAGCTTCTTCTCAATCCTTTCACGGAAAGAATCGTTACCCAAGGGAGTCCCCGTTTGCAAGGCTGCACGAATCTCCGTCAGGATCTCCGCATCCACATGCGCCTTGAACAAAGCATTGTACGCAGAGAATCTCGATTTATCACCCTTGCCAAGTGACAGATACTCCGCATGTGGCGTCACCAGATCATCATCCTTGCCTTTAGCATTGTGGCAATAACTCGACCACCGGTAATCCCCGGGATTCCTCACCATATTTGCCCGTACCGGATTGAGCTCAATGTATCTCATACAGCTCAACAAGTAGCGCTCCTCCTGCACCAGACTGGCCTTGTAACGCCCCTCCCAAATAGAACCGCTGGTGCCATAGGCCTGGTTGATGTATGGCACATAACGACGCCCCACATATTGCATCATTCGGCTAACACCCACACTGTCGGATGGCGTGGCAAGAATATGAACATGGTTAGTCATGAACACATAGGCATGGATGTCACAGTGATAACGCCTTGCGGCTTCCTGAAGCCAGTTACGATAAGCCGAATAATCCGCATCCTCAAAGAAGACCGGCTCGCGACTGTGCCCCCTCTGCACAATGTGCATGGGAACGCCAGGGATGACGAAACGGGGCTTTCTTGGCATAACCCTTACCTCTTACACATACCATGCGGTGAATGTAGCACGGCCGAACTGAGACATAAAGGGCTCTGACCCCTTTATTCGTTACCTGCACCCAAACAGTAAACGCCTGATACGGTTGCTGCATCTCATTCTTGAGGTAAATCCATTTCGAGCATTGGGGTGGTTGAAAAAGCGGCCAAAGCTGATCTGTAGTTGTTGTGGCTCTCAGATGAAAATTATAAAAACACGGATACTCCCGGCACTTGACTGCAAGGTGAAGGAGGGGGAAAACCCTTTGGGTATGTAAACTGAATCCCCAATCCACCCGGGCGAGTATCAGCGTAGAGCGTTGAGAGGTTGGCATGCCTGAAAAATGGGCAAATCCAATAATGACAGCATGTTTTGTGCTAAGCGTTGCCGCAATGGCAGCGATAACCGCTTGCTCTCAGTTTATGCGTAGGCTGCATGGCTTGAGAGCAAACAGCATTCAATAATATATTTTCTTAAAGAGCGGTGCTTCTATCAAACCGGACGGGCTTGTCCAACAAACGGTTCAGATCGTGGTTCGTTCCTCACACGATCTAACCTTATTCGTTAGAGCAGGCATGGGGGATGACGATAACACAGTGCACGAAAGACCACCGGACTCCTGCCAATGGGGTTGCCTGTGGCCAGTGTATTTGCCGCGGTGCAACTGAAACCCCGGCGGAACGCGATGCGGGCGCGTTGTGGCAGTGGGTGGCAGTAGCCGCGCGGTGCCTGCGGCGAAGAATAATGCACTGGTGCATCTGGATGGTGCTGTTTCCATTTTCTCCTCCTCGCCCTGCCTGCGCTAACGCCTTGCTCACTGGCAATTTAAAGTGGCACGTTTTTGCGTAAGCAAAACAAGTGCCGCTTTAAATTGTCCAGTGGAGCTATTTGTTAGAAATTATTTTATTCCGCTCAGGCACGAAAATACCGCTTCACGAATATCATCAGCGTCTGTTGAGCCTATCCCTTCCGCAGTACATTTATAAACAATATCGAGGTTATCAGCTCGTCTCATAAGTATAGAAACCTCTTGAGAATATGCTCCTAACATGCCAATTTTTCTTGCACCACTAATACCCCAAGTTACCAATAACAATTTATCTTTATTGGCCTCAGGGACTTTGAAAATTCGAGCAACTCCATTCTTTAACAAAACGCCTGCGATTAAAGAGGCTGGATCTGTACTTTTTGTATAACCAACACTTTCCGTTACAAGGGCCGAATTTATTTTTTGTCCGTCTTGAATTATTGCCATTGCATAATTACTAACAGCCTTACGAGAATCTATCTGTGGTGGTTTTATTACACTGCTTGGATTTATGGAGGCACAACCAGTCAGCAACAGCATCAATAAAACAGAGATATATTTTTTCATTTGTTTTCCGGTATTATCAATTTTTACAAGAATGACTTTACAAGCGAAATCAGAGATATAATTAAAGCGATGATTGCAATATATTTTGACTGCATAGAGGAAATGCTTGCCTTTTTAGCGATTATTCTTCTTTCAAGCTCAGCTTCTGAAGCGACTGCACGTATTCCAGAATAGTTCCCTTTAGAATTCTCGCTTTGATCATCAATATACAAAGAAACATCAAGCCTCTTGCACTCTTCAATCAATTTATCCTTTCTGGACTTTTCACCTTCCTTAATAAAGTTCGAAAAATCTTCTGGATTTGCCTTTTTCATCTGATCTCCTTTTGATTTCTAACGCCGCGCTTAACCGGAAGGCTGGAGTGTTGACTGGCTTGCGCTATAATGAGCGGAGCGAATGCGCAAGGCAGGCAACGCGGAAGCCTGTCCGAGTTGAAGCGCCTTGTTATGTTGCATACTG
>JALSHB010000157.1 GCA_026982475.1 Chromatiales bacterium
GGGGTTGCCCTTGCTTGTCATGGGGCGGTGCCCTCAGTACCATTGACACCCTTTTGGTTTCCGGGCGTGGACTGCGCCCGTCACGGCGGAGAATCCCCATGTTTCACGGCAGTATGGTTGCCCTCGTCACCCCCATGCGTCCCGATGGCGCGGTGGACAACGAGGCGCTGGACGCGCTGGTCGAATTCCATGTGGAGAATGGCACCGACGCCATCGTCGCCATGGGCACCACCGGCGAGTCCGCCACCCTGGACGAAAAGGAACACTGCGACGTGGTGCGCCGCGTGGTGGAGCGCGCCGCCGGGCGCATCCCGGTGATCGCCGGCACCGGTTCCAATTCCACCCGCGAGGCCATCGACCTGAGCCGCTGCGCCATGCATGCCGGCGCCGATGCCTGCCTGCTGGTGACGCCGTATTACAACAAGCCCACCCAGGAAGGTCTTTATCTGCACTTCAAGGCCATCGCCGAGGCGGTCTCGATCCCGCAGATCCTCTACAACGTGCCCGGCCGCACCGCCTTGGACATGCTGCCGGAGACCGTCGAGCGTCTGGCCGACATCCCCAACATCGTCGGCATCAAGGAGGCCACCGGCGACCTGGCGCGTGGCGAGGAGATCATGCGCCGCTGCGGCGACCGCCTCGACGTCTACAGCGGCGACGACGCCACCGCCATGGCGCTGATCCTGCGCGGCGCGAAGGGCGATATCTCGGTGACCGCCAACGTCGCCCCGCGTGACATGCACGCCATGTGCGCCGCCGCGCTGAAGGGGGATCGCGCCGAGGCGGAGCGCATCAATCAGCAGCTGATGCCGCTGCACCAGAAGCTGTTTCTGGAGTCCAATCCCATTCCCGTGAAGTGGGCCTTGTTCGAAATGGGCCTGATCCCGGAAGGCATCCGCCTGCCGCTCACACCCCTGTCCGAATCCTGCCGAGGGCCGCTGCGTGATGCCATGCGGCAGTCGGGCGTCATCTCCTAAGCTGGAACATCCCATGCCGGTATTTCCCCTTTCCTGCGTGGCCCGAAGCGGTTTGCGTATCGCCCCTGTTTTCCTGCTGGCCCTGTCGCTGGGCGCGTGCGGCTGGCTGTCCAACAAGCCGGACGAAGTCAACGTCGAGGCGCTGCCGCCGCTGGAGGTGCCGCCGGATCTGGTCAAGCCGCAGGGCAAGGCGCCGCTGCTGGTGCCCGAGGTGAAGCCGGCCAAGGCGGCGGCGGATTGCGCCCCCGGCGCGGCCGAGCTGGCGCGCATCGACCAGCGTGTCCTGCCGCCGCAGAAAGACGTGCGCATCGTGCGCGACGGCCGCCACCGCTGGCTGATGGTGGAGGTGGAGCCGGAGCAGCTGTGGCCGCTGGCGCGCAAGTTTCTTGTCGAGCGCGGCTATCGCATCGCCGTGGATGACCCGGGCATCGGCCTGATCGAAACGGACTGGAAGCCGCTGGAGAGCGGCGCCGACGGCAGACCGAGCCTGCGTGAACGCCTGCGCCTGCGCATCGAGCCCGGCCAGGTACCCGGCAGCACCGAGGTCTATCTGAGTCAGGCCCTGGGCGAGCGCCGCGGCGACGGCGAGTGGGCGCTGCGCAACCCGGACGAGGAACGCGCCGCCGAGATGCTCTACCGCCTGGCGCGCTACCTGGGCAACGAGGATGTGGGCCAGGCCACGCCGCTGCAGGCCCTGGACAGCCAGATCGACCGCGACGAAGACGGCAACGTGCGCCTGCGCATCGCCGCCCCCTGGGAGGCCGTGTGGCGGCGCATTGGCCTGGCCCTCGACAACCTGGGCTTCGTCATCGAAGACCGCGACCGCGCCAACCGCCTCTATTCGATCTACACCGAGATCGCCTCCGGCAAGACGGAAGAGGAGGTCAAGTACGGCAAGCCGGAAAGCGCCACGGTGCGTCTGGCCTTCACCCTGAAGATCGGCGAACTGGGCCAGGAAACGGTGGTCAGCGTGTTCGACGCCAGCGGCAACCCGGACAACTCCGAGCAGGCGCGGCACCTGTTGACCCAGATCCAGGGCCAGCTGCGCTGAGCGCGCGGCAGTCCGTCGGTGCGATTTGCCTCGCTGGGCAGCGGTAGCCGCGGCAATGCGACCCTGGTGGAGCACGCCGGCACCTGCGTATTGCTGGACTGCGGATTCTCCGTGCGCGAGACCGAGCGGCGCCTGGCGCGGCTGGGCCGCAGCGGCGAGCGGCTGAGCGCCATCGTGGTGACCCACGAGCACGGCGACCACATCAACGGCGTCGGCGCGCTGGCGCGAAAATACGACCTGACCGTCTGGGCCACCGCCGGCACCCAGGCCGTGGACCGGCTGGGCAAGGTGGCCGACGTGCGCTGTTTCAGCAGCCACCAGGCCTTTGCCCTCGGCGATCTGCTGGTGCAGCCCTTTCCGGTGCCGCACGATGCCCGCGAGCCCTGCCAGTTCGTGTTCGGTGATGGCCAGCGGCGCCTCGGCATCCTCACCGATGTGGGCAGCGCCACCCCGCATATCGCCGCGCAGCTCGATGGTTGCGACGCCCTGATGCTGGAGTGTAACCATGAAAAGACACTGCTGGATAACGGCAATTATCCTCCCTCGCTGAAGCGCCGCGTGGGCGGTGCGCACGGCCACCTGAGCAATGCCCAGGCAGAGGACCTGCTGCGCCGGCTGGAGACCGGGCGACTGAAACAGATCGTCGCCGCGCACTTGAGCGAAAAACACAATACACCCGAGCTGGCGCGTGCCGCCTTGGCCGCCGCGCTGGGTTGTGCAAGTGACTGGGTGGCCGTCGCGGACCAGGATGCTGGCCTGGACTGGCGCGAGGTCTGACACCAATAGATTTTTTATTCACCACCGCGATACGCAGGACACGGAGAAAGGAAAGATATAACCGCAAAAGACGCCGGGGAATGCCCAGTTAAAGACATGGAAGTCTTTGCGTTCCTTGACGACCTTTGCGCTAAAGCGGGTTTTTCTCTGTGTCTTCCGTGTCTCTGTGGTGAACAATGTTTCTTGAAGAATGTTGAAGAATGTTGAAGAGTGATCATCATGCAAAAGCGCGAACAACTCTACGCCGGCAAGGCCAAGTCCGTCTATCTCACCGATGACCCGGACCACCTGATCCTGCACTACCGCAACGACACCTCCGCCTTCGATGGCGAAAAGATCGAGCAGCTGGCACGCAAGGGCGAGGTCAACAACAGGTTCAGCGCCTTCATCATGCAGAAGCTGGAACAGGCGGGTGTGCCCACCCACCACGAGGGCCTGCTGTCGGCGCAGGAGTCGCTGGTGAAGAAGCTGGACATGTTTCCCGTCGAGTGCGTGGTGCGCAACATCGCCGCCGGCAGCCTGTGCAAGCGCCTGGGCGTGGAAGAGGGCATCGACCTCGAGCCGCCGGTGTTCGAATTCTTCCTCAAGAATGACGCGCTGCACGACCCGATGATCAACGAATATCACATTCGCACCTTCGGCTGGGCCGATGACGAGGCCGTGGCGAAGATGAAGGAGCTGACCTTCAAGGTCAACGATACCCTGACCCGGCTGTTCGCCGATGCCGGCCTGTTGCTGGTGGACTACAAGCTGGAGTTCGGCCGCTTCCGGGGCGAGATCCTGCTGGGGGACGAGTTCACCCCGGATGGCTGTCGCCTGTGGGATGCCGAGACGCGCGAGAAACTGGACAAGGACCGCTTCCGCCAGGGCCTGGGTGGCGTGGTCGAGGCCTACGAGGAAGTGGCCCGGCGTCTGGGGGTGGATCTTTCCTGATCGTCCGTGGGGGCGTCATGCCCCTGTTCCTGTCCGCCCGCGCATTCGTCCTGCGCGGGCGTCACATATCCCGACTTCACGGCTAAAGTTCTTCCCCGGCCTGCCGATCTCCCAGGCAGTCGTCCCCAGACCCCTGCCAGAATGGAATCGCCGTGAAATCCCTCAACAACCTTTCGATCCGGACAAAGATCATTGCCGGGCTGGGCCTGATGCAATTGATCATCGCCGTGATCGCGGGCAGCGCCCTGATCAGCCTTTCCGACACCGAAGAGAGCGTCGTCACCATTGCCGATGACATCCAGCCGGCGGTGCTCAAGGCGGGTGAGCTGGAACACCGGCTGGACAAGGCCAACAGCGCCCTGGGGTTTTATCTGCTCAGTCACGAGGCGTCCCACCGCCAGGCCTATGAGACGAATCTGCAGCACATCGATGTGCTGCTGGATGAGTTGAAGGCCATGCCGCTGGTGTCATCCAGTGCGGACATCTCGTCCCAGGTCGAGGCGATTGCCGCGGACATTGCCGGTTACAAGTCCTACCAGACACGCATGATCGAGCTGGCGGAGCAGCCCGCCAGGAATATTCCCGCCCTTGCCTATGCCGCCGAACACATCAATCCGCTCAGCCAGCAACTGCTGCAACTGCTCAGCGGCATGATCCAGACCGAGGGAGAGGAAGAGGCCACGGTCGAGCGCCGTGAGTTGCTGATGGACATCGAGGGCGTGCGTTATGCCTGGGCCAATGTCATGAATGGCGTGCGCGCCTATCTGGCCTTCCGTCAGGACGCCGCCTTGCAGGAGATCAACCTTTACCTGGGCAGCGTGGACAGCGGCCTGGCGCGTCTGCAGGCCAGGGAGGACCTGCTGACCCTGGACCAGCTCGACGCCCTGGAACAGTTTCTGCCACTGAAGGAACAGTTCGCCACCCACCTGGGCAGGCTGATCGCGATTCACGGCAGCGACGCCTGGCGCACCGACGCCCACTTGATCCGCACCGAGGTTGGGCCCCTGCTGGAGGCCGTCAGCCGTAACGTCGAGGAGCTGGTGCTTGGCCTGGATGAATTGGCGCAGGCGACGGTGCATGATCTGGTGGCGCAGGTTCATGGCACCAATACCCTGGTGGCGACACTGTTGCTGGCCGGCCTGTTGCTGGGCGGGCTGATCATGTGGTTGATCGTCTCCACGGTGGTGAAACCACTGCACCGTACCCTGCACGCACTGAAGGACATCGTCGATGGCGAGGGGGATCTGACGCGCCGGCTGGCGCCGGGCGGGCGCGATGAAATCGGCCAGCTGGCGCGGGGCTTCAACAAGTTTGCTGGCCTGGTGCACGGCATCATCCGCGAGATGGCGGGTTACACGGGGCGTCTCAACGAATCGGCGGAGCGGCTGGCAACGGTGACCGAGGAGACCAGCCGCGGTGCCGAACAGCAGCAACAGCGCACCGATGACGTGGTCACCGCGGTGAATGAAATGGCCACCACCGGCCGCGACGTGGCCGGCAGCGCGGGCGCCGCCGCGGAGGCGGCGCAGAATGCCGATACCGC
The DNA here is from genome assembly GCA_026982475.1 of Chromatiales bacterium. GTDB lineage: Bacteria > Pseudomonadota > Gammaproteobacteria > SZUA-152 > SZUA-152 > DRQN01. Next base: position 5,282 of record JALSHB010000157.1, read on the forward strand.
GGCCAATGACGGCCGCAAGGTGGTGGGACAGACCATCGAAGTGATCGACAACCTGGCGCAGGAAGTGCGGCGTGCCGGCGAGGTCATTCGCCGCCTGGAGAGCGACAGCGAATCCATCGGCGGCGTGCTGGACGTGATTCGCGGCATCGCCGAGCAGACCAATCTGCTGGCCCTCAATGCCGCCATCGAGGCCGCCCGCGCCGGTGAACAGGGGCGCGGTTTCGCCGTGGTGGCCGACGAAGTGCGTACCCTGGCCTCGCGCACCCAGGAGTCCACCGCCGAGATCCATGCCATGATCGAACGCCTGCAAAGCGGCGCCCGTGAGGCAGTGCAGGTCATGCAACAGGGCACCGCACGCGCCGACGAGAGCGTACAGCAGGCGGCCAGGGCAGGAGGCGCGCTGGACGCCATTTCCGAGGCGGTGGCCGTCATCAAGCAGATGAACGAGCAGATCGCCAGCGCCGCCGAGGAGCAGAATGCGGTGGCCGGGGAGATCAACACCGCCGTGCTGGCGATCAGCGAGATCACCGAGCAGACCGCCGCCGGCGCGCAGCAGACCGCCTCCGCCAGCAATGAACTCACCCAGCTGTCGGAGCAGCTTTCCGGCATGGTGCGGCAGTTCCGGGTCTGATCCCCGTCGCGGGAAAACCGCTTTTCCACCCCTCTGTGGTCGGGCAAAAACGGCGCGAATACAGTATCATTGCCCCCTTTTTTCGGGCATCCCGGCAGACGCCGACCGTTTTCCGCAAACCGCCCCCGAACCACAGTGGAAAGACCTATGCTTCAGCTCCGTGGCGCCACCGCCCTGTCTCCGTTTCGCGTCAACAAATTGCTTGCCGGTGCGCGGCGGGAGGTTGCCCGGCTGGCGGCGATTTCCAGTGAATATATTCATTTCGTCGACCTGGAATGCGTCCTCGACGCACGCGGCCGCGAGGTGCTGGAGCAGCTGCTGCGCTATGGGCCGAATGACGCCCAGGCCAGCGACGCCGGCGCCGGTGAAGACGGCCAGTCCCTGCTGGTGGTGCCGCGCCTGGGCACCATCTCGCCGTGGTCCTCCAAGGCCACCGACATCGCCCACAACTGCGGCCTGGCCGAGGTGCGGCGCATCGAGCGTGGCGTGCTGTACCGCTTCACCAGCGCCGACGGCCGGCCCCTCGACGAGCACGAACTGGCCCGCCTGCGGCCGCTGATCCACGACCGCATGACCGAGCGCGTGCTGGACGGCGTGGAGGAGGCCGAGGGCCTGTTCCTGCAGGCCGAGCCGGCGCCGCTGCGGCGCGTCGACCTGCTCGGCCAGGGCCGTAGCGCGCTGGAGCGGGCCAACCGCGAACTGGGCCTGGCGCTGGCCGAGGACGAGATCGACTACCTGATGGAGAACTTCACCGCCCTGGGCCGCAATCCCAGCGACGTGGAGCTGATGATGTTCGCCCAGGCCAACTCCGAGCACTGCCGGCACAAGATCTTCAACGCCAACTGGGTCATCGACGGCGAGAAGCAGGACCGCTCGCTGTTCTCCATGATCCGCAACACCGAGCAGGCCAGCCCCGAGGGCACCCTGTCGGCCTACAAGGACAACGCCGCGGTGATGCGCGGCCACCGTGGGCAGCGCTTCCTGCCGGACCCGGCCAGCGGCGCCTACGGCTACCACGCCGAGGACGTGCACATCCTCATGAAGGTGGAGACCCACAACCATCCCACCGCCATCTCGCCCTTCCCCGGCGCCGCCACCGGCGCCGGCGGCGAGATCCGCGACGAGGGCGCCACCGGGCGCGGCTCCAAGCCCAAGGCGGGGTTGTGCGGCTTCTCGGTGTCCAACCTGCACCTGCCGGATGCCCCCCAGCCCTGGGAGACGGACCACGGCCGGCCCGAACGCATCGTCTCCGCCCTGGACATCATGCTGGAAGGACCCATCGGCGCCGCCGCCTTCAACAACGAGTTCGGCCGCCCCAACATCGCCGGCTACTTCCGCACCTTCGAGGAGCGCGTGCCCGGCCCCACCGGCGAGGAGGTGCGCGGCTACCACAAGCCCATCATGCTCGCCGGCGGCCTCGGCAACATCCGCGCAGAACACGTCGAAAAGGACATCATCCCGCCCGGCGCGCCGCTCATCGTGCTGGGCGGTCCGGCGATGCTCATCGGCCTGGGTGGCGGCGCCGCCTCCAGCATGGCCACCGGCGAGGGCGAGGAAGACCTGGATTATGCCTCGGTGCAGCGCGGCAACCCGGAGATGGAACGCCGCGCCCAGGAGGTCATCGACCGCTGCTGGAGCCTCGGCGAGGACAACCCCATCGTCTCCATCCACGACGTGGGCGCCGGCGGCCTGTCCAACGCCATGCCCGAGATCGTCCACGACTGCGGCCGCGGCGCGCGCTTCGAGCTGCGCGCCATCCCCTGCGACGACCCCGGCATGTCGCCCATGGAGATCTGGTGCAACGAGTCCCAGGAGCGCTACGTGCTGGCGGTGGCGCCCGAGCGCCTGGCCGAGTTCGAGGCCATCTGCGCCCGCGAGCGCTGTCCCTTCGCGGTGATCGGCGAGGCCACCGAGGAGGAACGGCTGATCCTCGGCGACAGCCTGTTCGACGGCACCCCCGACGCCACCCCCATCGACATGCCCATGGAGGTGCTGCTGGGCAAGCCGCCGAAGATGCTGCGCGACGTGCATCACCACAGCTTCCACAAGCCCGACTTCAGCACCGCCGGCATCGACCCTATGGAGGCCGCGCTGCGCGTGCTGCGCCTGCCCACGGTGGGCGACAAGGGCTTCCTGGTCACCATCGGCGACCGCAGCGTCACCGGCCTGGTGGCGCGCGACCAGCTGGTGGGCCCCTGGCAGGTGCCGGTGGCCGACGTGGCCGTCACCGCCACCGACTACCGCGGCTACACCGGCGAGGCCATGGCGATGGGCGAGCGCACCCCCATCGCCCTGGTGCACCACGCCGCCTCGGCGCGCATGGCGGTGGCCGAGGCGGTCACCAACATCGCCGCCGCGCGCATCGAGCGGCTCGGTGATCTCAAGCTGTCCGCCAACTGGATGGCCCCCGCCGGCCACCCCGGCGAGGACGCCGGCCTGTTCGACGCGGTGCGCGCGGTGGGCCTGGAGCTGTGCCCGGCGCTGGGCATCGGCATCCCGGTGGGCAAGGACTCCATGTCCATGAAGACCGTGTGGCGCGAGGACGGCCACGCGGAAGAAAAGGCCGTGACCGCGCCACTGTCGCTGGTGATCACGGCCTTCGCCCCGGTGCTCGACGTGCGCGACACCCTCACCCCGCAGCTGCGCAGCGACATCGACGACGACCTGATCCTCATCGACCTGGGCAAGGGCGCCAACCGCCTGGCCGGCTCGGCCCTGGCCCAGGTGTACAAGCAGGTGGGCCACCATCCCGCCGACCTGGACGACCCGCAGGCCCTCAAGGCCTTCTTCGCGGTGATCCAGGCGCTCAACGCGGACGGCCTGCTGCTGGCCTACCACGACCGCTCCGACGGCGGCCTGTTCGCCACCCTGTGCGAGATGGCCTTCGCCGGCGGCTGCGGCCTCAGCGTGCTGCTCGACGACCTCGGCGACGACCCCCTGGCCAGCCTGTTCAGCGAGGAGCCGGGGGCGGTGATCCAGGTGCGCCACGGCGACGTGGACGAGGTGCTGGAGCGCCTGCGCGAGGCCGGTCTGGGGCGTCACAGCCACGTCATCGGCACCCCCACCGAGGACGACCGCATCCGCTTTCATTTCGACGGCCGCGAGTTCCTCGGCGCCGACCGCCGGGCGTTCCGCGCGGCCTGGTCCGAGACCACCTTCCAGATGCAGCGCCTGCGCGACAACCCCGCCTGCGCCGAGCAGGAACAGGCCGCGCGGCTCGACCCCGCCGACCCCGGCCTCAACGCCGTGCTCAGTTTCGATCCACAGGACGACGTCAGCGCGCCCTTCGTGCAGCGCGGCGCGCGGCCGCGCGTGGCGGTGCTGCGCGAGCAGGGCGTCAACGGCCAGCTGGAGATGGCCGCCGCCTTCGACCGCGCCGGCTTCGAGGCGGTGGACGTGCACATGAGCGACCTCATCGACGGGCGCGTGTCGCTGGCCGACTTCCACGGCCTGGTGGCCTGCGGCGGCTTCTCCTACGGCGACGTGCTGGGCGCCGGCGAGGGCTGGGCCAAGTCCATCCTGTTCAACGCCCGCGCCCGCGACGAGTTCGAGGCCTTCTTCCGGCGCGGCGACAGCTTCGGCCTGGGGGTGTGCAACGGCTGCCAGATGATGTCCAACCTGCACGAGCTGATCCCCGGCGCCGCCGCCTGGCCACACTTCGAGCGCAACCTGTCGGAGCAGTTCGAGGCGCGCCTGTCGCTGGTGGAGGTGCTGGACTCGCCCTCCCTGTTCCTGCAGGGCATGGCCGGCTCACGGCTGCCCATTGCCGTGGCCCACGGCGAGGGCCGCGCCAGTTTCGCCCGCAGCGGCGGCGAACAATCGGCGCGCGACGCCGGATTGCTGGCGCTGCGCTACGTGGACAACCACGGCCGCGCCACCGAGAGCTACCCCGCCAACCCCAACGGCTCGCCCGAAGGCATCACCGGCCTGTGCAACGCCGACGGCCGCTTCACCATCATGATGCCCCACCCGGAGCGGGTGTTCCGCACCGTGCAGTTCTCCTGGGCCCCGGAAGACTGGGGCGAGGACGGCCCCTGGCTACGCCTGTTCCGCAACGCCCGCGTGGCGGTGGGCTAGGAGTCTGTCGGGTTTGGGAACAATCTACTGCGCTGGTGGGAGAGCGGCCAAAATATTCCCGATTTTTCGTTAAATAGAACCACTATTCGCCTCAAAATCGGTAACATTTTGACGCGCTCTCCCACCATGCTCGCTACGATTGCCCAAATCCGACAGACTCCTAGTGGGCGCGCAGGGATGGGCAAGAAAGTGTGGGAGCGGCTTCAGCCGCGAATGAGAGCAAGAAAAACCTTCGCGGCTGAAGCCGCTCCCACATTTTGGTTTGTGGCACCGCGCTCGGCCGCCGAGCGGTTCCTCTTGCCTCCACCTTCGCCCATCGTCACTTGCGACCATTGCTCCAACCCGGCACATTTCTTGCAAACTTCTTGCAAATTGCCGTCGAAAAGCCCCCTGCCAACGGAAACCCGTCAGGCCCATGGTCAAATTCATCAAAAAGGTCTTCAGCACCGACAAGGGCGCGCCCGCCAGTGGGCAGCGCCTCTCCATGGTGGACGAGCCGCTGGAACTGCCCAAGATCAATGAACTGATCCAGCACTATCCCATCGGCGAGAAGGTGCGCTATTACCCCGAATACCAGAAGGACTGCGCCCTCGACACCATTATCCTCGGCTACGCCATCAACGGCCTTTTCATCTATTCGCCGATGGACATCCGCAGCACGCCGGGCGTGTTGCGCCTGTTCGACGGCGAGGAGCACACCCTGATCACCGAGCTGGAAAGCTTCAGCCTGCTGATCCCCTTCAACCCCGACGACGACAACAAGCGCGACTACGTGCGCCGCGCCGAACTCGGCCCGCGCGGCCCCTTCCGCCGCCACAACACCATCACCCTCACCGCCAATTCCGATGAGGGCGTTCTCTGTCACCTCGACAGCCTGGTGCACAAGGTCATGCCGGTGAACGACGGCATCTATGCCGGTCATCAGGTGGTGGTGCTGGATGTCGTGCCGAGCAGCCTGACGCTCACCGACCAGCGCCGCCATTACCGTGTCAACACCCGCCTGCCCGCCACCCTCAGTCTGCGCGACGGCGGCACCTATGCCTGCACCCTGCGGGATTTCGCCGAACAGTCGGTGCAGCTCAACCTCGACGAAACCAGCGAGGAACTGGACAGACTCAGCGAATTCCGCCGCCTGACCCTGCGCTTCGACCTCGGCACCGAGCATCAGCCGAAAGTCTTTGAACTGGACGGCAGCATGTATCGCAACACCGGCGGCCGCCTGGTGATGAAGCTCCAGGGCATCTACAAGGAGGGCAAGCTGAAGGATCTGGATCTGGTGGACATCCTCGACATCAAGGCCAGCCTGCTGAGACACCCCGCCAGCCAGGCCGCCAGCCAGGAGTCCGGCCCGGCCCACGACTGACGGCCCACGCTTCCCCCTTTGGGATATTCGGCCATCCGCGCTTTGTGGATAACATGGTTCACCACTCGGGATCGTGACCCGCGCGCCACGCTCCCCGCCGTTTCATCCATCGCCAAGGCCGACCATGCGCCCCGCACTGCTGCGCCAGATCCTCGATACCGAATTCCACAGCACCCTCGAAGGGCATCACACCCCGGTGATGCTTTGGGGCCCGCCGGGGGTGGGCAAGTCGCAGATGGTGGCCCAGGTGGGCGAGCGCCACGGGGTGCCGGTGATCGACATCCGCCTGTCGCAGATGGAGCCCTCGGACCTGCGCGGCATCCCCTTCCGCAACGGCGAGCGGGTGGACTGGGCGCCGCCGGCCATGCTGCCGGACGCCGCGCGCCACGGCGAGCGCGGCCTGCTGTTCCTCGACGAGATCAACGCCGCCCCGCCCAGCGTCTCCGCCGCCGCCTACCAGCTGATCCTCGACCGCCGTCTGGGCGACTACCGGGTGCCCGACGGCTGGGCCATCTTCGCCGCCGGCAACCGCCAGGGCGACCGCGGCGTGACCTATTCCATGCCCGCGCCGCTGGCCAACCGCTTCTCCCACTTCGAGGTGGAGGTGCACCTGGACGACTGGGTGGCCTGGGCCTACGCCCACGGCATCGACGAGCGGGTGATCGCCTTCCTGCGCTTCCGTCCCGAGCTGTTGTTCGACTTCGACCCCGCGCACAACCCGGTGGCCTTCCCCTCGCCGCGCTCCTGGGAGTTCGCCCACCGCGCCCTGCAGAAATTCGCCGGCCAGCCGTCGCTGCTGGCCGGCACCCTGCAGGCCTGCGTCGGCCCCGCCGCCGGCGTCGAGCTGCACGCCTTCGTGCAGAACCTCGACAAGCTGCCGGACCTGGACGCCATCGTGCGCGGCGAGGCGGTGCCGGTGCCCACGGAGACCGACCTGCAATACGCCGTGGCCTCGGCCCTGGTGGGGCACGCCATCCGCGCCCGCGGCAGCGACGAGGCGGCCACCGTATACGGCCGCATCCTCGACTACGCGGCGCGCTTCCCGTCCCGCGAGATGGGCGTGATGCTGGTCTCCGACATGCACCGCGCCATCGGCGAGGAGCTGTTCGCGGTGCCCGAGTTCGAGGCCTGGGCCAACGCCATCGCCGACGTGATGTTGTTCGATTGAGGCGTTCGCCAATCAACGCGAATGGCATGAAATGAAGACCGGTAGCCTGGGTTGAGTGAAACGAAACCCGGGGGGAACTCGTGCCAGATCCCGGGTTTCCAGGAACAAGCCCGCCGTTTTTCATTCGCGTGCATTGGCGTTCATTCGCGGACAGGGACCCATGATGATCCATTCCAGGCGCCAGTGACCCGACAACCACCATGTCCACCGACCCCATCGAAACCCGCCTCAGCGCCGCGCGCACCCGCTTGATCCTGGATCGCCCCTTCCTCGGCGCCCTGGTGCTGCGCCTGCCGCTGCAGGCCGCCGACCCGCAGTGGTGCCCCACCACCGCCACCGACGCGCGCCGCTTCTACTACAACCCCGCGTTCATCGCCTCCCTGTCGCCCACCCACCTGCAATTCGTGCTGGCCCACGAGGCCCTGCACTGCGCCCTGTCGCACTTCGCCCGCCGCGGCCACCGCAACCGCCGGCGCTGGGACCTGGCCTCGGACCTGGCGGTCAACGCCCTGCTGGTGGCCGACGGCCTGCAGGCCCCGCCCGGGGCCCTGGTGGACATGGGCTTCGAGGGCATGACCGCCGAGGAGATCTACCCCTTCATCGAGCCCAACGACGATGACGAGCCCATGGACCGGCACGTCTACGACGAGCAGGACCAGGCCGACCGGGGCCAGGGCACGGGCGAGGAGAACCCCGACCCGCCGCCGCCCCCGCAGGACGACCCCGAACAGGGGCGCGGCGAGCAGACCCAGAAGAGCGGTCAGGGCGGCGGGGGCGGCCAGCCGCGGGAGCGCGAGGGCCGTGGCGCCGGCCAGCCCCCGCCGCTGAGCATGCCCGAGCGCGACGCCCTCGCCGCGCAGTGGCAGCAGCGCCTGGCGGGCGCCGCGCAGATGGCCCTGCAGGCGGGCCGCCTGGGCGACAACATGAAGCGCCTCATCGACCACCTGCTGCAGCCGCAACTGCCCTGGCGCAGCCTGCTGGCGCACCACGTCTCCAACGTGGCGCGCGACGACTACAGCTTCTCGCGCCCCTCCACGCGGCGCGGCGACCCGGTGATCTACCCCAGCCTGCGCAGCGCCCAGATCGACGTGGCGGTGGTGCTGGACACCTCCGGCTCGGTGAGCGAGGCGGAACTGGGCGAATTCGTCGCCGAGATCGACGCCCTCAAGGC
>JALSHB010000158.1 GCA_026982475.1 Chromatiales bacterium
GCGAACATGATCGAGGTGCCGGTGCCTTCGGCGTTGGCGATGTGCGGGGCGTTCTGCGCCAGCCAGAGGCGGGCGCGTTCCTCCAGCGCCAGCAGGTCGTTGGTGGACAGGGTCTGCAGGGTGGCGGTGAAGCGGGTGGCGGATTTGTCGATGTTGATCTGGTTGTTGAGGTCCAGTCCGTAGGGCAGGGACATCTCGTATAACAATAAGTATTGTGCCGCCATGTCGCGCTCTTCGGGCAGTTTGTACCACGCCGGGTCGTCGCCGTGCATGTTCTTGTTGAGGCGCAGCATGATGTCGCTGAAACTGTTGACGTGGATGGTTTCCGGCTGGGCGCGATACCAGTCGGCGAAGGCGGCGACCTCGCGCAGGAACTGCGGGTCGCTGATGCCGCCGGGCTCGCCCGAATCCAGCGAGTAGTCGATGATGTACAGGCCGCTGAGGTTTTCGGTCATGAAGTCGGCGTCCTGGCGGAACGGCACGCTGTCGTCGAAATAGTGCACGAACACGTCGTTGAGTTCGTTGCGCGGCACCGCGGCGACCAGGATCACGATGACCGTGGCCATGCCCCACATCAGGGGCGTGCGGCGGCGCACCACGAAGTCGCCGAAGCGGTACATGAGGTGGCTGTCGTCGTTGCCGATCTGTTTTACCCGCACCGGTAGCAGGCTGAGCGCCGCCGGCAGGAAGGCGACGGCGAAGATGAAGGAGGCGACCACGCCCATGGCCACCAGGTTGCCGAGGTGCTGGAAGGGCGGTACCTCGGAGAAGTTCATGCTGAGGAAGCCCAGCGCGGTGGTGATGCTGGCGAGGAACACCGGCTGCATGTTGATGCGCAGGCTTTCCACCAGGGCCTGGCGTTTTTCCCGGCCCAGGCGCATTTCGTGCAGGAAGGCGACGATGATGTGCACCGCGTTGGCGATGGCGACGGTGAGGATGATGGTCGGCGCCGAGGCCGAGGGCGGGGTGATGGGAAAGCCGAGATAACCGCCCAGGCCCATCGCCGTGAGGATGGAAAAGAGGATCACGAACAGGGTTGCCACGGTGGCGCTGACGCTGCGCGTGAGCAGCGCCAGGGTCACCAGCATGAGCAGGAAGCTGAGTGGCACCAGGGTCTGCATGTCGCCCTGGGAGGCCTCGGAGAAGGCGTTGTTCATCATCACCATGCCGGACAGACGGATCTCTATATCCGGATAGAGGGCGTGCATTTCTTCCACCAGGCCGCGCGCGAAGGCGACGATCTCCGGCACTTCGCCGAGGTCCTTGCCCGGTAGTTGCACGGTGACGTTGACGCCGGTGACGTGGGCGCGTTCGGGCACCAGCTTGTCGAGCAGGATGGGCTCGTGCAGGGCGATGGACTTGATGCGCTGGCGGGCGGCCTCGTCCAGGGTCAGTTCTTCGTCCACCAGGTCGTGCACCGACAGGTCGTCTTCCACCGCCTCGGTGTGCTGGAAGTTGGAAAGGGAATCGACGCGGATGGAATAGGGCGTCTGCCAGGCCTTTTCGGTCAGGGTCTTCACTGCCGCCAGGGTCTGTTCGCTGAAGGCGTCGCCATCCCTGGGCACCAGGATGAACATCACGTTGTCGTTCTTGGTGTAGGTGTTTTCCAGCGCATCGAAGGCCAGCATCTGCGGGTTGTCGGGGCTGAAGAAGACGCGGTAATCGGTGGTGAAGCCGAGGAGGCGACCACCGCTGGCCGCCGCCATCACCAGCAGCACGCTGGCCAGGATCACCCACCAGGGGTGGCTGACGACCCATTGGGCATAGCGGGTAACGCGCGTCGGGGCATTCATGCGTGGCTTCCTTGTCTGACGGGATCAGTTGGCGGTTTTCTGTTCTGGTGCGAGCAGCCCGGTGAGCAGCAGGCGCACCAGCGATTCGGCCTTTTCCTCGAAGATTTCGCGGGGGTAGGCGGGCATCAGCAGCGGCATGCTGAACAGGGTCATGGCGGTCTGCAGGGCGGCCGCGGTGTCCTGCGGATCGGCGACCCGGAATTCGCCACTGGCGTTGCCGTCTTCCAGCAGCGCGATGAACACGGCGCGTTCCTGTTGTTTGTGGGTCTCGACGATGTCCATGCGCTCGCCGCAGAGGGCGGTGACCAGCTCGTTGACCAGTGGCGTGTCCAGCCACTGGTCATGCGTGTAGCGCAGCGTGGCGAACACCAGCTCGCGCAGGCGCTCGCTGGCGCTGGCCTGTTTGCGGGCGACAATCTCGCCCTGTAGCGCCACCAGCTGCGCCAGACACTGGCTGGCGAGTTGGGCGCCGATGTCGAGCTTGCTGTCGAAATAACGGTAGATGTTGGCGGCGGACATGCCGCAGTCGCCGGCGATTTCGGCCATCGTGGTCTTGTTGTAGCCAAAGCGCACGAAGCGCTCGAAGGCGGCGGCGAGGATCTGTTCGCGGACATCGGGTGTGCTGGCGGCGGTGCGTGCATTCATGCCGTGAAACTGTAGGCGGTGAATGATGAATAATCAAGAAGATATTCACCATTCAGGGCGGGCGGAACCCCGCGCGTCTTGAATTCATTAGTAAAACCAAGTGTTTATGGCGGTCATTGGCGGCCGGTTTCGGTGGGGTTGCGGGGCCGGATCTGCTAAGGTTGGCCCCGGAAACGGTGCCGTGCGCCGGGGACGTTTGGCTGCATCAGATATTTTCGGAACATCCATCAGGGAGGCGGGACGGCCGCATGCATGACGCCAAAGAGGTCGATGGGAGGGCTGCCGAGGCGCAGGATCATCTGTTGCTGCGCGAGCGCCTGGTGACGCTGGGACAGTTGACGGCCACGGTCAGCCACGAGCTGCGCAACCCCTTGTCGGTGATTCACAACGCGGTCTATTTTCTGCGCCGTCGGCTGGCTGGTGCGGGCGGGCTGGATGCGAAGGCCGGGGAATATCTCGACATTATCGAATCCGAGCTGGCGGCCTCGAACCGTATCATCGACGACCTACTCACCGCCTCGCGGGTTCAGCCGCCGGAATACCAGGCGGTCGATCTCGAGCGGCTGTTGCAGAAGGTGCTGTCGGACATCGCCCTGCCTGCGCGTATCAGCTGGCGCTACCGGCCCGCGCAGACGCCCTTCACGTTGTACACGGACCCTCAGCTGCTGGGTCAGGTGTTGCGCAATCTGCTGGTCAACGCCGTGCAGGCCATTTCCGGTGAGGGGGAGATCCTCTTGCGCGCGCGCGTGTCCGGCGGCGGTATCGATCTGCAATTGTCGGACAGCGGCGAGGGCGTCTGCGAGGACGATGGTGCGCGGCTGTTCGAGCCGCTGTTCACCACCAAGCCCAGGGGCAATGGCCTGGGGCTGTGGATCGCCCGCGACATGGTGCGCCGGCTCGGTGGAGAGTTGAGCCTGGTGGCGGGGGAATTGCGTGGCGCCTGTTTCCGTGTTCAGCTGCCGAACCGCGTGGCGCATGATGATTCGCAATGAACCCCCCGAGCCGATGAAACAAGCAACAAGAAGCCATAAACAGGAAGCCAACAAGGAGTCTCTCTTGGCGACATCCGCAAAACGTGTCTTGATTGTCGATGACGAAACCCACATGCGCACCACCCTGTCCGACATTCTCCGCGACGAGGGTTTTGCCGTGGACACCGCCGCCGATGGCCTGACCGCGGTGGCCATGTGCGCGCGCCATGCCTACAGCGTGGTGCTGCTGGATGTGCGGGTGCCGGGTATCGATGGCGTGGAGACCTTTCGCCGCATCCGCCGCCAGCGCCAGGACCTGCGCGTGGTGATGATGAGCGCCTATGGGCGCGACGACCTCAAGCAGACCGCACTGGAAGAGGGCGCGGTGGCCTTTCTATCCAAGCCATTGGATATCGAGAATGTCATCGACCTGATCGAGGATGTGCACGATACCGCTGTGCTGGTGGTCAGTGCCGACGGCGATATCAGCCAGGTGGTGCGCGCCGCGCTGCGGCCACAGGGTTATCGGGTAACCACGAGTGGATCGCCCCGTGATGCGCTGGAACTGGCGGAACAGATCCATTTCGACATCATCCTCATCGATGTGCTGCTGCCGGAGATGAACGGCCTGCAATTGTACCTGGCGCTGCGCAAGCTTGCCCCGGAGGCGGTGGTGGTGATGCTCAGCAGCAGCGGCGCGGAGTCCGAGCAACTGGCCCGGGAGGCAATACGCAACACCGCCTACAGCCTGTTATACAAGCCGCTGGACCCGGTCCGGCTGGGCGGCCTGTTGTCGCGCATCGCCCGCCAGCGGGTGTCTCATGCCATCAAGAAACCGGCGCTGGGCTGAAGGGGGATGAGCGGGGCCGGCAAGGGTGGGCGCGGGGGATGGCGACGGCTGGCCTGTGCCGGCCTGTTGTTGATGGGGCTGCAGGGTTGCGGCAGTCTGCCGTCGATGCCGACGCCGTCGGTGGCGGAGATGAAACGGGCGGCCCTGGGCGCGGCCACCGATCCCAACACCTGGCTGCCGGCCGCCGGCGCCACCCTGATCCTCGTCAGCGACCGGGACCGGGTGTGGTCGGACTGGGCGCGGCGCGAGCAGCCCGTGTTCGCCTCCACGGCGGCGGCCCGCCGGGCCAGCGATGCACTGTTGTACACCTCCCTCGGCGCCGCCTTCGCCAGCTCGCTGTGGCCGCCCGGGGACAGCGAAGGCGCCGCGCAAGGCCAGCGGCCGGCCGTCCAACTGGGGGCGGTGGTCGCCACCGCCACGGCGACACAGCTGATCAAGGTTGGCGTGGGCCGCGCACGGCCCGATGATTCCGATACCCTCAGTTTTCCCTCCGGCCATGCCTCGGCCGCCTTTGCCGGCGCCACCCTGACACGGCGCAACCTCGCCCGCCTGGACCTGCCGGCGTCGACGCGCCTGCTGCTCGATGCGGGCGCCGTTTCCCTGGCCGCCGCCACCGCCTGGGCGCGGGTGGAGGCCGGGGTTCACTATCCCTCCGATGTGCTGGCCGGCGCGGCGCTGGGCAATTTCGTCGCCGCCTTCGTCAATGATGCCTTCTTGCGCGAAGGGGTATTGGCGGATGGCGTCACGCGGGTCGATGTGCTACTTCTACGGGGTGGGGCGGTGCTGCAATTGTCGCGGCATTTCTAATCACACAAAAAGCACCCCGCAGCACCACCAAAAGTAGGCGCTTTAGGCGGGCAGACGAGATACCGTGTTGTGGGAGCGGACCCTTGGGCCGCGATGCCAAGGGTGGAAAAACCATCGCGGCCCACGGGTCCGCCCCTGCGGACAATTGCTGGAAACGCCGGCCTTCCCGCGAGTAAAGCTTCAATGGCCCATGCCGATAGGTCAGCTATCCATGAACTGCCCATAACCCGTTGGGCTCAACCACAACAATGCCATCCAGAGTGATGATGAAAGACCTTTCCGAAAACAGCTATTTATACAGTGCCAATGCGCCCTTCGTCGAGGCGCTCTATACCCGGTACCTGCTCGATCCGGACGCCGTCAGCGAGGACTGGCGCGATTTCTTTCGTGAGTTGCAGGCACAGGGACTGGCGCCCGAGACGGCGCCGGATCAGGCCATGATCCGCGAGGAGTTCGCGCGTCTTGCCCGCCGGCCACACCCGTCATACGCGGCCGCGCCTCCGCCGAGCGCCACCTGTGTCGACGCCAAGCAGGTGGCGGTGCTGCAACTGATCAATGCCTACCGTTTTCGCGGCCACCAGAATGCCGACCTCGATCCGCTGCACCTGCGCGAAAAGATTCTGGTGCCGGAACTGCACCCGGCCTTCCACAAGCTCGATGACGATGACATGGACCGGGAGTTCAATACCGGCTCCCTGGTCGGCCCGGAGCGCGCCCCGCTGCGCGACATCCTGCGCAGCCTCAAGCGCACCTATTGCGGACACCTGGGTGTCGAGTACATGCACATCACCGACACCCAGGAAAAACGCTGGCTGCAACAGCGCCTGGAGGGGCCGGAGGCCAATACCCTGCTGCCGGAAGACACGCAGCGCGAAATCATGGAACGCATCGTTGCCGCCGGCGAATTCGAGAAATACCTGCACACCCGCTATGTGGGGCAGAAGCGCTTTTCCCTGGAGGGTGCCGAGTGTCTGATCCCGATGCTGCATCAGCTGGTGCAGCAGGCCGGCGAGCAGGGCGTCAGCGAGGTGGTGCTGGGCATGGCCCATCGTGGCCGCCTCAATGTGTTGACCAATATTCTCGGCAAGGCCCCGGCCGACCTGTTCGAGGAATTCGAGGGCAAGTCCGCCGGCGCGGCGAAGAACGGCTCCGGCGACGTGAAATACCACCAGGGCTTCTCCTCCGACATCCAGACCCCGGGCGGCATCGTGCATTTCGCCCTGCTGTTCAATCCCTCGCACCTGGAGATCGTCGACCCGGTGGTGGGTGGCTCGGTGCGCGCGCGCCAGCATCGCCGCAAGGACGTTACCGGCGGCAGCGTGCTGCCGGTGCTGATCCACGGCGATGCCGCCTTCTCCGGGCAGGGCGTGGTGATGGAAAACTTCAACATGTCGCAGGCGCGCGGTTTCCGCATCGGCGGCACCGTGCACATCATCATCAACAACCAGATCGGTTTCACCACCAGCAACCCGCTGGACTCCCGCTCCACCACCTACTGCACGGAAGTGGCGCGCATGATCCAGGCGCCCATCCTGCACGTCAACGGCGACGATCCGGAGGCGGTGGCGCGCGCCATGCGCATCGCCCTGGACTTCCGCATGGTGTACCGCAAGGACGTGGTGGTTGACCTGGTCTGCTACCGCCGCCACGGCCACAGCGAGGCCGACGAGCCGGCGGCCACCCAGCCCATGATGTACAAAAAAATCCGCAACCATGCGCGCGTCGGCCAGCTCTATGCCGATCTGCTGGTGGACCAGGGGGTGATGACGGAAGACGACATCGACGCCCTGGCGCGGCAGTACCGCGAACGCCTCGACGCCGGCGAGACCGTGGCCCCGTGCATCGTCACGGAGGCCTTCGACAAGCCCTACTGGGTGGACTGGCGGCCCTATCTGGACGGCCGCTGGGACGAGGAGGTGGATACCTGCGTCGACGCCGACCGGGTCGAGGCGCTGATCGCCCGGCTCAACCACCTGCCGGAGAGCCTGGTGCTGCACAAGCAGGTGCGGCGCATCCTCGACGACCGCGCAAAGATGGCCCGCGGCGAGCTGCCCATGGACTGGGGCTTCGCCGAAACCCTGGCCTATGCCACCCTGCTGGAGGACGGCGTGCCGGTGCGCCTGTCCGGCCAGGACAGCGGCCGCGGCACCTTCTTTCACCGCCACGCCATTCTCCACGATCAGCAGACCGGCGACAGTTATGTGCCCCTGCAGCATCTCTACGAAGGCCAGCCGGACTGCGTGGTCATCGACTCGCTGCTCTCCGAGGAGGCGGTACTGGGCTTCGAATACGGCTACAGCACCGCCGCGCCCTACGGGCTGAACATCTGGGAGGCACAGTTCGGCGACTTCGCCAACGGCGCGCAGGTGGTGATCGACCAGTTCATCACCTCCGGCGCCGCCAAGTGGGGGCGTCTCAGCGGCCTGGTGATGTTCCTGCCGCATGGCTTCGATGGCCAGGGGCCGGAACATTCCTCGGCGCGCCTGGAGCGCTACTTGCAGTTGTGCGCGGAAGACAATGTACAGGTGTGCATGCCCAGCGAACCGGCGCAGATGTTTCACCTGTTGCGGCGGCAGATGAAGCGCAAGCTGCGCACGCCGCTGATCGTCATGACCCCCAAGAGCCTGCTGCGCCACAAGCTGTCCACCTCACAGCTCGCCGATCTCAGCGAGGGCGGCTTTCGCCTGGTGATCGGCGACCCGGACATGGACGATCCGGCACAGGCGCGGCGGGTGATCGTGTGCAGCGGCAAGGTGTTCTATGATCTGCTGGACGCGCGGCGCAAACGGAAAATGGATGATGTGGCGATCATTCGCATCGAACAGTTCTATCCCTTTCCCACCGAAGCCTTCTGCGCCGAGCTGGATCGTTATGTGAACGCCGGCGAGGTGGTCTGGTGCCAGGAAGAGCCACAGAACCAGGGCGCCTGGCAGTACATCTGGCCCATGTTGCGCGACAGCAAACGCGACGAACAGAACCTGCTCTACGCCGGCCGGCCGGCCTCGGCCTCGCCGGCGGTGGGTTGTTACCGCAAACATATCGAGCAGTTGCACGAACTGGTGGACACGGCGCTCGGGCGCGCCATGGAGGACGCTGAATGAAGATCGAAGTGAAAGTGCCGGCCCTGTCGGAATCGGTGGCCGAGGCGACCCTGCTCAGCTGGCACAAGCAGCCGGGCGAGGCGGTGAAGCGCGATGAAACCCTGGTGGACATCGAAACCGACAAGGTGGTGCTGGAAGTGACCGCCCCCGCCGATGGCGTGTTGCAGGAAATCACCCACGGCGATGGCGACGTGGTGAACAGCGAAGAGGTCATCGCCATCATCGACAGCGAAGGCGAGGCGGCCACACCGGCGGCGCCGGCGGAAACGGCGCAGAACGCGCCGGCCACGAAGACAACGCCTGCGCCGGCGGACGTGGTGTCCCTCAGCCCGGCGGCGCGCAAGCTGGTGGTGGAAAACAACCTCGATCCGGCGCGCATCCACGGCACCGGCCGCGACAACCGCATCACCAAGGCCGACATCCTCGAATACCTCAATGCCCGCGGTGGCAAGAGCGGCCGACCGCAGCCCGTCGCCGAAGCGCCGGCCCCGCAGGCCAGCGCCACGGCCACGGCGGACGGCCGCCTCGAAAAGCGCGTGCCCATGAGCCGCCTGCGCGCGCGCGTCGCCGAGCGCCTGAAAGAGGCGCAGAACACCGCCGCCATCCTCACCACCTTCAACGAAGTCAACATGAAACCGGTGATGGACCTGCGCAGCCGTTACAAGGACAGCTTCGAGAAAAAGCACGGCACGCGCCTGGGCTTCATGTCCTTCTTCACCCGCGCGGTGGTGGAGGCGCTGAAACAGTTCCCGGTGATCAACGCCTCGCTGGATGGCCAGGACATCGTCTACCACGGCTATTACGACATCGGCATCGCCGTCGGCTCGCCGCGCGGACTGGTGGTGCCGATCCTGCGCGACGCCGAGCAGATGGGCTTTGCCGAGATCGAGGCGACCATCCGCGACTTCGGGCAGCGCGCCCAGGACGGCAAATTGACGTTAGACGAGCTGACCGGCGGCACCTTCAGCATCACCAACGGCGGCGTGTTTGGTTCCCTGCTGTCGACGCCGATCCTCAACCCGCCGCAGAGCGCCATCCTCGGCATGCACAAGATCCAGGAGCGGCCGGTGGTGGAAAACGGCGAGATCGTCATCCGCCCCATCATGTACCTTGCCTTGTCCTATGATCATCGTATCATCGACGGCAAGGACGCAGTGCTGTTCCTGGTGGCGGTCAAGGACGCCCTGGAAGACCCGGCGCGGATGCTGTTGGAGCTGTGATTGTTTGCCACAGAGGCACAGAGAACACAGGGGATGCATTGGTTGAATATGGCGGTGGAAAATGACCAAAAAAGCTCTTCCTTTCCAACCGTCGAGCAGTTTCATCATATGCTGTGCGCATGAATCGCCATACGGCTTCCTCTGTGAGCTCTGTGCCTCTGTGGTGAGCAAGAACAGGTGCGCGGGGTCTTGCCCGAAGAGCACAAAAAGATTTCTTTTTACTGTTATGCCATAACGGCGCAAAAGAAGGAGTTCAGCGATGGCGGACTTTGACGTAATTGTTCTCGGCGGTGGGCCCGGTGGTTACGTGGCGGCCATCCGCTGTGCGCAGCTGGGCCTGAAGACGGCCTGCATCGACGAGCGCGTGGACGACAAGGGCAAGCCCTCGCTCGGCGGCGTGTGCCTCAATGTCGGCTGCATTCCCTCCAAGGCCCTGCTGGAAACCTCGCATCATTTCTATCGCGCCCGGCACGAGTTCCCCGCCCATGGCATCCGCACCGGCGAGGTGCGGATCGACGTCGATGCCATGCAGCAGCGCAAGCAGCAGGTGGTGAAGACCCTCACCGGTGGCATTGCCCTGTTGTTCGCCAAGCACAAGGTCACGCACATCCAGGGCCGAGGCTGCCTGCAGGCCCGGCGGCATGTGCGCGTGACCGCCGCCGACGCGGCCGACGAGCAGACATACAGCGCAGAACACATCATCGTCGCCACCGGTTCCACGCCCGTGGAACTGGCGGAGGCGCCCTTCGATGGCGAGCGTATCGTCGATTCCACCGGCGCCTTGGCCTTCGATGCCGTGCCCAAGCGCCTGGGCGTGATCGGCGGTGGCGTCATCGGCCTGGAGCTGGGCAGCGTGTGGTCGCGGCTGGGCGCCAAGACCACGCTGCTGGTGCGCGGCGCGCAGTTCCTCGCCAATGTCGATCGGCAGATCGCCGGCGCCGTGCAACAGGACATGACCGCCGAAGGGCTGGACATCCGCCTGGGGGCGAAACTGGTGGCGGTGAAGAAGAGCGCCAAGCTGATCACCGTCACCTATGCGGATGGCGACGGCGAACACAAACTGCAAGTAGACCGCCTGCTGGTGGCCGCCGGGCGGCGGCCCAATACCGGCGACATCGGCGCCGAGGACATCGGCCTGAAACTGGATGGGCGCGGCTTCATTGCCGTGGACGGCGCCTGCCGCACCAACCTGCCGGGGGTGTACGCCATCGGCGATGTGGTACGTGGCCCGATGCTGGCGCACAAGGCCGCGGAGGAGGGCGTGGCGGTGGCCGAGCGCATCGCCGGCCAGCAGCCCGAGGTGAATTACGCCACCATCCCCTTCGTCATCTATACCTGGCCGGAGATTGCCTGGGTGGGCCGCAACAGCGAACAGCTGCGGGCCGACGGCATCGATTTCAGGTCAGGTGTGTTTCCCTTTCTCGCCAATGGCCGCGCCCATGCCGCCGGCGATACCCAGGGGATGGTGAAGATCCTCAGTGAGGCGCGCACGGATCGCATCCTCGGCGTGCACATCTATGGCGCCAATGCCTCGGAACTCATCGGCGAAGCGGTGGTGGCGATGGAGTTTTCCGCCTCCGCCGAAGATCTGGCGCGCATCATTCACGCCCATCCCACCCTTTCCGAGGCTATCCACGAGGCCGCCCTGGCGGTGGATGGACGGCCGATTCACATTTGATCTTGGTGTTGCATCGCAGAGAAGCATAACTAGAAATGTCTACTTTGATATGGGGGCGGCTTCAGCCGCGAAGCAGTATCAACCCGTTAGTTGCAGAAAAAAACAGATCAAAAATCGCGCACATCCTGGTATTTCCGGGCGTTACTGCATGTGGCGCCCTTTCTGCGGGCGTTCACTGTTAGTGCGATCCAGCGATATAGACCGGAATAAGGCGACGTGAAATCCGGGGTTGTCGCCGGGAATGGCATGAAACGCAGAGTTCGCGGAGGCGCAGAGGACGCAAAGATTTATTGAAAGGGTTTCCTTTGCGTTCTCTGCGCCTTGGCGTTCTTTGCGTTGAATCTCGTGGTCGATTCCACATCCCGTGTCGCCGCCTGGTCGCTCCCTGTCTAACCAAAAATGTCGGCCATGATGGACTGGTACCAGCCCTCGGCATAGATGGCCTCCATGCGCCGGGTCGAGCGCGGCGCGTCACGCGGGCCGACGCCGCCGGCGCCCTTGACGCCGACGATGCCCTCGTCGCCGAGGCGATACACGGCGGCCACGGAGATGCCGTAATCGGGCGTGATCAGGCTGTAGCAGGTATTCACCCAGGAGGAGGTGCCCACCGTATCACCGTGCAGGGCGGCGACGATCTCGGCGGCGCAGACCTTGCCCTGGCTGCTGGCGGCGAAGCCGGATTTGGGCATCTTGCCGGCGATGCTGGCGTCGCCGATGACGTGCACGTTCTTGTAGATCGTCGACTCGAAGGTCTTCTGGTTCACCGGGCACCAGCCCTTGTCGTTGGTGAGCCCGGAGCGGTGGGCGATGTCACCGGCCAGCTGCGGTGGGATGATGTTGGCCACGTCCGCCTTGATCTTTTCGTCACCGGCCATCACCGTCATGCGCTTCGGGTCCACGGCGGTGACCTTGCCGTCCTGTGAGCCGGGCACCCATTCGATGATGTCGGGATAGAATTCGTCCCAGGCGTCCTGGAACAGGGTCTGCTTGGAGAAGTGATCCTTGGCGTCGAGGATCAGCACCTTGGAGCGGGGTTTGTGCTGCTTGAGGTAGTGGGCGATCATGCTGGCCCGCTCATAGGGTCCCGGCGGGCAGCGGAAGGGGTTGGCCGGCGGGGCGATGACCACCACGCCGCCATCGCGCATCTCGCGCAGCTGCCTGCGCAACAGGCGCGTCTGCTCGCCGGCCTTCCAGGCGTGGGGCATGATGGTGCTGGCGGCCGGGTCATAGCCTTCGATGGCGTTCCAGCGGAAATCGATCCCCGGTGACAGCACCAGGCGGTCGTAACTCAGCACCCGCCCGGCGGTGGTGCGCAGCGTCTGCTTCACGGGGTCGAGGGTGCTGGCCTTGTCCTGGATGAGCGTTATCCGGTGTTTCGACTGCAGCTTGTCGTAGTCGTGGCGGATGAAGTCCATGTCGTGCAGCCCGCCCAGCACGGTGTTGCTGAAGGGGCAGGTATAGAATTGCCTGTCCTGCTCGATGAGGGTGACGTCCAGCGAGGGATCGAAGCGCTTGAGATACTTGGCGCAGGTGGCCCCGCCAAAGCCACCCCCGACCACGACGATGCGGGCCTTGCTGCCGGAGAAGGCCAGTGAAGGCGCGCCCAGGGCGCCGAGTGCCGAGGTGGCGCCAAGCCATTGGATGAAGCGGCGGCGACTGATGTTGTTCATGACGACTCTCCTGTGTGTTTCGTGTTCACGAAGCGATCAGCGATGCCCTACGGCTTGCGGGCGAAATAGCTGGCCATGAGGTCGATTTCCTCGTCGGTGTAGCCCTTGGCGATGCGGTTCATGACCGTGCCCTTGCGCCGGTCTGCCTTGTAGGCCTTCATGCTGGAGGCGATTTCGTCGGCGGACAGGCCCTTCAGGGAGGGAATCGCGCCGGGGCTGTCCCCGTCCGGGCCGTGACAGCCGGCGCAGGGGTTGGCCAGCATGGCGGGCCGGTAATCGGTGGCCAGGGTTGTGCCGGGAAGCAGGAGCGCGGCCGTGGTGGTGAGTGCGGCGAGGGTGATGCAGGACTTCTGTTTCATGGCGTTACCTCTTGCAATTTCGTGAAAAAATTGTCGAACAAGGCAGCGAACAGGCGCGGTGCGCAGACGGCGAAGCGGTAGTGCGCTGTTCTTTTCCTTTTATAGCCCACACAGGGTGTGATTACACCCCAGCGGGGGACTCGGGTACCGCCGGCGCGGAAATAAATGAGAATTCACTGGCCAAACGGGGCAGATTCCTCTATAGTTCATTCCAGCTACAGATATTGCGATTGGCACTTTTGGTTGTTCCCTCCGCGTTACCCTCCGAATTCCCCGTTTCATTACCTGTACGCAACACCTCGATTGTTTAATTTTGTTACAGGTAAAAAGTCACATGGCTACAGGTACAGTAAAGTGGTTCAACGAAGCCAAGGGTTTTGGTTTCATTTCTCAGGATGATGGCGGCGCCGACGTGTTCGTGCATTTCAGTGCGATCCAGGGCGGCGGTTTCAAGACCCTGGCCGAAGGCCAGCCGGTCACCTATGAAGTGGAAAACGGTCCCAAGGGCCCGCAGGCGACCAGCGTCACTGCATAAGCAGAACCTCATCGGTTGACCGATGCAAAAAACCCGCTCCGGCGGGTTTTTTTGTGCGCG
>JALSHB010000159.1 GCA_026982475.1 Chromatiales bacterium
CGGGAGGCCGACGGTACGCTGGCGCTGGCGGGCAGGGGCGAGGTGGTCGAGTGGCTGGTGAAGATGCGGCGCCTGCCGCACGACCGCATGCTCGATGCCTGCATCGCACAGGGCACGGTGACGCCGGCCGAGGTAGACAGCTTTACCGGGGTGCTGGTGGCGTTCTACCGACAGACAGCCCCGGAGCCCATGAGCGGCGAGGCCTACCGGCAGCGCTGGCGACGGGATGTGTTGACCAATCACCGCGTCCTGCTCGCCGCCGATCGCGGCCTGCCGGTGGCGCAGCTGGAGCGGCTGCGGGATGGCCTGCTGGGCTTTGTCGATAGGCGGGCGGCGCTGCTGGCGGCCCGCGCCGGGCGGGTCATCGAGGCCCACGGCGATCTGCGCCCGGAGCATGTCTGTCTTACCGAGCCGCCAGTGTTCATCGACCGCCTGGAATTCAATCGCGCGCTTCGTCTGCTGGATCCGCTGGAGGAACTGGCCTTCCTGGCCCTGGAATGCGAGCACGCCGGCGCGGCATGGATTGGCGAGCGGGTCTTTGCGACCTATCAGGCGCTCAGCGGTGAGCGGCCGGCCGCCGAGCTGCTGGTCTTCTACAAGGCCGGCCGGGCCCAGCTGCGGGCCCGCCTGTCCGCCTCGCACCTGACCGATCACCCGCCGCGGGTGTCGGCGCAGAAATGGCTCCGCAAGACCCGGGATTATCTGGCATTGGCGCAGCGCTACCTGGCGGAGCTGGGCGAGTAAGCCCAATCATTGTCATGAATCCGTGCGCAAGCGGCGGGCTGCGCGGGATGTGGGGTCGACTGCGAGAAACAGCGCAAAGGACGCAGAGGCGCAGAGGACGCAAAGGTTTTGAAAAGGGCCTTCTTTGCGTCCTTCGCGCCCTCTGCATTTCAGCTCATTTTTGATGGAAGCGGGGAATTGACACTCTCACGTCACTCCGGTGATGGCCGAAGTCCAGGGGTTTTATCTTCTGGATTCCGGCTAAAAACATGCCGGAATGACGGTATGTTCGGCAAGCTGTGGGGAGTTGATTTTACCGGGTCAAGCGGGTTTTCTTTGCGTCCTCCGCGCCTCTGCGACCTCTGCGTTCCAGTCCATTTCCGATGACAACCGCGGATTCCACTCCGCCTCGCCTGCCTAGTGCTCAACCCTCCAGGAGCGCCACCAGCGAGCCGTCTTCGTGCAGGCGCCGGATTGCTTCGGCCACCTGGCGGCTGCCGTCGAGGACGGTGAGCTTGTCGGCGACGAAGCCGGCGCTGAGCCGGAAGGGGGTGACGGAGTCGGTGATCACCAGTCGTTCCAGCGCCGGCCGGGCCAGTTTCTCTTCGGCCCCGGCGACGAACAGCCCGTGGCTGGCGGCGGCCAGGATGCGGCCGGCGCCCCGCGCCGCGCAGGCGTCGATGGTGCGCGCCAGGGTGGTGCCGCCGGCGATCATGTCGTCGATGATGATGGCGGTGCGTCCGGCCACTTCGCCCACCACTGCCGCGCCGCTTACCACCCCGGCGCTGCGCTTCTTTTCCAGAAAGGCACTGTCCACCGCCCGCCCCAGCCGCGCCGCGAGGGACTCGCGAAAGGCCTCGGCGCGCTTGACGCCGCCGATGTCGGGCGAGACCACGACGATGGGTTCGTCCTCCGCCAGCTGGGCGGCGAAATGCGCCACGAACAGGGGGCGCGCCTCGAGGTGCTCGCTGTGACAGCGAAAGGCGTTCTGGTAGGCGGCGAGGTTGTGCACGTCCACGGTGAGCACCGCATCCACGCCTACCGCCTCGAACAGGGCGGCGGTGTAGCGGGTGTTGACCGGGTCGCGGGACTTGGTCTTGCGATCCTTGCGGGCGTAGCACAGGTAGGGGACGACGGCGGTGACGCGCCCGGCGCCAGCATCGCGCACGGCGCCGAGGAAGAACAGCAGGCGCAGCAGCTTGTCGTTGACGCTGTACTGCCTGTCGCCGTACAGCG
>JALSHB010000160.1 GCA_026982475.1 Chromatiales bacterium
TTTCTGGTCATCGGCACCCAGGACGTGCCGCCCAGCGGCGACGACAAGACCTCGCTGCTGGTGTCCACCGCCAATCGTCCCGGCGCCCTCTACCGCCTGCTGTCGCCCTTCGAGCGCAACGGCATCTCGCTCAACCGCATCGAGTCGCGGCCCTCGCGCCTGGCCAACTGGGAATATGTGTTCTTCATCGACATCAACGGCCACGCGCAAGACGAGGCCGTGGCGCGCGCCCTGGAGACCCTGAGGGTGGATTCGCCCATGTTCAAGGTGCTGGGGTCGTATCCAAAGGCCGTGCTGTAGGGTGGACACCCCCACCCTGTTTCGATCACGGCCGCCAGGATGTCACCTCCTTGCGACCTGTAGGAGCGCCTTCAGGCGCGACAGCCGTTTCCAACAGCATTTCGCGGCTGAAGCCGCTCCTACAAGGTTTCGATAGCGATTTTTTCAGGGTGACACCTGAATCCGGAGGTTCAGGGCGGATGACGCGTGCAACTGCTTGATGCGTATCGCGTAATGAAAAATCGAGGGAATAGCGGGGACTATTGCCGAGATTTTTCATATAGCGAGACGTATCAATGAGTTGTGCGATTCGCCGTCATGAACCTCCGGATTCAGGTGGCAATCATGCAAGGTGGCAGCACCCACCCTGCGAACCCGCATCATAGAGAAGTGACAATGAATCGTTTTGAACAGTGGGCCACGCCAGGCGTGCGCGGCCTGCAGCCCTACCAGCCCGGCAAGCCCATCGATGAATTGCAGCGCGAGTACGGCGTCAGCGACATCGTCAAGCTGGCCTCCAACGAGAACCCCCTCGGCCCCAGTCCACGGGTGCGCGAGGTATTGGCCGGCGAATTCGAGGAACTGGCGCGCTACCCCGACGGCAACGGCTTCGCCCTCAAGCAGGCGCTGAGCGCGCGCCACGGCGTGGACCCGGCGCAGATCACCCTCGGCAACGGCTCCAGCGACCCGCTGGAATTCGTCGTGCGGGCCTTCGTGCAGCCGGGCGACGAGGTGCTGTTCTCCGAACACGCCTTCGCCATGTATCCCATCGTCACCCGCGCCGCCAGCGCGCAGGCGGTGGTGGCCCCGGCGCGCGACTGGGGTCATGACCTGGAGGCCATGCGTGCCCTCATCGGCGAACGCACGCGGGTGATCTTCATCGCCAACCCCAACAACCCCACCGGTACCTGGTTGCACGAAGACGAACTGAAGGCCTTCGTCGCGGCGGTGCCGGAGAACGTCATCGTGGTGGTCGACGAGGCCTACTTCGACTATGCCCGCGACCCCGCCCTGGGCGCCGCCGGCTATCCCGATGCCAGCCTGTGGCTGGACGAATTCCCCAACCTGGTGGTGACACGCACCTTCTCCAAGGCCTTTGGACTGGCCGGCCTGCGCGTGGGCTACGCCCTGTCGCAGGCCGACATCGCCAACCTGCTCAACCGCATCCGCCCGCCCTTCAACGTCAACAGCCTGGCCCTGGCCGCCGCCGGGGCCGCGCTGGCGGACCAGGAGCATCTGCGCCGCGCGGTACACCTCAACGTGGAAGAGATGGCACGGGTCACCGATGGGATGCGTGAATTGGGACTCGAATACATCCCCTCGGTGGGAAATTTCGTCAGCATCGATGTGGGCGGCGACGCGGCGCCTGTGTATGATGCGCTGCTGCACGAGGGCGTCATCGTGCGCCCGCTGGCCAACTACGGCATGCCGCGCCACCTGCGCGTGACCCTGGGCCTGCCGGCGGAGAACGAACGCTTCCTGAAAGCGCTGCGGAAGGTGTTGGGGAAATGAACATCCAACGCAAAGACGCCGAGGGCGCAAAGAAAGAAAATACTGAATGTTTCTCGCGAGGCTGCGCCCTGCACGGCCTCGCGATACAAATAAAAAAACTTTGCGTTCTTCGCGCCTTTGCGCCTTTGCGTTGAAAAGAAAACCCGGAAAAAGCCACTAACCAGATGATCCAGCAACTCACCATCATCGGCGTCGGTCTCATCGGCGGTTCCCTGGCCCGCGCCCTGCGCGCGGCGGGGGCGGTGGGCGAGGTGGTCGGCTGCGGGCGGGACGAGCAGCACCTGGCCCGCGCCCGCGAACTGGGCGTGATCGACCGCTACACCACCGACCCCGCCGAGGCCGTGCGCGGCGCGCAGGTCGTGCTGCTGGCGGTGCCGGTGGGCGCCATGGAGTCGGTGATGCGCGCCATCGCGCCGGCCCTGCCGGCGGAGGCGGTGCTCACCGACGCCGGCTCCACCAAGGGCAGCGTGATCGAGGCGGCGCGCCGCGCCTTCGGCGGGCTGCCGGCCAACTTCGTGCCGGGGCATCCCATCGCCGGCACCGAGAACAGCGGCGTGGAGGCCTCCTTCGCGGAGCTGTACGGGGGGCGCCGGGTGATCCTCACGCCCACCGGGGCCAGTCGCCCGGAGGCCGTGGAACGCGTGCGCGCCATGTGGGTCGCTGCCGGGGCCGAGGTGACGGAGATGGACCCGGCGCACCACGACCGGGTGCTGGCCGCCACCAGCCATCTGCCGCACCTGCTGGCCTTCAGCCTCGTCGATACCCTGGCGAAGATGGATGAAAAGGAGGAGATCTTCGCGTACGCTGCCGGCGGTTTCCGCGATTTCACCCGCATCGCCTCCTCGGACCCGCAGATGTGGCGCGACATCTGCGTACACAACGAGCCGGCCCTGCTGGCCATGCTGGACCGCTTCGAGGCGGATCTGCGCAATCTGCGCGAGGCCATCGCCAGCGACGACGGCGACTACCTGCAGAAGGTATTCGGCCGCGCCAAGGCGGCGCGGGATCGCTTTTGCGACAATGAATGAACAACACGCCCGTGTGGGAGCGGCTTCAGCCGCGAATAAAGCCGGTTTAACCTTCGCGGCTGAAGCCGCTCCCACGATCAGTGGCAAAACCAGTGGCAAAACATTGTGAGAAGGTATGACTGACAACGTGATATTTACCGTGCAGCCCGGTGGCCGGCTGACTGGCGAGGCGCGCGTGCCGGGTGACAAGTCCATCTCCCACCGCTCCATCATGCTCGGCTCCCTGGCCGAGGGCGTGACCGAGGTGAGCGGCTTCCTGGAAGGCGAGGACGCCCTCGCCACCCTGCAGGCCTTCCGCGACATGGGGGTGCGCATCGACGGCCCCGAAAACGGCCAGGTGACCATCCACGGCGTCGGCCTGCACGGACTCCAGCCACCCAAGGGGCCGCTGTACGTGGGCAACTCCGGCACCTCCATGCGCCTGCTCGCCGGGCTGCTCGCGGGGCAGGCCTTCGACACCCACCTCACCGGCGATGCCTCCCTGTCCGGCCGCCCCATGCGCCGCGTCACCGATCCGCTGGCGCAGATGGGCGCGATCATCGGCACCACCGAGAACGGCACCGCGCCGCTGGACATCTGCGGCGATCAGCCGCTGCACGGCATCGACTACGAAATGCCGGTGGCCAGCGCGCAGGTGAAGTCTTGCCTGCTGCTGGCCGGTCTGTACGCCAAGGGCCGCACCTGCGTCACCGAGCCGGCCCCCACCCGCGACCATACCGAACGCATGCTGGCCGGCTTCGGCTATCCCGTGGAGCGCCACGGCGCCACCGCCTGCGTCACCGGCGGCGGGCGGCTCACCGCCACCGCGGTGGAGGTGCCGGCGGACATCTCCTCGGCGGCCTTCTTCCTGGTGGGCGCCAGCATCAGCGAGGGCTCGGACCTGACCCTGCGCCACGTGGGCGTCAATCCCACGCGCATCGGCGTCATCAACATCCTGCGCGCCATGGGCGCCGATCTGACCCTGAGCAACGAACGGGAAGTGGGCGGCGAGCCGGTGGCCGACATCCGCGTGCGCGCCGCCAGGCTCAAGGGCATCCGCATCGACGAGGCCCAGGTGCCGCTGGCCATCGACGAATTCCCGGCCCTGTTCGTGGCCGCCGCCTGCGCCGAGGGCGAGACCGTGCTCACCGGCGCCCGCGAGCTGCGCGTCAAGGAGAGCGACCGCATCCAGGCCATGGCCGACGGCCTGCAGACCCTCGGCATCGACGCCCGCCCCACCGAGGACGGCATCGTCATCCAGGGCCGCGGCGGGGAGGCCGCCCCCCTGGGCAGCGGCCGTGTGGACAGCCACGGCGACCACCGCATCGCCATGGCCTTCGCCATGGCCGGCCTGCGCGCCAGCGGCCCCATCGTCATCGACGACTGCGCCAACGTGAACACCTCGTTCCCGGATTTCGTTGGTTTGGCGCGGCAGTGCGGCCTAGATATTGAGAGCTGAGTAGTGGGAGCCAAGCGCCGAGCAGCAAACCAACGGGACAAAAACATGCATGCCACAAACCCAACAAAATCCTCTCATTCAGCCGCGGCGCCGGTGATCACCATCGACGGCCCCACCGCCTCCGGCAAGGGCACCATCACCCGTCTGCTGGCCCGGCGTCTCGGCTGGCACATCCTCGACAGTGGCGCCCTCTACCGGCTGGTGGCGCTGGCGGCGCGCAAGCACAGCATCCCCTTCGACGATGACGACAGCCTGCGCACGCTGGCGGCGCATCTGGACGTGGAATTCGTCGTCGATGAAGACGCCGGCGAGGTCGTCACCCTGCTGGAAGGGGAGGACGTGACCCAGGAATTGCGCACCGAGACCTGCGGCAACGATGCCTCAAAGGTGGCCAGCGTGCCGGCGGTGCGCGAGGCCCTGCTGGAACGCCAGCGCGCCTTCCGCCAGCCGCCGGGGCTGGTGGCCGACGGCCGCGACATGGGCACGGTGGTATTTCCCGACGCGGTGCTGAAGATTTTCCTCACCGCGAGCGCCGAGGAACGCGCCCGCAGGCGCTATAACCAGTTGAAAGACAAGGGTTTGGGTGTTACCATGCGCGGTCTTCTGGACGAGATTGCCGAACGCGATGCACGTGATCGCGAGCGGTCGGCCTCGCCGCTGGTGCCCGCGGAGGACGCCATTCAACTGGACACCTCCGAACTTGGCATCGACGAAGTCGTGGATCGTTTGTGGTCACTGTGCCAGGCCCGCCTCGGTTAGGCGGCCAGCGAACATTTCCGGTCTTGTTTCAAGGAAGACGCAGCAACCGCATGTCGCGGTTCTGCGTTTTGCTGTTTTGACAGCAATGTTTTGACAGCAAAGAGCAGTACGAGTAACTGCAAAAAGGTGCCCGCCACGGCGGGTGTAAATTCACTGAAACGGCTGTCTTTTTTGCGTTAGCGGTCTTGCGTCTGCGGCGTGAAGGGATGGTTTGCACAAACTGTCGTTCCCGGTCCTGGGGCCTGGAGCGTCAAGGATAGAAAAGCGATGAGCGCAACGAGCGAAAGCTTTGCTGAATTATTTGAAGAAAGTCTCTCCCGTACCGAGATGCGTCCCGGTTCCATTCTGACCGGCACCGTGGTCGACGTAACCCCCGACTTCGTGGTGGTCAACGCCGGCCTGAAGTCGGAAGGCATCATTCCCGTCGATGAGTTCCGCAATCACGAGGGAGAGATCGAAGTAAAACCGGGCGACGAAGTGGAAGTCGCCCTGGAATATGTCGAGGACGGTTTTGGCGAAACCCGACTGTCCCGCGAGAAGGCCCTGCGTGCCCGTTCCTGGCGTGTGCTGGAGAAGGCCTTCGAGGCCGGCGAGACCGTTACCGGCGTCATCAACGGCAAGGTGAAGGGTGGCTTCACCGTGGAGCTGAACGAGATCCGCGCCTTCCTGCCGGGTTCCCTGGTGGATGTCCGCCCGGTGCGCGACACCACCTACCTGGAAGGCAAGGAACTGGAATTCAAGGTCATCAAGCTGGACCAGAAGCGCAACAACGTGGTGGTATCGCGCCGCGCCGTGGTCGAGGCCGAGTCCTCCGAAGAGCGCGAGGCGCTGATCGCCAGCCTGCAGGAGGGCCAGACCCTCAAGGGCATCGTCAAGAATCTCACCGACTATGGCGCCTTCATCGACCTCGGCGGCATCGACGGCCTGCTGCACATCACCGACATGTCCTGGAAGCGCATCAAGCATCCCAGCGAGATCGTCGAAGTGGGTGACGAGATCGACGTCAAGGTGCTCAAGTTCGACCGCGAGCGCACCCGCGTCTCCCTCGGCCTCAAGCAGATGGGCGAGGATCCCTGGGAAGACATCGCGCGCCGCTACCCGGTCGGCTCGCGCCTGTTCGGCAAGGTCACCAACCTCACCGACTACGGCTGCTTCGTCGAGATCGAAGAGGGCGTCGAGGGTCTGGTGCATGTCTCCGAGATGGACTGGACCAACAAGAACGTGGCCCCCAACAAGATCGTCCAGGTGGGCGACGAAGTGGAAGTCATGGTCCTCGATATCGACCCCGAGCGCCGCCGCATCTCCCTGGGCATGAAGCAGTGCAAGCCCAATCCGTGGGATGAGTTCTCGGCCATGCACAACAAGGGCGACAAGATCGTCGGCACCATCAAGTCCATTACCGACTTCGGCATCTTCATCGGCCTGGAAGGCGGCATCGACGGCCTGGTGCACATGTCCGACATCTCCTGGAACATGAGCGACGAAGAGGCGATCCGCAACTTCAAGAAGGGTGACGAGATCGAGACCACCGTGCTGGCCATCGACCCTGAGCGTGAGCGTATTTCGCTGGGCGTCAAGCAGCTGGAACAGGATCCCTTCAGCAACTACCTGGCTGATCACCCCAAGGGCAGCATCGTCAAGGGCACCATCACCGAGGTGGACGCCAAGGGCGCCGTGGTGCAGCTGGCCGAGGGTATCGAGGGTTACCTGCGCGCCTCCGAACTGGCCCGTGACCGCGTCGAAGACGCACGCACCATCCTCAAGGAAGGCGAGGAGGTGGAGGCCAAGTTCATCGGCGTGGATCGCAAGAACCGCACCCTGAACCTGTCCATCAAGGCCAAGGACGACGCCGAGGAAGTGGCCGCGGTTCAGGACTACAGCCGCAACCAGCCGAGCGTGGGCGCCACCACGCTGGGCGATCTGCTCAAGGAGCAGATGGAAAGCAAGAAGTCGTAACGGACCGACGGCGATCGACGAGGGGCCGGTTGTCCGGCCCCTCGTTCTCTAATTGTCCAACAGGCTCGAACGAAAAATCCTGGATTCTGGATGTAATGAAGGAGGGCTGGGTAGATGACAAAATCGGAATTGATTGAACGTATCGCGGGCAAGCAGCCCCATTTGCCGTATAAAGACGTCGAGCTTTCGGTGAAGACGTTGATCGAACAGATGGCGCAGAATTTGTCGACGGGACAACGCATCGAGATTCGCGGCTTTGGCAGCTTCTCCTTGCATTTTCGGCCACCCCGCATCGGGCGCAATCCGAAAACGGGTGAAGCAGTTGCCCTGTCCGGCAAGTATGTCCCGCACTTCAAGCCTGGCAAGGATTTGCGCGAACGGGTAAATGCCAACAACGGCAACAACAGCAAGTAGTATCTGGCTTGCACAAGTCGCAAGCATTGAGGAACGGTATTCGCACAAGGCTGATACCGTTTTTTTTTGCCCGGAGGTCTCAGGTATTGCTCTTGATGATACTTCCATGAGCGGATGTAAGTGATATGAAAAGAATCGTTTTTCTGGTGGTGTTTTTGCTTGTTTTGGTCGTCGGTCTCAGCTTTGCACTGTTGAATGCCGAGATGGTCAGGCTCAGTTATTATTTCGGCACCATTACCGCACCGCTGTCGATCGTGGTCGCCGTTTCCATTGCGGTTGGCGCCTTGCTGGGCGTTTTGGCCAGCATGGGCATGGCGCTGGGGCTGAAGCGGGAAATCATCCGCCTGCGGCACAACATGAAGATTGCGGAGAAAGAGCTGGAAAATCTCCGATCACTGCCCCTGAAGGACAAGCATTGACTCTGGAGCTGACACTGCTGTTTTTCCTCTTGCCTGTGGCCTTCCTGTCCGGTTGGTGGATTGGGAGGCGCAACAGAAGGCAGCCAGAAAAGCGCAGCGAGGCCTTTTCCTCGGGCTATTTCAAGGGCCTCAATTATCTGCTCAATGAGCAGCAGGACAAGGCCATCGATGTCTTTGTCCAGATGCTGGAGGTCGACAGCGAGACGGTGGAGACCCACCTTGCGCTGGGAAACCTTTTTCGCCGCCGTGGAGAGGTCGATCGCGCCATCCGCATACACCAGAATCTCATCGCCCGCCCTACGTTGAGCAAGGACCAGCGCGCGCGCGCGTTGCTGGAGCTGGGGCAGGATTATCTGCGTGCCGGCATGCTGGGGCGGGCGGAAGCGCTGTTTCTGGAACTCGTGGACCAAGGGCTGTATCAGCAGGAGGCGCTGGAACGATTGCTCGATATCTACCAGCAGGAAAAGGAGTGGGGCAAGGCCATCGATGCGGCAAGATGCATCGAGCGCACCGCCGGTCAGCGCAGGGGGGTTCTGATCGCGCATTTTTATTGTGAACAGGCGGCGCAGTGGCAGCAGAAAGGCGATATGAAGCCCGCCCTGAAGTGCCTCAAGCAGGCGCTGGCGGCCGACAGGAATGCGGTTCGCGCCAGCCTGCTGAAGGCGGAAATCGAACAGCAGATGGGGCGCCACAAGCTGGCCATCAAGACGCTCAGCCAGGTGGAGCAACAGGATGCCGATTTCATTCCCGAGGCCGTGCCGCTTTTGCTGCGCAGTTATGAGGCGCTGGGACAAAGCCACAAGGGAGAGCATTATCTGCGCCATCTGCTGCGAAAGCATGGCGGCATCACACCCTTGCTGGCGGTCGCGGATCTGGTGCGCCAGGCGCAGGGGGAGCAGGCCGCCGCCGAACTGGTGATCCGCTATCTGCGCAAACGGCCATCGGTGCGGGGGCTGGACAAACTGATCGAACTGCAGCTGCACAGTGGCCAGGGGGAATTGCAGGAAAACCTGCTTATTCTGAAGGAACTGGCGGACAAGCTGCTGCAGGAAAAGACACCCTATCGCTGCCGCAACTGCGGTTTTGGCTCAAAGGCCCTGTGCTGGCAGTGCCCGGGCTGCAAGCAGTGGAACAGCATCCGCCCGGTTCAGGGGGTGTCGGGTGAATAGACCCGATGGCCGGTTTTGTGAATACCCTGAGTCTACGGATTCGGGAATACGTTTTGGGAGTGATGAATGGTTGAGATGACAGACCCGCGGGTGATCGTGGCCCTGGATTTTGCCGAGGCCGCACAGGCGCAGGCCCTGGTGGCGCGTCTGGACCCCGCGCAGTGCCGCCTGAAGGTGGGCAAGGAATTGTTTACCCGCGGCGGTCCGGCGCTGGTCGCGGCATTGCAGGAGAAGGGCTTCGAGGTTTTTCTCGACCTCAAGTTTCACGATATCCCCAACACCGTCGCCAAGGCCTGCAAGGCAGCGGCCGATCTGGGGGTGTGGATGGTCAATGTGCACGCGTTGGGTGGGCGAAGAATGATGGCGGCGGCGCGCGAGGCGATCGACGCCGCGGCGCACCGGCCACGGCTGATTGCGGTCACGGTGTTGACCAGCATGGGCGACGCCGACCTGGCCGAGGTCGGCCTGCAGGGCAGCCCGGAAGACAACGTGCGGCGCCTGGCCCGGCTCACGGCATCGGCGGGGCTGGATGGCGTCGTCTGTTCACCACGGGAGGTGGTCATGCTGCGCAACACCCTTGGCGGAGACTTCCAGCTGATCACGCCCGGCGTGCGTCCGGCCGGTGCGGCGCTCAATGATCAGACGCGGGTGGCGACGCCCGAGGATGCGATGCGCATGGGCGCCAGCTATCTCGTCATCGGGCGCCCCATCACCCAGGCCGATGATCCGCTGGCGGCGCTGATGGCCATCAATGAGGCAATATTACCGCTGCTCCCGCATTGATTTCGTCGCACCGGCTGTCCTAGGATTATTCCCGCAACATCACATGGAATCATCTGAAAGGAGTCAGACATGCGAAAAACCACTCGAATTGTCGTTGCCCTGTTTTTCCTC
This sequence comes from Chromatiales bacterium, assembly GCA_026982475.1. GTDB lineage: Bacteria > Pseudomonadota > Gammaproteobacteria > SZUA-152 > SZUA-152 > DRQN01. Next base: position 9,869 of record JALSHB010000160.1, read on the forward strand.
CTCACTTCCTGGGCCGCCTTCGCCGGGCCGTTGAATATCAATGCCGCGGACGCCACGCGCATTGCGCAGGTAATGGACGGCGTCGGTCAGGCCAAGGCCGAGGCCATCGTTGCCTACCGCGAGACGCATGGCCATTTCAAACGCATCGAAGACCTGGCCATGGTCAAGGGGATTGGCAAGAAGACCGTGGAGAAAAACCGCGCCAGGCTGACGGTGGGGCGTTCCGGCAAGTAATTACCGATGGCTGAAAAGGCGCTGTCCGGGCGTGTTCCCGGGCAGCGCCTCGTTGTTTCTGGCCGCCTTGCCTGTTCCCTGTCGCCGGGTGATGCCGGGTGCTACAATCAGGCGCCTTGTGGGTTCGGGCGGCGCGCCATGCTGGAAAGATAGGCCCCGCCTGCCTGGTCCTGAAAAATCCAACGCCGAAAAATATCATGAAAATCGTGCCCGTCATCCTTTCCGGCGGATCGGGGAGCCGCCTCTGGCCCCTGTCCCGGGAGCAATACCCCAAACAGCTGATCGCCTTCAATGGCGAGGGCAGCCTGTTGCAGGAAACGGTTCTCCGCCTCGATGGCCTGAGTGCCGATGTTGCCGCACCGCTGCTGGTCTGCAACGAGAATCACCGCTTTCTGGTGGCGGAGCAATTGCTGGAAGTCGACTGCAAGGCCTCGGCGATCTTGCTCGAGCCCGTGGGGCGGAACACGGCGCCGGCGCTGACCCTTGCCGCCATGCACCGGCTGCAAGCGGACGGTGACGCCATACTGCTGGTTATGCCGGCCGATCATGTGGTGCGTCTGACCGCGCCTTTTCATGCGGCCATCGATGTGGCCGTCGGCCTTGCCGGCACCGGCGCGTTGGTGACCTTCGGCATCGTGCCGACCCATGGCGAGACGGGTTTTGGCTATATCCGCAAGGGACGGCCCCTGGCCGGGCAGGGAGATGCGGCCGAGATCGCCGCGTTTGTCGAAAAACCGGACAAGCAGACCGCCGATGACTATGTCGCGTCCGGCGACTACCTGTGGAACAGCGGCATGTTCGTCATGAAGGCCTCGGTGTGGCTGAAACAGATCGAGAGGCATCAACCGGCGATGGCCGACGCCTGCCGGAAGGCGCTGCAGGGCAGGGTGCAGGATCTCGACTTTTGCCGCCTGGACCGCGACGCCTTCGAGGCCTGCCCCAGCGAATCCATCGACTATGCGGTGATGGAAAAACTGGGCGTGGATGATGACGGCGCCACCCAGGGCGTGGTCGTGCCCCTGGATGCCGGCTGGTCCGATCTTGGCGCCTGGCCCGCCATCTGGGAGGTCTGCGAGCGCGATGACTGCGGCAACATGACCCGGGGCGACGTGCTGACCCATGACACCCGAAACAGCCTGATTCACGCGGAGCACCGCCTGGTCGCCAGCGTTGGACTCGATGACCTGCTGGTGGTGGAGACGGCCGATGCCGTACTGGTGGCCAACAAGTCACATGCGCAGGACGTCAAGAAAATCGTCGAGCGGCTGAAGCGCGATGGCCGCTCCGAAACGCTGGTGCACCGGCAGGTCTACCGGCCGTGGGGTTCCTATGAGGGGGTCGACGCCGGCGAGCGCTTCCAGGTCAAGCGCATCATCGTCAAGCCGGGCGCGGCCCTGTCCCTGCAAATGCACCACCATCGCGCGGAGCACTGGATCGTGGTCAAGGGCACGGCGCGCGTGACCTGTGGCGACGACACCTTCCTGCTGACCGAAAACCAGTCCACCTACATCCCCATCGGCGAGAAACACCGGCTGGAGAATCCCGGCACGGTGCCGCTGGAGATCATCGAGGTGCAGTCCGGCAGCTATCTGGGCGAAGACGATATCGTCCGTTTCGAGGATCAGTACGGCCGCAGCGAGTGACGGCCATCCCGGCTTTTTCTCGATTGGCGATTGCCGGGGGACGGCTGCGCGGCTAAAATCGGTCGGCTTGTGCGCCGGCATCTACCCAATTCAAAGGAACGTCATGGCAAAATCACATCTCTTTACCTCTGAGTCCGTCTCCGAGGGGCATCCGGACAAGGTCGCCGACCAGATTTCCGATTCCATCCTCGACGCCATCTTCGAACAGGACCCCACCGCCCGCGTGGCCTGTGAGACCCTGGTCAACACCGGCATGGTGGTCATCTCCGGCGAGATCACCACCGAGGCCTGGGTGGACATGAACGAGGTGGTGCGCGGCTGCATCCGCGAGATCGGCTACAACAGTTCCGACATGGGCTTCGACTGGGAGTCCTGCGCCGTCATCACCTCCATCGACAAGCAGTCGCCGGACATCGCCGTCGGCGTGGACGAAACCGAAGAGCACGAGCAGGGCGCCGGCGACCAGGGCCTCATGTTTGGCTATGCCAGCAACGAAACGGCCGTGCTCATGCCCGCCCCCATCACCTATGCCCATCGTCTGGTGCGGCGCCAGGCCGAGGTGCGCAAGAAGGGCGTCCTCACCTGGCTGCGTCCCGATGCCAAGAGCCAGGTCACCTTCCGCTACGAGGACGACGTCCCCGTGGGCATCGAGGCGGTGGTGCTGTCCACCCAGCACACCCCCGACATCTCCTACGCCGACCTGAAAGAGGCGGTGATGGAGGAGATCATCAAGCCCGTGCTGCCGGCGGAATGGCTGGACGCCAACACCCGGTACCACATCAACCCCACCGGCCGCTTCGTCATCGGTGGTCCCGTGGGTGATTGCGGCCTCACCGGGCGCAAGATCATCGTCGACACCTACGGCGGTTCGGCGCGCCACGGCGGCGGCTGCTTCTCCGGCAAGGACCCCTCCAAGGTGGACCGCTCCGCCGCCTACGCCGGCCGCTACGTGGCCAAGAACATCGTCGCCGCCGGCCTCGCCGAGCGCTGCGAGATCCAGGTCTCCTACGCCATCGGCGTGGCCGAGCCCACCTCCATCAGCGTCGAGACCTTCGGCACTGGCAAGGTTGACGACGCGCGCATCATCGAACTGGTGCGCGAATTCTTCGACCTGCGCCCGCGCGGCCTCATCACCATGCTCGACCTGCTGCGGCCCATCTACACGCCCACCGCCGCTTACGGCCACTTCGGCCGCGAGGATGAAGGGTTTCCCTGGGAGAAGACCGACAAGGCAGAGGCCTTGCGCGACGCCGCGGGCATCTGATCACTCCCCGTAGGAGCGGACCCTTGGGCCGCGATTGTCTCGGCGTCGAGCCAACAAACAATCGCGGCCCGGGATTCCGCTCCTGCAATGAAAAATTTGCCTTCCCGAGGAGCGCTGCAGCGGAGGATCCGCCAGGCTTGGGAATGGCAAGCAATCTGTTTCAACGGCGCTCATTCAAACTTCTAACCTGAAGTCACGGATTCAGGTTCTGATAGATCGTGGAAAGGAGAATGACCATGAACGCTGTAACCGATACCCCCTTCACCGACTACAAGGTCGCCGACATCTCCCTGGCCGAGTGGGGCCGCAAGGAGATCGCCATTGCGGAGACCGAGATGCCGGGCCTGATGGCCCTGCGCGAGGAATACGGTTCGGCCCAACCCCTCAAGGGCGCCCGCATCATGGGCAGCCTGCACATGACCAT
>JALSHB010000161.1 GCA_026982475.1 Chromatiales bacterium
CGGCCTTCGATGGGCAGCGTCGGGGACTGCTATGACAATGCCATGGCGGAGAGCTTTTTCGCCACGCTGGAATGTGAGCTGCTGGATTACGTCACATTCCGCACGCGTGCCGAGGCGGAGCGTGCCATCTTCGAGTTCATTGAGGGTTGGTACAATCCGCATCGTCGGCACTCGTCGCTGGGCTATCTGTCGCCAATCAACTTCGAGCGGCAGCATGCCCGGCACAAGCGCGGGGCTCAGACCCCAAATGTTGAACTGTCCACTGAAACGGGGTAACTCCACCCTTTTTTCTTTTTTCTGCCTCGGTTCCAATGCCCCACACCATGACGGAGAAACCGATGACAACGTCCTGCGACACCCGGCCCCGGCCGGTGGTCACCCCCCGTCTGCGCGGGCTCCTGAGGCTGGTGTTCCTGCTGCTGGCGGCGCTGGCCGTCAATTCGGTCTATCTGGCCGCGGTCACCCTGGCCGGCTGGCTGACCGGCACGACCTACGAGGACTATTTCTACCTGCTGATGTTCCTGGCCCACCTGGCCCTGGGACTGTTGCTGATCCCGTTCTTTCTCGCCTTCGGAATCGCCCACCTGCGCCGGGCCTGGCGCCACCCGAAACGGCGGGTGGTGCGGGCCGGACTGGGGCTGCTCGCGGCCGGCATCACTGTCCTGGCGACGGGCCTGGCGCTGACCCGGTTTCCCTTTTTCGAGCTCGATACGCCGGCAGCCCGCTCGGCGCTGTACTGGCTGCACGTGGTGGCACCGCTGGTGGCTATCTGGCTGTTCGTGCTGCACCGGCTGGTGGGGCGGCCCATCGCGTGGCGGACCGGACTCGGCTGGGGCGCGGTGGCGGCCGGTTTTGCCGTTGCGATGCTGGGCTGGCACACGCTCGCCGCCGGCCAGCGCTCCGCTGCGGACCCGCAAACCATCGCGACGCGCTTCGAGCCTTCCCTGGCGCGCACCGCCAGCGGCGATTACATCCCCGCCAGGGCCCTGATGATGCAGGACTACTGCGGCGAATGCCACGCCGATGCGCTGCGCGACTGGCAGCACAGCATGCACCGCTTCAGTTCGTTCAACAATCCGGCCTATGCCTTCAGCGTCCGCGAAACCCGCCGGGTCGTTCTGCGGCGTGACGGCAACCTCGATGCCTCACGCTTCTGCGCCGGCTGTCACGACCCCGTGCCCTTCTTCAGCGGCGCCTTCGATGATCCTGATTTCGACGAGGCATCAGATGTCGCCCGGGCCGGCATCACCTGCACCGCCTGCCACGCGATCACGGAGATCGGCATCCTCGGCAACGGCGACTACACTATCGAAGCGCCGTTGCACTACCCCTTTGCCGCCAGCGACAAGCCGCTGCTGCGCGCGATCAATCATCAACTGATCAAGGCCAGGCCGGAACTCCACAAAAAAACCTTCATGAAACCCTTTCACCGCACGGCCGAGTTCTGCTCCACCTGTCACAAGGTACACATCCCCAGGTCGGTCAACGGCTACAAATGGCTGCGTGGGCAGAATCACTACGATGCCTTCCGGCTGAGCGGCGTGTCCGGCCACAGCGTGGCGAGCTTCTACTATCCGCCGCGGGCCGTCGAGAACTGCGCGGCCTGCCACATGCCTCTGTATGAGTCGGACGACCTCGCCGCCCGCGATTTCGATGGCAAGGGCGGGCGCAAGGTGCATGACCATCTATTCCCGGCGGCCAATACCGGCGTGCCCGCCCTGGCAGGCCTGCCACGGGCGACCATCGAGCGCCGCCGGGAGTTTCTGGCCAAGGCGTTGCGCGTGGACATTTTCGGGCTCAAGAATGGCGGCACCATCGAGGGCGAACTGACCGCGCCCCTGCGCCCCGAGGTACCGGTGCTTCAACCCGGCCGGCGCTACCTGCTGGAAGTCGTGGTCCGCACCACAGGAG
>JALSHB010000162.1 GCA_026982475.1 Chromatiales bacterium
AGGAAGACGCCGAGGACACCACCCGCGCCCTGGCCGCCCGCGAGGGCATCTTCGCCGGCGTCTCCTCCGGTGGTGCCGTGGCTGCGGCGCTGCGCCTCTCCGCGCAGGTGGAGAACGCCACCATCGTCGCCATCATCTGCGACCGCGGCGACCGCTACCTGTCCACGGACGTGTTTCCTGCCTGAAAGCCTTGGGTCGGGTCCGCAAATGAACGCGAATGCACGCGAATGGAATCAGGGCGGGTGAGCTTGTATTCCGGTAGCGCAATTTTTTGCGCGAACGACAACTCACATTTCTTTTCATGACAGAACAATTTGCGTGCATTCGCGTTCATTTGCGGACGGATTCTCCTTCCTCACTCAACGTGGAAAGCCTGGCCTTTCAACTTTTGTCCTGACAATTCCTCATGTCCAAACGCCGCAAGAAACTCCCCGAACCCCGCATCGCCCACATCGACGACATGGCCCATGACGGCCGTGGCATCGCCCACGTGGAGGGCAAGACGGTGTTCATCCACCGTGCCCTGCCCGGCGAGGAAGTGCGCTTTCGCTACTGTCGCACATGCGGCAAGTTCGACGAGGGCGATGTGCTGGAGGTGATCAAGCCCTCGCCGCAGCGGGTCGAGCCGCGCTGTGCCCACTTCGGCATCTGCGGCGGCTGCAGCCTGCAGCACCTGGCGCCGGAGGCGCAGATCGCCGCCAAGCAGCAGCGCCTGCTGGACAACCTGCGCAACATCGGCCGTGTCGAGCCGGACACGGTGTTGCCACCGCTCACTGCCGGTAGCTGGGGCTACCGCCGCAAGGCGCGCCTGGGGGTGAAATACATGCGCCGCGACCGCGTGGTGCGGGTCGGCTTCCGCGAGCGCAGCAGTTCGTTTCTCACCAACCTGCGGCGCTGCGAGGTGCTGCACCCGCGCATCGGCGAGCACGTCGACGAACTCTCCGCATTGGTGGGCCGGCTCAGCATCAAGGATCAGATCCCGCAGATCGAGGTGGCGGTGGGGGACGACCATGCGGCGCTGGTGTTTCGGCATCTCGCTGATCTCAGTGAAGACGACCTGACGCTGTTGCGTGATTACGGCCGTGAGCGGGGGCTGCTGATCTTCCTGCAATCCGGCGGGCCGAAGACCATCACCCGTCTGTGGCCGGAAGGGGAGGAGGGTTCGGTGCTCAGCTATCGTCTGGCCGACTACGATGTGGAGATGCAGTTCCGCCCCACCGACTTCACCCAGGTCAATGCCGAACTGAACCGGAAAATGATCGACCGCGCCATCGCGCTGCTCGATCCGCAGCCGGGGGAGCGCATCCTCGACCTGTTCTGCGGCCTCGGCAACTTTTCCCTGCCCCTGGCGCGCCAGGCCGGGCGGGTGGTGGGGGTCGAGGGCGAGGCCGCCCTGGTGGCGCGCGCGCGCGACAATGCCGCGCGCAACGGCATCGACAACGTGGAATTCCACGCCGCCGACCTCAATGGCGACCTGGCCGCCGAGCCCTGGTACGGCGAAGGCTTCGACAAGCTGCTGCTGGACCCGCCACGCAGCGGCGCGCCGGTGGTGGTGGCCAACCTGCCCAGGCCACTGGCCCGGCGCATCGTCTACGTTTCCTGCGACCCCGCCACCCTGGCCCGCGACGCCGGCATCCTGGTGCACGAGCAGGGCTACCGCCTCGTCAGCGCCGGCGCCATGGACATGTTCCCGCACACCGGCCACGTGGAGTCCATCGCCCTGTTCGAACCTGGCAGGTAATCGTGCCCGCTGGGATGAGGGAATCCGTCCCGCCCGGCCCGTTCACATCTCTTCAAACAGTGCTATCTTGAGACTATGTATCGCCACCGCACGTGAGGGGGAGCACATGGCCCAAAGCCCAAATCCGGAGATAGGCAACTGGTAC
>JALSHB010000163.1 GCA_026982475.1 Chromatiales bacterium
CAACACAGCCCCAGTCACGATCCACCAGTTCGGCCCTCAGCCCTCAGCCCTCAGCCCTCAGCCCTCAGCCCTCAGCACTCAGCACTCAGCACTCAGCACCAAGCACTCCATTGCCGCCCCCGGCTCCAACTTGCCGCCTCCACCCCTTGCCGGGTCGGCCGTAAAATCTTAAGCGATTGTAAATAAAGACAAAACGTAATCTGGCACGTCCCTTGCTCTGTTTTTATCGGCAAAAGTACATCGACAAAAGTGGCAACGGAGAAGAAACATGCGGTTCGGTTTGGAAAAGGTGCTCGGCATCAGTCAGCAGGCGCTGGCGATCCATTCCCGGCGCTCCGAGGTGCTGGCCAATAATCTGGCCAATGCCGAAACCCCTGGCTTCAAGGCGCGCGACATCGACTTTCGCACCGCCCTGCAGCAGGTCAAGGCGCAGACCGGCGGGGCGCGCCTCGTCACCACCAATCCCCGGCACCTGACCGGCAATGGCGGGTCGACGGCCGGCATCGACAATCTCATCGGGGAAATGAAATTCCGCAATCCCACCCAGCCCTCCCTGGACGGCAACACGGTGGACCCGTTGCGCGAGAAAACCGAGTTCATGGAAAACGCCTTGCTGTACCAAGTCAATCTCCGTTTTCTCACCGGCAAGGTAAAGATGCTCAAGACGGCGTTGAAAGGCGAGTAGTGCGCTGAGCTGACAACTCTGGCTGACAACTCTGGGCTGACAAAAAGGAATCAGGAGTAGAACATCATGTCGCTATTTAAAGTTCTGGATATTGCAGGTTCAGGCATGAGCGCGCAGGCACTGCGCCTCAATACCACCGCCAGCAATCTCGCCAATGCCGAGACCGTGAGTTCGAGCACCCAGGAAACCTACCGCGCGCGCTATCCGGTGTTTTCCGCCACTCTCGATGCCCTCGGCGAACCGGGCCGCGGCGCGGGCGTCGACATCAAGGGCATCGTGGAAAGTCAGTCGCCTCTGCGCAAGGAATTCGCGCCCGATCATCCGCAGGCCGATGAAGGCGGCTACATCTACAAGCCCAACGTCAACATGGTGGAAGAGATGGCCAACATGATTGCCGCCTCGCGCGCCTACCAGAGCAATGTGGAAGTGGCCAAGACATCCAAACAATTGTTGATGCGCACCCTGAGTCTGGGCCAATAAGGCGGAGATGACGATGACAAACGTGGACAACAACCTGACCTCTGTCCTCGGCGGGCTGGGGCTGGGTGAAAAATCGGTCAGGCAGAAGGCCCCGGATGAGCTGGGGCAGAGCGAGTTTCTGCAACTGATGATCGCCCAGCTGAACAACCAGGATCCCATGAAGCCCATGGAGAATGGCGACTTCATCGCCCAGATGGCGCAGTTCAGTGCCGTCACGGGCCTCACCGAGCTGAAGCAGTCATTCGATGATCTGGCCGTGTCCCTGCAGTCCAACCAGGCGCTGCAGGCCTCGTCACTGGTGGGACGCACGGTCACCGTGCCTTCGGGCATTGGCACTTTACCGCCGGGTGGCACCTTGTCCGGGATGGTGGAACTGGACGCATCGAGCAGCAATCTGACCATCACCATTCAGGACGCCAGTGGACAGGTGATGCGCCGGCTGGAGTTGGGGCCCCAGCAGACGGGCGACGTGTATTTCAACTGGGACGGCATAACCGATAGTGGCGTGCAGGCCCAGGCGGGACGTTATTACATCAGCGCCGAGACCCAGACCGAAAGTGGTAGCGAGGCGCTGGAAACCCTGGTGAGCGCCGCCGTCGATAGCGTCACCATGGGCAAGGGCGGGCAGACCATGACACTGAATCTGGCCGACGGAAACACCGTCGACCTTTCCGATGTGCGGTCAATCAAGTAAATAGTGAGGAGATAGATCATGCCATTTCGTATTGCATTGAGCGGGCTGAATGCCGCGCAGACTGACCTTTCGATCACCGGCAACAACATCGCCAATGCCAGCACCACCGGCTTCAAGCGCTCGCGCGCGGAGTTTGCCGATGTCTACGCCGTGGCCTTCGAGGGCATCAGCGACATCGCCACCGGCAACGGCGTCAGCGTCGCCGCCGTGTCGCAGAACTTCACCCAGGGCAATATCGATTTCACCGAACGCAATCTCGATATCGCGGTGCGCGGCCAGGGCATGTTCGTGCTCAATGACTCGTCCGGCCAGTCCTTCACCCGCGCCGGCGCCTTCCATGTCGATCGTGATGGCTATGTGGTCAATCAGGCAGCACAGAAGTTGCAGATATTTCCGGCGGTGACCGGCGGCACCTTCAACACCGGCGTCTTGACAGACCTGCAGCTGTCGACCTCCGACGGCCCGCCCCAGGCCACCAGCTCCATCACCGCCAGCCTCAACCTGAGTTCATCGGAAGCGCCGCCGGTCACCGTGCCCTTCGATCCCCTGGACGCCACCAGTTTCAACAGTTCGACCTCCACGGTGATCTATGACTCGCTGGGCACCTCGCATACCTCGACAATGTATTACGTCAAGACCGCCGTCGACAATCAATGGGATGTCTATCAGTACATCGATGGCAACGTGGTGCCCAGTGGCGGCGCCTCGCCGATCACCATGACCTTCAACTCGGACGGCAGCATCAACGGGCCGCTGACCATCAATTACGATGCCGTGCCTTCGGGCACCGGCGCCGACCCCATTCAGGTCACTCTGGACTACACCAATACCACCCAGTACGGCAGTCCGTTCGCCGTCAACGGCCTGGCACAGAATGGCTTTACCACCGGCCGCCTGAGTGGCATCGATATCGACAGTGAGGGCGTGGTGTTCGCCCGTTTCACCAATGGTCAGGCGACGCCGCTGGGCAAGATCGCGCTGGCGAACTTCCCCAACGTGCAGGGATTGCGGCAGCTGGGCGACACCAACTGGGCGCAGACCTACGAGTCCGGCGACTTGTTGTTGGGTGAGGCGAACACCGCCAGTTTTGGCCTGGTTCAGTCCGGCGCTCTGGAGACCTCCAATGTGGACATCGCCGCCAGCCTGGTCAACCTGATCACCGCGCAGCGCAATTATCAGGCCAATGCCCAGGTGATCAGTGCCGCCGACACCATCACGCAGACCATCATAAACATCTAATGAACGTTAGATAGAAACCAGGAAACCACTCATGGATCGCATGCTTTACGTAGCCATGTCGGGCGCCAAGCAGACCGCGCTGGCGCAGGCGGTGAACAGCAACAATCTGGCCAACGCCAACACCAGCGGATTTCGTGAAGACCTGGCGGCCTTTCGCAGCATGCCGGTGTTCGGGCCGGGCGCGCCGACACGGGTCTACGCAATGACCGAGAACCCGGGCGTCAATCTCGAAAGCGGTGCCATTCAGGCCACCGGGCGGGATCTCGACATGGCGGTGCAGGGCAATGGCTGGATCGCCGTGCAGGCGCCCGATGGCCAGGAGGCCTACACCCGCGCCGGCAACCTGCGCATAGAATCCGGCGGCCTGCTGGTCACCGGCAGTGGTTACCCGGTGATGGGCAATCGCGGGCCGATCGCCATTCCCCAGGCCGAGTCGCTGGAAATCGGCGTCGACGGCACCATCACCATCCGCGGCATTGGCGAGTTTGCCAATTCGCTGGCGGTGGTCGATCGCATCAAGCTGGTCAATCCGGACGGCGCGCAACTGGTGAAGGGCAAGGACGGCCTGCTGCGCCTGAAGGACGGTTACGAGGCCGATGCCGATGCCTCGGTGCGGCTGGTTTCCGGCGCGCTGGAGACCAGCAACGTCAACACCGTGGACGCCATGGTCAACATGATCGCCCTGGCGCGTCAGTACGAGGCGCAGGTGAAAATGATGAAGGCGGCGGGCGAGATGGCCGCCAAGTCCAATGAACTGCTGAGCCTGACCTGAGCCTCGGCCTGAAGCAGAAAACAAGAGGAAGAGACGATGAATTCGGCACTATGGGTAGCAAAGACCGGCCTCGACGCGCAGCAGACGCGCCTGTCGGTGATCTCCAACAATCTGGCCAACGCCAATACCACCGCCTACAAGCGCAGCCGCGCGGTGTTCGAGGATCTGCTGTATCAGAACGTGCGCCAGGTCGGTTCGCAGTCCACGGAAAACACCAAGCTGCCCTCCGGCCTGATGCTGGGCACCGGCGTGCGCACCGTGGCGACGGAAAAGAACCACAGCCAGGGCAACATGATCCAGACGGAAAACAACCTCGATCTGGCCATCCAGGGCAGGGGCTATTTCCAGATATTGCAACCGGATGGCTCGCTGGCCTATACCCGCGACGGTTCCTTCCAGGTCAATGAAGTCGGTGAGCTGGTGACCGCCGGTGGTTACCAGGTGCAGCCGGCCATCACCATCCCCAACAACGCGCAAAGCATCGCCATTGGCTCGGACGGCGTGGTGTCCGTGATGCTGCAGGGCAGCGCGGCGCCGACGCAGATCGGCAGCATCCAGCTGGCCGACTTCCAGAACCCCACCGGCCTGCAACCCATGGGCGAGAATCTCTATGCGGAAACCGCCGCCAGCGGCTCGCCGCAGAATGGCACGCCGGGCCTCAACGGCCTGGGCAGCGTGGTGCAGGGGGCGCTGGAGTCCTCCAACGTCAATGCCGTGAAGGAAATGGTGGAGCTGATCGAAACCCAGCGCGCCTACGAGATGAACTCCAAGGCCATCTCCACCGCGGACCAGATGCTGCAATACCTGAACAACAACCTGTAATGGCGGTTGCAAGATGAAACGGGCCGGAGTCGACATGAACACCAACGCTCTCTTCCTTATCCTGGTGGGCGCGCTGCTGCTGGGCGGCTGCGCCACGACGGTCCACGAACCCATCAGCGATCCGCGTTTTTCCGCCGTGCGGCCGGTGATGTCGATGCCCATCCCGATCAACGATGGCGCCATCTACAAGGCCGGCTTCGAGCGCGCCCTGTTCGAGGACCCCACCGCCCATCGCGTCGGTGACGTGTTGACCATCATCCTGCAGGAACGCACCAACGCCAGCAAGAAGGCCAGCACGAGCACCAAGAAGGATGCCGAGATCGAGCTTGGCGTGCCCACGGTGTTTGGCGCGCCGGTGCGCCATGCCGGCAAGGACATCCTCAGCGCCTCGGTCGCCGCGGCGCGCGACTTTACCGGCGAGGGCGACAGTACCCAGAGCAACAGCCTTACCGGCAGCATCACGGTGACCGTGGCCGAGGTCTACCCTAACGGTAATCTGTTTGTTCGCGGTGAGAAGCTGCTGACCCTCAATCAGGGCTCCGAACATGTGCGTATCTCCGGCATCATCCGCCCGGTTGATATCCGTCCGGACAATACCGTCAAGTCGTCGCAGGTGGCCGATGCGCGCATCGTCTATGGTGGCCAGGGCGTGCTCGCCGAGGCCAATGGCAAGGGCTGGATGCAACGTGTGTTCGATGGCCCCTGGTGGCCGTTCTAACGGGAGATAGCTTGATGCGAGGTCAATTGAAGGGGCGAGACGTACTGCTGGCGGGCCTGCTGCTGGCCCTGATCTGGGCGCCGGCGATGGTGCAGGCCGAGCGCATCAAGGATCTGGCGCAGATCGCCGGCGTGCGCAGCAATCAGCTGGTGGGCTACGGTCTGGTGGTGGGCCTGAGCGGCACCGGTGATCAGACCACGCAGACGCCCTTCACCCTGCAAAGCATGAAAAACATGCTCAACCAGTTCGGCATCAATGTGCCACCCAATGTCAATCCGCAGCTGAAGAATGTCGCCGCGGTGACCCTGCACGCGGAGCTGCCGCCCTTCGCCAAGCCGGGGCAGACCATCGACGTCACCGTGTCGTCCATCGGCAACGCCAAGAGCCTGTTCGGCGGCAGCCTGTTGATGGCGCCGCTGAAGGGCGCGGACGGCAAGGTCTATGCGCTGGCCCAGGGCAACCTGGTGGTGGGGGGGTTCGGCGTAGAGGCCGATGGTTCCAGCATTACCGTCAACGTGCCCAACGTCGGCCGCATCCCCAATGGCGCCACCGTCGAGCGCGGCGTGGTGTCGGCCTTCGCCAACGGCAATTCACTGATCTTGAACCTCAACACCCCCGACTTCACCACCGCCAATCGCATTTCCATGGCCATCAACCAGCACATCGGCCCGGACACCGCCCATGCCCTGGACGGCGCCTCGGTACGGGTCGCCGCGCCGCGCGACATGGGGCAGCGGGTGGCCTTCATGTCGCTGCTGGAAAACATCGAAGTGGCGCCGGGCGAGGCGGCGGCAAAGATCGTCGTCAACTCCCGCACCGGCACCATCATCATCGGCAAGAATGTGCGCGTCTCTCCGGCCGCAGTGACCCACGGCGGCATGGTGGTGACCATCAGCGCCCGTCCGGAAGTGAGCCAGCCACCGCCCGGCGGGCTGCTGGGCGGTGGCGCCGGGCAAACCGTGGTGGTGCCGCGCACCGCGATCAAGCTGGAGCAGAAGGACGGGCGCATGTTCAAGTTCGCGCCGGGCGTCTCGCTGGATGAGATCGTGCGCGCGGTGAACGAAGTCGGCGCGGCGCCGGGCGACCTGGTGGCGATCCTCGAGGCCCTCAAGCAGGCCGGCGCGCTGAGCGCCCGGCTGATCGTGATCTGATCGTCATGACCCCGTCGCTCTCATCGGCCTCGCTGTACACGGATCTTCAGAGTCTGGAGGGCGTGCGGCGTCGCGCCGACGGCCAGTCGGAGGAGACCCTGCGCTTTGCCGCCCAGCAGTTCGAGGCGCTGTTTTTGCAGATGATGCTGAAGAGCGCGCGCGACGCCAAGCTGGACGGCGGCCTGTTCGACAGCGAGCAGGGTGATTTCTATCAGGACCTGCACGACAAGCAGATGGCCATCAACATGGCCCAGGGGCAGGGCATCGGCATCGCCGAGCTGCTGGTGCAGCAGCTGCGCCAGGGGCAGGGCAGGGATACGCAGGGCGTCTCCGCGCAGGCCGCGGCGGTGGATCGCATTCGCAGCCTGCGTGACTATCTGGATGCGCCGCTGCCGTCGCGGCCGGCGGCCGTTGCGCCGGCGACGGGCGCCGAACCCGTGGCGCCGGCGGCTGCGCTGGAGACGCCGGAGGCCTTCGTCAGCACCCTCTGGCCGCAGGCCCGTGAGGCGGCCGACAGGCTGGGCGTGGACCCCGCGGTGCTGCTGGCGCAGGCGGCGCTGGAGACCGGCTGGGGGCGTTACGTGTCCCGCCATGCCGATGGCCGCAGCAGTCACAACCTGTTCAACATCAAGGCGGACGACCGCTGGGACGGTGAGCGGGTCAGCGTCGATACCCGGGAATTCCGCAATGGCGTCTTCGTCCGCGAGCAGGCGCAATTCCGCGCCTATGATTCCTTCGCCGACAGCTTCGACGACTATGTGAACTTCCTGCAGGACAGCACGCGCTATCGCCCGGCGCTGGACTCGGCCGCGGACAGCCAGCGCTTCGTCACCGAGCTGGCGCGGGCCGGTTATGCGACGGACCCGGACTATGCCGAGAAGATCCTCGGCATCATCGACGGCGAGCCCATGGCGCGTTCCCTGTCGGCGGTCGCGGCGGAGCGGGGTTCCTTGGAACCCCCCGGGTGGGATTCCCCGCTGCCGGCAGCGAAATAATGTTGTTGCCCTGAACGATTGCGGGAGCGGACCCTTGGGCCGCGATGCCAAGGGTGGGAAAACCATCGCGGCCCAAGGGGCCGCTCCTACAGCACGATCTCCCGCCGGCTCGCCCAAGGCGCCTACCGTAGGCGCCGCGGGGTGGTTCATGGATTTTTAAAGAATTTGTGACGGCGGTCGCTAAATCAACCACGGGCAGCCCCTGTTCCGGGCAGCCTGTCAGCGCCCCCGGCGCCGGCCACGATGGCCGGGCGGGGCGCGGAGTGTAACCATGGCAGACTTACTCAGTACGGCGATTTCCGGCCTCACCGCCTACCAGCGCAACCTGGCGGTGGTCGGCAACAACATCACCAACGTCAACACCGAGGGCTACAGCCGGCAGAGCGCCGAGCTGGTGTCGCGCGCACCCACGCCCAATGGCTCGGGATTCGTCGGCAACGGTGTCGAAGTCAGCACCGTGCGCCGCATCTATGACCAGTTCCTGGGCGGTCAGGTGACCAGCCGCACCTCCTCCTTTCAGCAAATGAACACCCTGTACAACCTGGCGGCGCGGGTCGACAATGCACTGGCCGGCGAGTCCTCCAGCCTGAGTCCGTCGATCCAGGCCTTTTTCAACGCGGTGCAGGACGTCTCCAACAACCCGACCTCCATCCCCAGCCGTGAGGTGATGATCTTGGAGGCCACCAACCTGGCCTATCGCTTCCAGTCGCTGAATCAGCAGTTCGACGGCCTGCGTGATCAGGTCAATGCGCAGATGGAGGTGTTCACCTCGGAGGTCAACAGCATTGCCGGCTCCATCGCCGAGCTGAATCAGGACATCGCCATCGCCCGCGCCAGCGCCGCCGGCCAGCCGCCCAACGACCTGCTCGACCAGCGCGACCGGCAGATCAACCGCCTCGCCGAACTGGTGTCGGTGAACCGGGTGGAGACGGACGACGGCATGACCAATATCTTCATCGGCAGCGGCCAGGCGCTGGTGCTGGGCAGCGAGGCCGCCAGCCTGCGCACCACCCGTGGCGACTTCGATCCCAGCCAGCGGGAGATCGTCTTCACCAGCCGCACCACCAGCATCCCCATCGGCGGCCAGCTCAACGGCGGGCAGCTGGGCGGCCTGATGGACTTTCGCCGCAACGTGCTGGACCCGGCGCAGGACGGCCTGGGCCGCATCGCCATCGGCATGGCCGATACCTTCAATGCCCAGCACCAGCTGGGTGACGACCTCAACGGCAACCCCGGCGGCCTGTTCTTCGACGCCATCGACACCACCAGCCCGGCGGTCTTCGCCAGCGTCAACAACAACGCCGCCAGCGGCACGGTGGCGGTGACCATCAACGATTCCGGTCAACTCAAGGCCTCGGAATACCGTCTCAGCTACGACGGCGCCAATTTCTCCCTGCTGCGCCTGTCCGACAACACGGTGGTGGACAGCGGCTTCGGCACCGCGGCGCTGCCGCGCACGGTGGCCGGCGAGGGCATCACCCTCGATCTCAGCGGCACGGTCGCCACCGGCGACAGCTTCCTGATTCGCCCGGTGCGCTATGGCGCCCGCGACATGAATGTCGCCCTCGCCTCGGGGGCCGAGTTTGCCGCCGCCGCCAGCGGCAACGCCAGCGGCGACAACAGCAATGCCCTCGCCCTGGCCGGCCTGCAGACGCAGAAACTGCTGGGCAACGGCACCGAAACCTACCAGTCGTCCTACGGCAAGGTGCTGGCCGACGTGGGGGTCAAGACCCGCGAGGCCAAGGTCAACAGCGAGGCGCAGCAGGCGCTGCTGGACAACGCCATCGAGGCGAACAGCGCCGTCTCCGGCGTCAACCTCGACGAGGAGGCCGCCGACCTGATCAAGTATCAGCAGGCCTACCAGGCCGCGGCCCAGCTGGTGAAGGTGGCCGACACCCTGTTCCAGACCCTGCTCAACGTGGCCGGCAGGTGATCATGAGCGGGATTATTCCGTCGCTCACGTAGCAGCGGCCCCTCAGGCCGCGATGGTTTTCCCGCCAGGGGCATTCGTGGCCCAAGGGTCCGCTCCTGCGGGTGAAGCGGGCGTTACAAAACAGAAAGAAAGGATCGTGGCATGCGTATCTCCACCGCACAGATGCAGTCCCAGGCCGTCCGCAGCATGATGGAGCGGCAGACCGAGCTGAGCTATACCCAGCAGCAGGTAGCCACCGGCAGGCGCATCCTGTCGCCCTCGGACGATGTCATCGGCTCCACACAGATCATCGCCCTGCAGCAGAACATCGACACCGCCACGCAGTACCAGAAAAATGCCGACATGGCCGAAAGCCGCCTGGCCACCGAGGAGACCGCCCTCACGCAGACCATCAACGTCTTGCAGCGCTCGCGCGAGCTGGCCATCCAGGGCAACAACGGCAGCCTCTCCGCCGCCAACCGCGCCGCCCTGGCCACCGAAATCCGCCAGAACCTGGCGGAAGTCCTGGCCCTGGCCAACACCACCGACGGCAACGGCGAATACGTCTTCGCCGGCTACAACGTCGGCACCGCGCCCTTTGCTCAGGTGGAAAATCCCGTCGGCAGCGGCCTTTACGATTTCAACTACACGGGCGACAACGGCCAGCGCAACCTGCAGATCGGCCCCGCGCGGCAGATCCCCGTGGGCGATCCCGGCAGCGATGTCTTCGTCAACATTCCGGAGGGTGGCGGCGGCACCCGCAGCGTATTCGACACCCTGGAACAGCTGGCGTTGTCGCTGGAGTCCAATGCGCCGAACGCCGCCGCGGTGGGCGACCTGGAAAGCGCCCTCAACCACCTCGATGGCTTCCGCGCCAAGGTGGGGGCGAGACAGAACGCCATCGACAGTCACCGCGAGTTCAATGAAGACGTCAGGCTGGAGGCGCGAAAGCGGCTCTCGGAAGTGCAGGACCTGGACTATGCCGAGGCCATCAGCCGCCTCAACCTGCAACAGGCCGGGCTGGAGGCCTCGCAGCAGAGCTTCGCGCGGATACAGAATCTCTCTCTGTTCAACTTCCTGTAAGCCGTGGCCCGCAGTGGTGACACGAAAAAGGGCGCCTCGTCTGCACGGGGCGCCCTTTTTGTCGTCTCGAGCGCGGGCTAGCTGCCGGCGAGGATGCTGGAGCTGATGCTGTCGACGGTGATGTCGTAAAGGGTGGCCTCGCCGCTGATGGTGTCCGTGCAGGTGATCTGCATCTCGATGACGCCGATCTCGGGAACGATATACAGGTGGCCCTTGTGGCGGGAATGCCTGTGCGTACAGAGGTCGAAGACATCGAGCGTCAAAGGCAGTTGGTCGCCGATTTCGGCGTCCGGAAAGGTTTCTCCCTCGAAGATGATCTGGAAGGGGTTGGCATAGTTGCCGATATTGGTGTTCACCTGGTTGCCGTCACCGACGACGCTGATCGAATTGGTGAATCGGCCAACATCGCTCCCACAACTGGCAACGCCGGAGATGCAGCCATCCATGAGATAGTACTCCACCGTGTATGCATCGTTGATGTACAGGGGGGACTTCAGGGTGATTACCGGCTCCTGGCCGCCGGTGACAGTATTGTCGGGGTTCGCGGGGGGGAAATCGCTACCGCCCGTGGTGTTCAGCCAGTAATACTGGTTGCTGGCCGCCTGATTGCCCATGGCCACCAGGCGTTCGGTACCCTCGGTCGCGGTGCCGCTGTCATCCTGGTGGATGTATTGAACAACCACCGGTTCAGGATCGCAGTATGCGCCATCCAGGCAATACAGATAACGCTTTTCTATCACCTCGTAAGGGGCGCCATCGTTACTCGCATTGCTGTCCGGCGAGATCAGGTTGGCGTAGTTGCCCCATTCGACTTCCAGCACGCCGCTGCGGAAATCGCCGGTGCCGGGGCCGGCCACGGTGGTGGCGAAGACGTTGTAACGAATATAGTCGCCCTGTTTGTAGATTCGCAGATTGTCGCTTTCGCGGTAATAGGGCGGCTCCGGTGGCTTCTGCGTCACCAGGCAGCCCGTCAGGGCGACGGCGGCGAGGGTGGCGAGCGCGATAGCGGCCATCATTCGGCGGTGCTTTGTCATCGGTTTTCCTTGGCTGCGGCAGGCGGCGTATTTCGCCGGTTCAACGGTTTCAATAATAGTTGACCCGTAGGATGCCTTATTTGTTCGTATCGGCGCAAAGCCGGGGAAGCATTAAGGCATGATCCTGAATCCGCGGATTCAGGTTGACGGCAATGCTATGCTAGCGGCTGTGTTTCCACCGAGTAAAGTGCCTTCATGAGCCGTCATTCCGCGTCCACCTCCGCTGTTTCCACCACCTTCGACCTCGATTGCCGCCGCTGCCCGCGTCTCAGCCGCTTTCTCGATGAGGTGCAACAGGATTACCCGGACTATCACGCCCGCCCGGTGGCGCCCTTCGGCGCCGCGCGGCCGTCGCTGCTGGTCGTCGGCCTGGCCCCCGGCATGCACGGCGCCAATGCCACCGGCCGGCCCTTCACCGGCGACCACGCCGGCATCCTGCTCTATCAGACCCTGTTCGACCACGGCTTCAGCAGCGCGCCGGTGTCCGAATCGGCGCGCGACGGCCTCAAGCTGCGCGACTGCCGCATCACCAACGCGGTGAAATGCCTGCCGCCGCAGAACAAGCCGCTGGGCGCGGAGATCAAGGCCTGCAACGATTTCCTGCGCGCGGAGCTGGAAGGGCTGAAAAAGGGCGCGGTGGTGCTGGCCCTGGGCAGCATCGCCCATCAGTCGGTGGTGCGCGCCTTCGGCCTGCGGCAGAAGGACTTCCGCTTCGCCCACAATGCCCTGCACGAACTGCCGGGCGGGCGCCACCTGCTGGACTCCTACCACTGCAGCCGCTACAACACCCAGACGCGGCGCCTCACGGAACCCATGTTCCACGCCGTGTTCCAACGGGCGCGCGAACTCATCGACGCCAGGGCCTGAGGGTCCCCGACCGCGATCGGCTGATGCATGTTCACCACAGAGGCGCGGAGGCACGGAGAAAGAATATCTCTCGCAGAGGCGCAGAGGGCGCCAGGAAAATCTTTTGATTTTTTTCTGGGCGGCTTTGCGTACTCTGCGAGAAACAGACAGGAATTTCTCTGTGTCTCCGTGCCTCTGTGGTGGAGGCTTTTTGACACCGAGTACCTGATTCCGTGACTGAACAGAACAACACCCCGGCCTTTGACGCCCAGGCCTTCCTCAAGACCCTTACCGGCAAGCCCGGCGTCTACCGCATGCTCGACGCCGAGGGCACGGTGCTGTACGTGGGCAAGGCGCGCAATCTGAAGAAACGCGTGTCGAGTTATTTCCAGCGCACCGTGCAGAGCCCCAAGACCC
>JALSHB010000164.1 GCA_026982475.1 Chromatiales bacterium
AGCATGCCGTGGCGGTCGATGACGCCGGTAATGCGGCAGTCGTCCTCTTCCTGCAGGAACTTGGCGACGTGATAGCCGACGTTGCCGAAGCCCTGCACCACCACCCGCTTGCCGGCCAGCCCCGGTTCCAGGTTTGCCGCCTTGACCTCGTCCGGATGACGGAAGAATTCCTGCAGGGCGTATTGCAGGCCGCGGCCGGTGGCCTCGGTGCGGCCGTGGATGCCTCCGTGCTCCACCGGCTTGCCGGTGACGCAGGCGGTGTAGTTGATGTCCTCGGGATTGAGGTGCTTGTAGGTGTCGGCCATCCAGGCCATCTCACGCTGGCCGGTGCCCATGTCCGGCGCCGGCACGTTGGTGGCCGGATTGAGGAAACCCTTGCGCACCAGTTCGAGGGTGAAGCGGCGGGTGATGAGCTGCATCTCCTCGCGGTCGTACTGACGCGGGTCGATCATCAGGCCGCCCTTGGAGCCACCGAAGGGCACATCGACGATGGCGCACTTGTAGGTCATCAGCGCCGCCAGCGCCTCCACCTCGTTCTGGTCCACGCAGGGGGCGAAACGGATGCCGCCCTTGGCCGGCAGGCGGTGGGTGCTGTGCACCGCGCGCCAGCCGGAGAAGATCTGCACCTTGCCGCGGATCTTCACCGGGAACTTGACCTGGATCACCGCGTTGCAGGCCTTGATGGCCTCGGCCACGTCCGGCGCCAGATCCATGCTCAGCAGGGCGCGGTCCACCATGTGGTCCACGCTCTCCAGAAATGACAAGCCATCGTGATGATCCGTCATGCTTGTTTCCTCTCGACTGTTTGCGGCGGCCGAGGACAACAGGCCGCTCATCACTATACTGAACCTGAATCCGTAGGTTCATGACGGCGAATCGCACAACTCATTGATCCGTCTCGCTATATGAAAAATCTCGGCAATAGTCCCCGCTATTCCCTCGATTTTTCATTACGCGATACGCATCAAGCAGTTGCACGCTTCATCCGCCCTGAACCTACGGATTCAGGCTGAAACCACAGATTCAGGAATATGCCAACCCTAACGGCAGGTGTGCGGCTTTATTTAACGCCGCTGGACCACCACCGCCAGCAACAGGGACGACAGCAACAGGACTAACAGGGAGTAGTTGCCACCCAGCACATAGGGCGTGGCGCCACGGCGCGGTTGCAGGCTGCCGCTGAGCACGTACACCTCGAACTGCGGCGAGCGCGCCGTGACCCGGCCACGATGGTCGATCAACGCGGAGATGCCGTTGTTGGTGGCGCGAAACATGGGCCGCGCCGTCTCCATGCTGCGCATGCGCGCCATCTGCAGGTGCTGGTGCGGCGCCAGTGAGTCGCCGAACCAGGCGTCATTGCTGACGTTGACCAGCACGGTGGCCTGCGGCAGGGCGCGAATCACCTCTTCACCAAAGGCGTCCTCGTAGCAGATGGACACGGCGATCTTCTGCCCGGCCACCGCCAGCGGCGGCTGCACCGCCGCGCCGCGGCTGAAGTCCGCCATCGGCACCTGCAGGATGTCCAGCAGGCCGCCCAGCAGATCCTTGAGGGGAATGTATTCGCCGAACGGCACCAGGTGGTGCTTGTTGTAGAACTGCACCGGCTCGCCCATCGCCACCACGCTGTTGTAATAGGTATCCGGCGCCGACTCCGGCCGCACCGGCAACCCAAGCATCAGGCTCGAGCCATGGCGCGCGGCCTCGGCGGCCAGGCCCTGCAAAAAGCGTTCGGCCTGGTGATAATAGGCCGGCAGCGCCGTCTCCGGCCAGATGACGATGTCGCTGTCGGCCCAGTGCTGGCGCGACAGGCGCGTGTACAGGTCGATGGTGGGCTGGCGCTGCTCGGGC
>JALSHB010000165.1 GCA_026982475.1 Chromatiales bacterium
AAGCGGGCCATTGGCTCGCGCGGGGAGCCGACAATTATACCGTGAACTCGGGGTTTTGCTTCATTGACATGTCTGTGTCGGTGGTGTAGTCGCCGGCTGGCGCGGTGATCAAGAGGTTTGCCTGCAACGATGAAGTGGCTGGACAGAATTCCCTTTTTTCCCGTCGCCGCCGGTGCCCTGCTGCTTGGCCTGGCGCCATTTACGCCGCAGCCGCATCTGTTTGAGAAGCTGCACATGCTGTTTTCGGGCACGCTGCTGCGCCCGGTGGATATCTTTGATCTGTGTCTGCATGCTGCTTTGCCTGTACTGCTGCTGCTGAAAACCATTCGCTGGCTGCAAACCCGCGCGACATGAGTGTCGCCGGTCGAGAAGTAACGTAGCAGTTTCTTGGGGTTTTTCCGCAGTGCTATCCTGACTATTCGCGGGTTTCAAACTCGGGGTTGTTTGACTAGAGTTCAAATCAATGCCCTGCTGCTGAATTTGTGATGACAAGCAGCGGCGTTATCGGTTTAGTGGAATTGCCGGGCGTTTCCGGTGTTTTGATCCGGCCGTGTCATCTCCCCTGTGGTGCCGCATCCGGCTTGGGAGTTTCGGTCTTTTAAGGAAGAGGTATAAGCGCATGCAATCAGGAACTGTGAAGTGGTTTAACAATGCCAAGGGTTATGGTTTTATCGTGCCGGAGGAAGGGGGGGACGACGTATTCGTGCATTATTCCACCATCGATGGTGATGGTTTCAAGACGCTGAAGGAAGGCCAGGCGGTGCAATTCGAGGCCTCCGCCAGTCCCCGCGGCGTGCAGACCACCCGCGTGGTCGGTTCGGAAGGAAATCCAAAAAGCCAGAACTGATGCTGCGCCTGCCGGGACCGGCCGGTTCGCCGCCACGGGCCGGCTAGTCCCGGTAGCGTTTCAGTAAGTCGCCATAGGCCTCGATTCTGCGATCCCGCAGATAGGGCCATATGCGCCGCACCTGTTCCGTGTGCGCCATGTCCACCGTTGTCAGAACGATCTCTGCCGCGTCCTGCGGCCCCTGCGCCAATATCTCCCCCTGTGGCCCGGCCACGAAACTGCTCCCCCAGAAGCGAATGCCGCTGCCCTGTGTGCGGGGGTCGGCCTCGAAGCCGCTGCGATTGCAGGCCGCCAGCGGGATGCCGTTGGCGATGGCATGGCCGCGTTGCACGGTGATCCAGGCATCGCGCTGACGGGCCTGTTCCTCGGCATCGTCGTTGTCGTCCCAGCCGATGGCGGTGGGGTAGAGCAGGATCTCGGCGCCGGCCAGGGTCATCAGCCGCGCCGCCTCCGGGAACCACTGGTCCCAGCACACCAGCACGCCGAGGCGGCCGGCGGAGGTGTCGATGGGGGCGAAGCCGGGCTGTGCGTCGCCGGGGGTGAAATAGTATTTTTCGTAGAAACCGGGGTCGTCGGGGATGTGCATCTTGCGGTATTGGCCCACCAGGCCCCGTTGCCGGTCCAGCACCACGGCGGTGTTGTGGTAGATGCCGGCGGCGCGGCGTTCGAACAGGGAGGCGACGATCACCACGTCCAGTTCGGCGGCGAGGCGGGCGAAGTGTTCGCTGCCGGGTCCGGGGATGCCTTCGGCGAGGTTGAAGTTGTCGCTGGATTCCTGCTGGCAGAAATACAGGCTGGTGTGCAGCTCCTGCAGCAGGATCAGTTGCGCGCCCCGCGCGGCGGCCTCGCGGACGCCGGTCTCGCTGGCGGCGAGGTTTTCCGCGCGGTCGGCGCTGCAGGGGTGCTGGACGAGGGCGATGGGCAGAGGTTTTTTCATGGTCTGTGCGGGTTTGTTTTTTTCACCACAGAGGCACGGAGAAAAAAGACCATCGGTTTCGTGGCGCACGAAGTATCGGCAAATGATCGCCAGGATACGCGAGAAAAATGGCAGGAAGAACTATTTTTATGAGCGGTTCTTCAGCTGACCATTCATTACATGCCTTTCTACCTGCCTTTCTCCGTGCCTCCGTGTCTCTGTGGTGAATCGTTTGAAGATTGGCACCCAGGCCGGCCGTCGAGCACCCCGGCGGGCAGTTGCATGGTGACGCAGTGCAGGCTGCCGAACTGTTCGATCAGCGGGCGTGCGTCGATGGCGATGATAGCGCGGTCGGGGAAGCCGGCCTGCAGGCGTTGCCGCGCCACGCTGTCCTGCGGGTCGCCGTAGGCCGGCATCAGCACCGCGCCATTGATGATCAGAAAGTTGGCGTAGGTGGCGGGCAGGCGCTTGCCGTCGGCGTTGAAACGCGCGGCCGGCAGGGGCAGTGGCAGCAGACGGTAGGGCTGGCCGTTGGCGTCGCGCAGGACTTGAAGTTCGGCCTGCATGGCCTGCAGTTCGGCGTAGTGCTCGTCGGCCGGGTCGTCACAGCTGACGTGGGCGATGGTGCGCGGGTCGCAGAAGCGGGCCAGGGTGTCGATGTGGCTGTCGGTGTCGTCGCCGGCCAGGGCGCCGTGTTTCAGCCACAGGATGTCGTGCGCGCCGAGGTGTTTGCGCAGGGCCTGTTCGATCGCCGCCTTGCCCAGCTGCGGGTTGCGCTGCGGCGACAACAGGCAGGCCTCGGTGGTGAGCAGGCGGCCGTGGCCGTCGCTGTCGATGCTGCCGCCTTCGAGCACCAGGTCGATGTGTTCGCGGGGCGTGCCGCCGAAGGCGCCTTGCCGGGCCAGGTGGGCGCTGATGGCGTCGTCCAGGTCGGCGGGGTATTTGCCGCCCCAGCCGTTGAAGGTGAAGTCCAGCAGTCGTGGCGCGTCGTGGTCGTCGAGGACGGTGATGGGGCCGTGGTCGCGCGCCCAGCTGTCGTTGCTGGGGGCGAGGCGGGTGTCGATACGGTCGAGACGCGCGCCGGCCTCGCGGAGCTGTTGCAGGACGCGCCGGCGCAGCGTCTCGTCGCGGCAGACGATCAGCACGCCTTCGCGTCGGCTGATCTCGCGGGCGATGCGCGCGAAGACCGGTTCGACGCGTGCCAGTAGCGGCGCCCAGTCGCTGCGATCGTGCGGCCAGGTGAGCATGACGCCGCTCTGCGCTTCCCATTCGGCCGGCAGGCGGGGCCTCATGTGCCGGTCTTGGCGGCCTCTAGGCGGGCCTTGTGCTGTCGGAAGGCCGGGTTGATGAGCGCGGTCTTCACCTTGTTGCCCTTGGTCTGCACGATCTCCACCGGATAGCCCGCCAGCATCAGGCTGGTGCCGGGCTTGGGGATGTCCTGCAGATATTCGGTGATGAGCCCGCTGAAGGTCTTGGGGCCGTCGGTGGGCAGTTCCCAGTGCATGATGCGGTTGAGGTCGCGGATGCTGGCGCTGCCGTCCACCAGGTAGGTGCCATCCGGCTGCGGGTGAACTTCGCGGATGTTGTCCGCCGGGTCGGTGGTGAATTCGCCGACGATTTCTTCCAGGATGTCCTCCAGGGTCACCAGCCCGCGCACATCGCCGTACTCGTCCACCACCAGGCCGATGCGGCGCTTCTGGCGGCGGAAATTGATCAGCTGGGTGGTCAGCGAGGTGCCCTCGGGGATGAAGTAGGGGTCGCGCAGGATCTTTACCAGCTCCTCCTTGAAGGTCTCCTTCCGGCGCGACAGGACCAGCGTGTTGCGCATGTGCAGGAAGCCCACGATGTTGTTGATGTCGCCACGGAACACCGGCAGGCGGGTGTGCTGGCTGTGGGCGATCTGGTTGAGGATTTCTTCCCAGTCGTTGTCGAGGTCGATGCCGGTGATCTCGTTGCGTGGCACCATGATGTCGTCCACCGTGGCCTTTTCGAGGTCGAGGATGTTGGTGAGCATTTCCTGGTGGCTGTGCGGAATCAGGGCGCCGGCCTCGTTGACCACCACGCGCAGTTCTTCGCTGCTGAGCTCCTCGGAGCGGGCCTTTTTCGGGTTTACCCCGAGCAGGCGCATCAGGGCGTGGGCGATGATGTTGACCAGCCACACCAGCGGATAGAGCAGCAGCTGCAGCGGCCCCAGCACGCGGCTGGCGGGAAAGGCGAAGCGTTCCGGGTGCAGCACCGCGAGGGTCTTGGGCGTGACCTCGGCGAAGATCAGGATCACCAGCGTCAGCAGGCCGGCGGCGACGGCGATGCCGGCCTCGCCCCACAGCCGCAGCGCTAGCACGGTGGCGATGGAGGAGGCGAGGATGTTGACGAAGTTGTTGCCCAGCAGGATCAGGCCGATGAGCCGGTCCGGGTGTTCCAGCAGGCGGTGGGCGCGCTCGGCGCCGCGATGCCCGCTCTTGGCCAGGTGCTTCAGCCGGTAGCGGTTGAGGCTCATGAGCCCCGTCTCGGAACCGGAGAAAAAGCCGGAAATGATGATCAGGCAGATGAGGGCGCCAAACAAGACGCCGATGGGTATGTCGTCCAAAAAAGGGTGAACCTCGTTGCTGGGAAAGTAGCTTAACTTTTAGGGGCGGGCGGGGCGGCTGTCAAGCCGGCGTGAGCCGTGCGTTCAGTGGCCGAGGAAGATTTCGAGCACCAGTTTGCTGCCGATATAGGCCAGCAGCAGCACCACGAAGCCGCTCAGGGTCCAGCGGATGGCGGTGCGGCCGCGCCAGCCGAAGCGCCAGCGGCCCCACAACAGGGTGGCGAACACTACCCAGGCCACCATCGACAGGATGGTCTTGTGCACCAGGTGCTGGGCGAACATGTCCTCGATATAGAGGGTGCCGGTGAGCAGCGAGGCGGTGAGCAGGGCCAGGCCCAGGCCGATCATCTGAAACAGCAGGGTTTCCATGGTCTGCAGGGGCGGCAGGGCGCGGATGAAGCCGCCTGGGCGCTTGTTGCGCAGGTGGTTGTCCTGAACCGCCAGCAACAGGGCCTGTCCGGCGGCGATGCTGAGCAGGCTGTAGGCCAGCACCGACATGAGGATATGTAGCTTCAGTTCCATCGCTTGGGCGGCCAGCAGGGTGTGTTCGCTGGGGAACAGGACCTCGGCGAGGACCGCCAGTCCGGCGATGGGCAGCAGGATGACGCCGAGGTTTTCCACCGGGTTCGACAGGGCGGCCAGAAGGATCAGCAAGGCGATCAGCCAGGTGATCAGCGAAATGGCGTTGATGAAGCCGATGTTCAGCCCCTCCGGCACGAACAGGCTCTGGTAGAGCAGCACGGCGTGCAGCAGCACGGCGACGAGACCGATCAGGATGATGTGATTCTTGCGCAGCTTGCCGGGACCGGCATCCATTCCTCCCTCGCGGAACAGGCGCCTGGCAAGTAGCAACCCGGCGATGAAATACAGGGCAAAGGCGGCAGCG
Source organism: Chromatiales bacterium (assembly GCA_026982475.1). GTDB lineage: Bacteria > Pseudomonadota > Gammaproteobacteria > SZUA-152 > SZUA-152 > DRQN01. The sequence continues at coordinate 5,237 of JALSHB010000165.1, forward strand.
GCAATGATGTAATGGCTCATGGTGTGTTGGGGAATGGGGGCAGGGGTTGGGAACAGGGGTGTATTAGGTCGGTTCCATGGCGGGTTTGTCAATATGTTCACAGCTTTAACCTGAACCTGCGGATTCGGGTTTTTTGCCCTGGCAGACAGGGAATGCTCAATAATGTCCGTGATGTTGCCGATAGTGCCGTCAGATTGTCCTGAATCCGTAGGTCCGGGGCGGATGAAGCCTCCCACAGGCTGGTGAAGCCCGTGATCTTCAGGTAAGTTCGGGGAAAAACAGAGCAAAGAGGAGGCGGGTGCAGGGTAACGATATCGCTGAGGGTCGCTGCGGAGGGTTCTTTATTGGGACATCCCGAGCGGGCAGGCAGCCGGGATGTTTGCGCCGGATCGAGACGCCAGCATGCCGTTGTTTCACCTGAACCCACGGGTTCAGGGGTCAGGCAGATACGCTTGCCAGGGCCAACGATGACCAGGCCTGCCGAAGGGGGCTGGCCATCGTCCGCCCCGGTCAATTACACGGCTTCCGCGCCATGGGTGAATTATGAAATTGCGCGTGCTGGGGTGTAGCGGCGGTGTTGGCAATGCACTGCGGACCACCTCGCTACTGATTGATGACGATATCCTGATCGACGCCGGCAGCGGCGTGGGTGAGCTGTCGCTGGAAGAGTTGCGCAGGATTCGTCATGTTTTCCTGACCCACTCCCATCTGGATCATTTTTCCTTCCTGCCCCTGTTGGTGGACAGCATCTTCCCCAGCATCAGCGAGGCCGTGGTGGTGCACGCCCAGCCGGTGACGCTGGAGGCCCTCAAGACACATGTCTTCAACTGGACCATCTGGCCGGATTTCTCCCAATTGCCAGAGCCCGCCAACCCGGTGATGCGCTACGCGCCGCTGGTGCCGGGGGATATCATCGAGCTCGATGGACGCCGCATCGAAATGATCGCGGTGAAGCATATCGTGCCCGGCGTCGGCTACCGGGTCGAATGCGCCAGCGGTGCCTTTGCCTTCAGTGGCGACACCTCCACCAACGACAACCTCTGGCAGGTGCTCAACGCGCGCCAGCGGCTGGATCTGCTGCTGGTCGAGGCCGCCTTCTCCAATGCCGACGAGGATCTGAGCCACAAGGCCGGGCACTACACGCCGCGCTTGCTGGCGGAGGACCTGAAAAAGCTGAAGCACTCGCCCGCCATCCACATCAGTCACACCAAGCCCGGACAGGAAGATCTCATCCTGCGTGAATGCCGCGAGGCCATCCGCGACCGCGAGATCCATTCCCTGCACAGCGGGCAGGTCTTCGAGTTCTGAACCCCGCCCGCCACACCTTGCGGATTCAGGTATAATTCCTTGCCTTCCGTTCCGCGATTCCACGCGGGCGACATGAATACACAGGAATTCGAGCCATGTTCGACAGCCTTTCCGAGCGGCTAAACCGCACCCTGAAAAGCATCCGCGGCCAGGGCCGCATCACCGAATCCAACGTCAAGGACACCCTGCGCGAGGTGCGCATGGCGCTGCTGGAGGCCGACGTGGCCCTGCCGGTGGTGCGCGAGTTCGTCGACCACGTGCGTGAGCGCGCCCTCGGCGAGGAGGTGATGCAGAGCCTCACCCCCGGCCAGGCGCTGGTGAAGATCGTTCGTGAAGAGCTGGAAAAGGTTATGGGCGAGGCCAACGAGGAGCTGGACCTCAGCACCCGCCCGCCGGCGGTGATCCTGATGGCCGGCCTGCAGGGCTCGGGCAAGACCACCAGCGTCGCCAAGCTGTCGCGCTGGCTGCGTGAGCGCAAGAAGAAGTCGGTGCTGGTGGCCAGTGCCGACGTCTACCGCCCCGCTGCCATCGACCAGCTGGAGACCCTGGCGAAAGAGGTTGGCGTGGACTTCTTCCCCAGCGATCCCTCGCAGGATCCGGTGACCATCGCCACCGCCGCCATCGACCAGGCGCGCAGGACGGCCAAGGACGTGGTGATCATCGACACCGCCGGGCGCATGCACATCGACGACCAGATGATGGACGAAATCAAGCGCCTGCACGCCGCCATCGATCCCGTCGAGACCCTGTTCGTGGTGGACAGCATGACCGGCCAGGACGCCGCCAACACCGCCCGCGCCTTCAACGAGGCCCTGCCGCTCACCGGCGTGATCCTCACCAAGACCGACGGCGACGCCCGCGGCGGCGCGGCCCTGTCCATCCGCCATATCACCGGCAAGCCCATCAAGTTCCTCGGCGTGGGCGAGAAGACCACAGCCCTGGAGGCCTTCCACCCCGACCGTCTCGCCTCGCGCATCCTCGGCATGGGCGATGTGCTCAGCCTCATCGAGGAGGCCGAGCAGAAGGTCGACCGCAAGGAAGCCGAGAAGCTGGCGAAAAAGGTCGCCAAGGGCAAGGGCTTCGACCTGGAAGACTTCCGCAGCCAGTTGGTGCAGATGCAGAACATGGGCGGCATCGGCGCGCTGATGGACAAGATGCCGGGCATGGCCAATGTGCCGGACGCGGTGAAGAACAACGTCGACGACAAGCAGTTCAAGCGCCTGGAGGCCATCATCAACTCCATGACCCCCCACGAGCGCCGCTTCCCCCAGGTCATCAAGGGCTCGCGCAAGCGCCGCATCGCCCAGGGCTCCGGCACCCAGGTGCAGGACGTCAACCGCCTGCTCAAGCAGTTTACGCAGATGCAGAAGATGATGAAGAAGATGTCCAAGGGCGGCATGGGCAAGATGCTGCGCGGCCTCGGCGCCATGAAGGGTCTCAAGGGCGGCATGCCGCCGGGGATGCCGTTCAAGTAGCGGCGACCCGCTCCAGGCCGTCCTGCGCCAGCCTGCCCAGCTGGATGATGGCCGCCTCCAGCCGCTCGTCCCAGGGTTGCGCGCAGTTGATGCGGATGAAGTTGGCGTATTTTTGCGAGGCGGAAAAGATCGGCCCCGGGGCGATGCTGATGCCCTTCGCCAGCGCCTGGTGAAAGAGGGCCATCGCCTCCGCCCCTTCGGGCAATTCCACCCAGATCACGAAACCACCCGCTGGCTGCGTCACCCGCGTGCCGGCGGGAAAGTGCTGGCCGATGGCGCGGGTGATGCGCGCCACCTGGCGCGCATACTCGCCGCGCACCTGGCGCAGGTAGCGGTCGTAGGCGCCGCGCTGCAGGAACTCGGCGATGGCCAGCTGCGGCAGCGTGGGCGCCGCCAGGCTGGTGATGTATTTCTGGTATTCGATGGCTTCCTGATATTTCCCCGGCGCCACCCAGCCCACCCGCAGGCCCGGCGACAGGGTCTTGGAAAAGGAACTGCAATAGAGCACGTTGCCTGCCGTGTCGAAGCGCTTCGCCGCCGGCGGCCGCCGGTGGTCGAAGGCCAGATCGCCGTACACGTCGTCCTCGATGAGCGGAATGGCGTGCGCGGCGAGCAGCTCCACCAGGGCCTGCTTGTCCGCCTCCGGCATGCAGTAGCCCATGGGGTTGTTGAAGTTGGCGACGATGGCGCAGGCCTTGACCGGCCACTGTTCGATGGCCAGCGTGAGGGCCTCCAGGCTGATGCCGCGCCGTGGATGGGTGGGGATCTCCAACGCCTTCATGCCCAGCGATTCGACCACCTGCAGCAGGCCGTAGAAGGTCGGTGACTCCAGCGCGATGACGTCGCCGGCGCTGGCGACGGCGCGCAGGCCGAGGGCCAGGGCTTCCTGGCAGCCGCTGGTGACGACGATCTCCCCCGGGGCGATCCGGCAGCCGGCGTCCAGCATGCGGCGGGCGATCTGCTGGCGCAGTTCGGCGCTGCCCGGGGGGAATTCATAGCCGGCGCTGCGCTGCTGCCGGTGGCGGGTAACGCTCAGCAGGGCCTGGTTGATGGCCCGGGTCGGCAGAAAGTGGGGGTGCGGGATCGCCGCGCCCAGCTGGATCATGCCGGGCTGGCGCGTCGCTTGACTCAGCTGCATGGCCATCTGCTGCCCGGTGATGCGGGCTGGCCGGGGCCTGGGATTGGTCATGGCCGGTGGTTCCGGCAGGCGCCCCGGGGCTGCGCGCACGTAGTAGCCGGAGCGGGGGCGGGCCTGGATCAGGCCACGGTCTTCCAGTAACTGGTGGGCCCGCATGATGGTGGAGATGCTGACGCCGAATTGCGCGGCCAGCCGGCGCACCCCCGGCAGCCGCTCGCCGGTCAGGTAGACACCCTGTTCGATCTGTTCGGCCAGTTCCCTGGCAACCCGTTCATAGCGTTTCATGGATGCCGCTTGCCTCGCTTCATGACAGTTCCCTCTGAAAAGTGCGGTACAGATCCATGCAATGAAGATCTGTGCTGCATCAGTATCCGTATTTCTGAGTCTGTATCGTTTTCAGTGTGGCAGCTAGAGTGGGGGAGATCAAAACGGTATCGGAAAGGGGGGGATGAACGGATGGCATGCAACGAGAGCGGCCCGGGCGCCGCCGCATCGCTGTGTTGGCTGAATGGCGAGATCATGCCCACGGCGCGGGCCCGTATCCCGGTCGCGGATCACGGCCTGCTGTATGGCGACGGGGTGTTCGAGGGCATTCGCTTCTACCGCCGCCGCGCCTTTCGCTTGCGGGCGCACCTGCGGCCCCTGCGCGATTCCGCGGTGGCCATCGGCTTGCCGCTGCCGCTGGACCAAGGGGCGCTGGAAGCGGCGGTGGCCGACCTCGTCGCCGCCTTTGGCGCGCCCGACGGCTATCTGCGGTTGGTGGTGACCCGCGGCGAGGGGGCGCTGGGGCTCGATCCGGCGAGCTGCCGGCGGGGCAACGTGTTCATCATCGCGGCGCAGATGGCGCTGGTCGATGCGGATGAGCGCCACCGGGGGATTCGCGTCGTCATCGCCGCCACCCGGCGTCTGCCGGTGGACGGGCTGGACCCGCGCATCAAGAGCCTCAACTATCTCAATCATATCCTGGCGCGGATGGAGGCCGGCCATGCCGGTGCCCAGGAGGCGATCCTGCTCAATGCGCGCGGCCACGTCTGCGAGGGGAGTGCGGACAATGTCTTCATCGTCAGGGACGGCGCCCTGCTGACGCCGCCGCTGAGCGACGGTGCGCTGGACGGCGTCACCCGCCGCGTGATCCTGACGCTGGCGGCGCAGGCGGGCATGGCCTGCCGGGAGGAGAGCCTGGCCCCCTATGACCTGTACACCGCCGATGAGTGCTTCCTCTGCGGCACCGGCGCGGAACTGATCCCCGTGCGCGACATCGACGGGCGGGCGCTGCGGCAATGCCCGGGGCGCGTGTACCGTGATCTGCAGGCGCAATACCGGGCGCTGATTCAGCGGGAAACGGCGGCATGAGGCCGCGGCCATGATCAGGGCGGGCATCGTCGGCGCCTCCGGCTACATGGGCGGCGAGGTCCTGCGGGTGCTGATGGATCACCCGGCGGTGGAGATCGCCTGGGCGACCAGCCGCGCCGGCGGCCGTATCGAGGCATTTCATCCGAACCTCTACGGCAGCGGTATCACGCTGATTCACCCCGACCGCGCCAGCGCCTGCGACGTGGTGTTTCTGGCCCTGCCCACGCAGGCCTCGATCCGCGCCGCGGCCAGGTTTCTGGCGCTGGGCGCCCGGGTGATCGATCTGGGCTCGGCCTTCCGCCTGCGTGATCGCGCCACCTGGGAGCGCGTCTATGGCCAGGAGCACGGTCACTGGGCGCTGGCGGAGCAGGCGGTGTACGGCATCAACGAACTGCACCGGGGCGCTATCGAACAGGCCGCGCTGGTGGCCAATCCCGGCTGTTTTTCCTCGGCGGCCATCCTGGCCCTGGCGCCCCTGGTGGCGGCGGGGCTGGTGGAAACGGATACCCTGGTGGTGACCGGCATCTCGGGCACCGCCGGCGCCGGCGCAGCGCTGTCCCGCGCCGTGCACCATGCGGAGATCGGCAACAACCTGGTGCCGTACAACGTGGTCGGCCACCGCCACAGCGCGGAGATGGAGCAGGAGCTGTCGCAGCTGGCGGGGTGCCCGGCGCATGTGCACTTCACGCCGGTGTATGCGCCCCTGGTGCGCGGCATCCTCGCCGTGTGTCATGCCTTCGTGGCGCAGGACACCGACCGGCAGGCACTGCTGGAACACTACCGCGCCTGGTATCGGGACGCGCCGTTCGTGCAGGTCTACGATCAGCCGAAACAGGCCGACGCCGCCTGGCAGTACCGGCCCTACCCCTGGGTGAGCGCGGTCGCGGGCAGCAATTACTGCTTCATCGGCCTGGACTACGATGCCGAACGGGGGCGCATCTGCGTGCTGAGCGTGCTGGACAGCCTCGGCAAGGGCGGCGCGCTGGTGGGCATCGAGAACATGAATCTCTTGTGCGGCCTTGCGCGTTCAAGCGGCTTGCAAGGCCGGGGGCTGCACCCGTAGCGCCATTTAAAGTCTGGACAGGCATTTCATTTCGCGGCGATTTCCCGTAGAATACGCCGCCTTTAGCGGACCGCCACCCTGAGGTAGGCGGTTTGTTGTTTGCGCAACTGTTTTGAATGCTTGCGTTGAAACAGTCTTGAATCATGAACTTATTTCGGGGAATGAAAACGTAATGGTAACCATTCGTTTATCTCGTGGCGGCGCCAAGAAGCGTCCCTTCTATCACATTGTCGTCACCGACAGCCGCAACAAGCGCGACGGCCGTTTCATCGAGCGCCTGGGTTTCTTCAACCCGGTGGCGCGCGGGCAGGAAGAGACCCTGCGCATCGACACCGACCGCGTGGAGTACTGGCTGTCCCAGGGCGCCAAGGCCTCCGAGCGCGTCAGCGCGCTGCTCAAGCAGAACGCCAAGGCCGCTGCCTGAGCCTGATCTGGCGCACGGCGCCGGTGGATGTGCATGAGCAAGTCTGATCCGGCATGGATCACGGTGGGCCGCATCGGCGCACCCTACGGGGTGAAGGGCTGGGTGAAGATCCAGTCCCATACCGAGATCCCCAGCAACATCCTGGAATATGATCCCTGGTATCTGCGGCCGGAAAAGGCCGCGGACGCCGAGTGGCGCGAGGCCCCGCTCGACGAGGCGCGCGAGCACGGCAAGGGTATCGTCGCCAAGTTCACGGGCTGCGACGACCGCGACGCCGCCGCGCGGATGCGCGGTCAGGAGATCGCGATCCGGCGCGAACAGCTGCCGGCGCCGGAAGAGGGTGAGTACTACTGGGTGGACCTCATCGGCCTGCGCGTGGAGACCCTCGATGGCACCGACCTGGGCACGGTGAGCGACCTGATGGCCACCGGCGCCAACGACGTGCTGGTGGTGCAGGGCGATCGGCAACGGCTGATCCCCTTCGTCATGGGGCCCATCGTCAAGGCGGTCGATCTGGACGCCGGCCTGATCCGCGTCGACTGGCAGGCCGACTATCTGGAATGACGTGAACGGGAGAACGGCATGCGCATCGACGTCGTGACCCTGTTCCCGGAGATGCTGGATGCGGTGACCGAATCCGGCATCACCCGCCGCGCCGTGGAGCGCGGCCTGTTGACGGTGGGG
>JALSHB010000166.1 GCA_026982475.1 Chromatiales bacterium
CCCACGCCCCACCCTCATGAGTCAGGCAAGCGACACACGCCACATGGCCCGCGCCCTGCAACTGGCGGCACGCGGCCTCTACACCACCGACCCCAATCCCCGCGTCGGCTGCGTGCTGGTGCGCGAGGGACTCGTAGTGGGCGATGGCTGGCACGAACGCGCCGGCGGGCCCCATGCCGAGATCCACGCCCTGCGTGAAGCCGGCCCGGCGGCCCGCGGCGCCACCGCCTATATCACGTTAGATCCCTGCGCCCACCACGGCCGCACCCCGCCCTGCGCCGAGGCGCTGATCGCCGCCGGCGTATCGCGGGTGGTTGCCGCCATGCAGGACCCCAACCCGCAAGTCGCCGGGCAGGGCCTGCGGATGCTGCGCGAGGCCGGCATCGCCACCGAATCCGGTCTCCTGCAAGGCCAGGCCGAGGCCCTGAACCCCGGCTTCATCAAGCGCATGCGCAGCGGCCGCCCCTGGGTACGCTGCAAGCTGGCCATGAGCCTCGACGGCCGCACCGCCATGGCCTCCGGCGAGAGCCAGTGGATCACCGGCCCCGCCGCGCGCGCCGACGTACACCGCCTGCGCGCGCGCAGCTCGGCCATGCTCACCGGCATCGGCACCGTCCTCGCCGACGACCCCGCGCTCAATGCCCGCCTGGACAACGACGAGCCCGTCGAACAACCCTTGCGCGTGGTGCTCGATAGCCGCCTGCGCCTGCCGCCCAACGCAAGACTGCTGGGCCTGCCCGGCCGCAGCGTGGTGTGCTGCGTCGAAGGCGCCGACCCCGCCAAGGCCGAGGCGCTCAGCGCCGCCGGCGCCGAAGTCATCGCCCTGCCGGCGGGAGAGGGCGGCCGGGTCTCGCCCGAGGCGGTGCTCGACTTCCTCGGCCGTGAAGGCATCAACGAAGTCATGGTCGAAGCCGGCGCCACTCTCAACGGTGCCTTGCTGCAGGCAGGGCTGATCGACGAAATCATCGTCTACCTCGCTCCCCTGCTGATGGGCGACGCCGCCCGCGGCCTGTTCCATCTGCCGGGGCTGGAGCGGATGGCCGACCGCATCCCGCTGGAAATAGACGACATCCGTGCGGTGGGTGACGACTGGCGCATCACGGCGCGACTGCCGAGTGCTGAGTGCTGAGTGCTGAGTGCTGAGTGCTGAGTGCTGAGGATGTCGCCGGGTTATGCGCAGCCCAGGCGGCTTGCGGGAAGAGAGTGGCCAGGCCGTGGCGGCGGCCTGACCGCCCTGCGCATCATATGCGGTCCCGCCAAACGTTGGCGCAGTGGCATCACGAAGTATAGCCTAGCCTGCAAGCCACTGGGATAACTGATATATTTGCCGACCTCCTATCTCATCGGTCCATCACAACGGAGACGGCGCAATCATGTTCACCGGCATCATCCAGGCCACCGGCGCGATCCGCGCCATCGAGCGGCGCGGCGGCGATGCCTGCCTTACCGTGACGGTGGGTGACCTGGACATGGGCGACGTGGCCCTGGGCGACTCCATCGCGGTCAACGGTGTGTGCCTGACCGCGGTGCGTTTCGACGCCCACAGCTTCGACGCCGACGTGTCCGGCGAGACCCTGGCCTGTACCACCCTGGGCGATCTGGCGCCGGGGGCGCGGGTGAATCTGGAAAAGGCCCTGACGCCCACCACGCGCCTCGGCGGGCACTTGGTGAGCGGCCATGTCGATGGCGTCGGCGAGGTGTTGCGGCGCTGGTCTGATGCGCGCTCGGAGCGTTTCCGCCTCCGCGCACCGAAGGCGCTGGCCAAGTACATCGCCGAAAAGGGCTCCATCTGCGTGGACGGCATCAGTCTCACGGTGAACCGGGTCGAGGGCGCCGAGTTCGAACTGAACATCGTGCCGCACACCCTGTCCGAGACCACCATGGGTGATTTCGGGGCGGGCCGGCGGGTGAACCTGGAGGTGGACGTGATTGCCCGCTATCTGGAGCGTCTGCTGCTGGGCGAACAGGCGGCGACCCCCGGCGGCGTCACCGAGGCGCTGCTGGCGGAGCATGGCTTCATCAAGCCGCGATAAGATTCACCACAGAGGCACGGAGGCCAGAGAGAATCCTGTTTCTCGCCAAGGCGAAAAGCGCGCAAAGAAAAGATTGCAATGATTTTTCCCTTGCGTCTTTTCGCCCTGGCGAGAGCATTCGCTTTCTCCGTGTGCGCCGTGCCTCTGTGGTGAAAACGCATTTTTTCAGTGTCCGGTTTCGCGGGCACGCCAGGAACGACTATGGAATTGAACAGCATCGAAGAAATCGTCAGCGACATGCGCGAGGGCAGGATGGTCATCCTCATGGATGACGAGGACCGCGAGAACGAGGGCGACCTGATCATGGCGGCGGCCAAGGTGCGCCCGGAGGACATCAACTTCATGGCCCGCCACGGCCGCGGCCTGATCTGCCTGACCCTGACCCGCGAGCGCTGCGAGCAGTTGCGCCTGCCGCTGATGGTCAACGACAACAACGCCGCCTATGCCACCAACTTCACCGTCTCGGTGGAGGCCGCCGAGGGCGTTACCACCGGCATCTCCGCGGCCGACCGCGCGGTGACCATCCAGACCGCGGTGGCCCCGGACGCGAAGCCCGAGGACCTGGTGCAGCCGGGCCACGTGTTCCCCATCATGGCCCAGCCGGGCGGGGTGCTGACGCGCGCCGGGCACACCGAGGCGGGCTGTGACCTGGCGCGTCTGGCGGGGCTGGAGCCGGCGGCGGTGATCGTCGAGATCCTCAACGAGGACGGCAGCATGGCGCGTCGTCCCGACCTGGAGAAGGTGGCGGCGGAATTCGGCCTCAAGATCGGCACCATCGCCGACCTGATCCGCTACCGGCTGGAAAACGAGCGCAGCGTGGAGCGGGTGGCCGAGTGCGCGATGCACAACGACATCGGCGAGTTCCGCCTGGTCACCTACCGCGACCGCATCAGCGGCCAGGTGCACTTCGCCCTGGTGAAGGGGCAGATCAAGCGCGATACGCCGACCCTGGTGCGCGTGCACATGCCGCACTATCTGGCCGACGTGCTGGGCATGAAACGCTCCGACGCCAGCTGGCCGCTGGAGGACGCCATGTCCTTCATCGAGGCCAAGGGCGAGGGGGTGATCGTGTTGCTGGGCCAGAGCGAGGGCGAGCAGGAGCTGATCCAGCGCGTCATGCACTATCAGCAAGAGGACGAAGGCCAGAGCGCCGGCAAGCGCGAGTCCAATCCCGACCTGCGCACCTATGGCCTGGGCGCGCAGATCCTCCTCGACCTCGGCGTGCGCAAGATGCGCGTGCTGTCGGCGCCGAAGAAGATGCACGGCCTGTCCGGCTTTGGTCTGGAAGTCGTGGAGTACATCGGCGGTGACGCCGCGGCGTCGGCGTGAGAAGATTGCCGCGGCCTGTTTTTTGATTGTGGGAGCGGCTTCAGCCGCGAATACGGCATCGGAAACCTTTCGCGGCTGAAGCCGCTCCCACAGGCAATCCTTGAGATTGTCCTGAATCCGTAGGTTCATGACGGCGAATCGCACAACGCATTGATACATCTCGCTATATGAAAAATCTCGGCAATAATCCCCGCTATTCCCTCGATTTTTCAGTACGCGATATGTATCAAGCCGTTGCACGCTTCATCCGCCCTGAACCTACGGACTCAGGAGTGTGTCAACAGGCGGATGTCGGGCGTTCCGCCCACCGCATGAACCAACGGATATACGGAAAACAATCATGAGCATCAAAACCATCGAAGGCGGCCTGACCCTGCACGGCAAACGCTTTGGCCTGATCGCCGCGCGCTTCAACAGCTTCATCGTCGACAGCCTGGTCAACGGCGCCATCGACACCCTCAAGCGTCACGGCGCGACGGACGGGGATCTCACCCTGGTGCGCGTGCCCGGCGCCTTCGAGATGCCCATCGTCGCCGCGCGCATGGCGGCCAGCGGCGATTACGACGTCATCATCGCCCTCGGCGCGGTGATCCGCGGCGGCACCCCGCACTTCGACTACGTGGCCGGCGAGTGCACCAAGGGTCTGGCGCAGGCCTCCCTGCAGCACGACGTGCCGGTGGCCTTCGGCGTGCTCACCGTGGACTCCATCGAGCAGGCCATCGAACGCGCCGGCACCAAGGCCGGCAACAAGGGCGCCGAGGCGGCCATGTCCGCCATCGAGATGGCCAACCTGCTGGAGAACCTCGGCTGATGGCCAACCCCCGCCAACTGGCCCGCCAGCGCGCGGTGCAGGCGCTGTATTCCTGGCAGCTGACCGACGGTGATCCGCTCGATATCGACGCCGCGTTCCGTATCGAAAACGACATGGAAGGCGTCGATGTCGATTATTTCCGCGAACTGCTGCGCGAGATCCCGCGCCTGCGTGAAGAGCTGGATGCCCATATCGTGCCCCTCCTGCCGCGCCCGCTGGACGAGGTGGACCCGGTGGAGCGCGCCATCCTGCGCCTCGGCGCCTATGAGCTGAAATGCCGCCTCGACGTGCCGTATCGCGTCGCCATCAACGAGGGCGTGGAGCTGGCCAAGCTGTTCGGCGCCGAGCAGGGGCATCGTTTCGTCAACGGCATCCTCGATGGCATGGCGCGCGCGCTGCGCGGCCCCGAGCAGGCCGCCGACAGCCGGCCGATCCCGGCCCCGGCCGCGCCCGCCGACGCCAGCGTGGGCAAGGGCAAGTACGGCCAGAAACGCGCGCCCATCATCCGCACGGCGAGCAAGAAGCGGGTCATCAAGAAACGCACCATCGAGAAGCCCGCTGCGACGGCGACGAAGACCACCGAGACGCACCGACGCAAGCCGGCCGCCGAGGCGTCCACCGCCAAGGGGGGCGCCGCGAAGAAAACGGCGGTAAGGAAAACGGCGGTAAAGAAGACCGCCGCAAGAAAGGCACCGGCAAAGAAGGCCTTTTCCGCCAAGCCCTCTATCAAGAAAGGGGCCGCGGCGAAGAAGAGCGGCGCCAGCCTATACGCGGGCAAGGGCGCCGGCAAAAAAACGCCGTCATCCTGAGTCCCTCCCAAGGTTTCCGTGAACGAGTTTGACCTCATCCGTCGCTACTTCGCCGAGCGGGGCGTGCGGCGCGCCGACGTGCCCCTGGGCATCGGCGACGACGCCGCCCTGCTCACGCCGCCGCCGGGCCAGTCGCTGGCGGTGAGTGTCGACACCCTGCACAGCGGCGTGCACTTCGCGCCCGACACCCCGCCCGCCGATCTCGGCCACAAGGCCCTCGCCGTCAACCTCAGCGACCTCGCCGCCATGGGCGCCGAACCGGCCTGGGCGACCCTGGCGCTGAGCCTGCCCGCCGCCGACGAGGCCTGGCTGTCGGCCTTCGCCGATGGCTTCTTTGCCCTCGCCGAGCGCCATGGCGTGCAACTGGTGGGCGGCGACACCACCCGTGGCCCGCTTTCCGTCACCGTACAGGTCCATGGCTTCGTGCCGCCGGCGCTGGCGCTACGGCGCCGTGGCGCGCGGCCCGGCGATCACATCTTCGTCACCGGCAGCCTGGGCGACGCCGGTGCCGGGCTGGCCATCGAGCAGGGGCGGCTGGCCCTCGCTGGCCCGCCGGCGGCGTTTCTCGTCGCGCGCCTGCACCGGCCCACGCCGCGCGTTGCCGCCGGCCTGGCCCTGCGCGGCCTGGCCAGCGCCGCCATCGATATCTCCGATGGCCTGTCCCAGGACCTCGGTCATATCCTCGCCGCCAGCGGCGTGGGGGCCGAACTGGAAATAGAGGCCCTGCCGCTGTCCGATGAGCTGCTGGCCTCGGGCATCGACCGGCCCTGGCGGCTGGCGGCCTCGGCGGGCGATGACTATGAGCTGTGCTTCACCGCCGCGGCCGATGCCGATCTCGGCGTGGGCGACGCCCTCGGCTGCGCCGTCACCCGCATCGGCCGCATCACCGCCGAGCCCGGCCTGCGCTGGCTGGATGCCGACGGGCAAGCCTGCGAGCCGCCGCCGCGCGGCTGGGATCACTTCGCGCGGGGCGAGGCGTGAGGCGCCGCAACAGCGCCCCGCCAAGCGTGTGGCGCAATCCGGTGCACTTCCTCGCCTTCGGTCTCGGTTCCGGCGCCGCGCCGCTGGCCCCTGGCACCTTCGGCACCCTCGCCGCCGTGCCCCTGTATCTGCTGCTGGCGCCGCTGCCCCTGTGGGGCTATCTGCTGGCGGTGGCGGCCGTGTCGCTCATGGGCATCTGGCTGTGCGACCGCACCAGCCGTGACCTTGGCGTGCACGACCACCCCGGCATCGTCTGGGACGAATTCGCCGGTTACCTGGTGACCATGATCGCTGCACCCTCGGGTTGGCCGTGGATCGTCGCCGGCTTCGTCCTGTTCCGATTCTTCGACATCCTCAAGCCCTGGCCCATCCGCTGGGTCGACCGGCAGGTGCACGGCGGCCTCGGCATCATGCTGGATGATCTGCTGGCGGGGGTATTCGCGGCGCTGGCCTTGCAGGCCATGGCCTGGGGGCTTGGCGGTTATCTGTAGAGGGGCTTGTTCACACAAGCATTGCATAAATTCGGGCGCAAGCAACGGGAAACACAAGAGGGTGAGTCGATCACGAGAATCAACGCAAAGAACGCCAAGGCGCAGAGGACGCAAGGAAAACCCTTTCAAAGAATCTTTGCGCCCTCTGCGCCTTTGCGACCTCTGCGTTTCACGCCATGGCCGGCGGCGAGCACGGATTTCACTTCGTCTTGTCAGGTCAATGCAGGACTGGATCGCACCATCAGTGAATACCTGCTGAAAGGGCACCACAGACGGCAGGGTCTGGAAATGCCGGGATGCCCGCGGTTTTTTACCTGTTTTTTGCAACCTGAAGCTATGGATTCAGGTGTAACTAATGCGTCCTCCGTGGTGAATGATATTTCCACCCTCTAACTAGAAATGTCCCGCGATGCTGAGCGTGCCCCAGTGCATGAAACGGTTGCCCCTGCCGTGGCGGATCTCCGAGGTCTGGCCGTGCCAGGCGTAGCCGAGGCGGATGTTGCCGGCCAGCATATAGTCCAGGCCGAGCCAGGCGGTGGCGATGAGGGGGGTCAGCTGCGCGGGTGAATAGTCCACGCTGCTGTCCTGGAATTGCCCCTGCAGCAGGGCGTTGTAGAGGCGGGCGCGCAGGAACAGTCCGCCCCACAGATAGAACTGGCGGCGCGATACGCCGCGCGTGGCGTGGGCGGTGCCGCGTTCGGCATATTCCTCCAGCAGCGGATTATGACTCCACCAGGGGCTGTCGATGCGGCCTATCCGGCCGCTGAGACCCCAGCCCGCATCGGTCAGATAGCCGAGGTTGCCCTTGAGGGTCGAACTGAGATCGTAGTCCATGCCGTGGGCGTTCTTACGCCGCAAGAGCAGTGTCTGCCGGCTGAGGCTGTAACGCAGCGTGGGCTCGCCACTGGCGGAAATCTGCTCGTCCCAGCCCTTCGCCGTCTCGATGCCGAACTGGCGATGCAGGGCGTTCTGCACGTCGGCGCTCAAGGCCAGGCCCAAGGCGCCGACGGTAAAGGTCTGGGTGATGGCCTGGCGGGCGTTGGCCGACAGGGACTGCCGGCTGCTGGCGAGAAACAGCAGGCTGGCATAGGGACGGTCGCCATAGACGGCGCCACGGCGCTGGGTGTCCTCCGGTGTGAACACGGACATGCCGGCCTCGGTGGCGTAAAAGGTGCGGCGGGGTGTCTCGCTTGGGCTGCCCAGGGTTCGGTCGATGAAGCCGATCACGGCATCGAGGCTGATCCGCGGTGGGCGGGACGGGCCCGTGGCGGGCGATGCGCTGGTGTAGGTGAGCGAGAAGCCGCCGGTGTAATCGTGATCCTCGTTGTGGGGGGCGATGGCATCGTTATCCATCGACAGGCGCCAGCCGGCGGGCGCGGGGGGTGTGGTGGCGGCCTGGGTGGTTGCCGTGATCAGTCCACAGAAAAGCATCAATAGTGGAAGGATTTTCCGCCGCGCGTCCGGCCTGGTGTCAGTGATGTTACGCATTGTGTACAGACAATAACCCAAGTCTCTCCCTGGCGATACGATGGCTAACAGTTTGAGCTCAAAGGCAAAAACTGTGGTTCGATTCACATTCTGTTGTGTTTGAAAACACTAGAATCCACAGAGATTCAAGGGATCAATCCTTACTAACTTACTAGGAAAGTGAGTCATGAAAAAGCAGATTGTTGCAGTTGCCGGTTTGAGCGTGGCCTTGTTGCTGGCGGGGTGTGGTGGCAGTACGGAAGATCCAGTGGATCAGAGCATGCCAGGTAATCCAGGTGGTGGCCCGGGTGGTTCGGGCATGACGAAGTCCGCGCTGGGCGCCATGTTGTACAAGGACACCAATCTGTCGAAGAATGGCAACCAGTCCTGCGAGAGCTGTCACAGCCTCGATTTGCTGACCGGCGGCAGCGGCACCACTGCCCGGGCCTTTGCCGATCCCGGCAGCAGCGTCAGCAACCCGGTTTCCGAGGGCTCCGACAATGGTGTATTTGGCGACCGCAACGCCCCCACGGCCGCCTATGCCATGTTCTCGCCGGATTTTCACTATGACACCACCACCGACCCCGCCAACCCGCGTTACATCGGCGGCCAGTTTCTCGATGGCCGCGCCGTTGATCTGGCGGAGCAGGCCAAGGGGCCCTTCCTGAATCCGAAAGAGATGAACATGGCGGATGAGGCGGCGGTGGTCGCCAAGGTGCGTGATGCGGGCTATGCGGCGATGTTCAGGCAGGTGTTCGGTGCCAGCAGTCTGGACGTCGGTAATGAGGCCACCGCCTACAACCAGATTGCCGAGGCCATCGCCGAGTTTGAACGCACGCCGATGTTCGCGCCGTTCAGCTCCAAGTTCGATGCCGTGCAGGCGGGCCTGGCGACGTTTACCAGCGAGGAGCAAAATGGCTTCGATCTGTTCCAGGTTGATGGCAAGGGCAAGTGCGCCGAATGCCACAAGCTGGAGAGGGCCGGGGGCTCGTCGGGTGTGTTGTTCACTGATTTCAGCTACTGGAATATCGGCGTGCCGCAGAACCCGAACAATCCGGCGGGTACGACGGCCACGGGATTCACCGATACCGGCCTGGCGGCGAATCCGCAGGTGATCGCCGACGGCCGGGCCGCCAGCGAGCGTGGCAAGTTCAAGGTGCCCACCCTGCGCAACGTGGAACTGACGGCGCCTTACATGCATAACGGCGTGTTGGAAACGTTGGAACAGGTGGTGAATTTCTACAATACCCGCGATACGAACAACTGCTGGAGCAATACGCAGACACCTTTCGTGGATTGCTGGCCTGACCCGGAAGTCAGCGATAATTTGGACGTTACCTTTAGCGGTGATCTGTTGCTGACAGCCCAGGAAGAATCCGACCTCGTCGCCTTCATGAAGACCCTCACCGATGGTTATTTCACACCCTGATTCCGGCGGCCTGGGATCGATCGCCGGGTAGCGGCATGACCGCAATGTCGTGGCCTGATTGTGGGAGCGGCTTCAGCCGCGAAGAAAGCTGGGTTTAACCTTCGCGGCTGAAGCCGCTCCCGCAACTATGCGTTGTTTCTCATAACCGCTCTTCGGTGAAACACAAAAAGCCGGTTTACGCTGCCGTGGGTGGTGTGGCGCTGAGAGCCACGAGCTGCTACGGAATTTTCTCTGTGCCCTCCGTGTCTCTGTGGTAGTTGTTTTACCACCGCAGGTCAAGATCTCGTGCAGGGAAGCACGGGGCCTCCCACAATCATCGCGTTTCGCCCTCGCGGGCATGGCCGTACCTCGTCGCCTGCAAATCCTCTGGCGCGCCTTGGGGACACCTAAAGCCCGCCACTCCCCCGGCCGTTACTCACTCTGAGCGATCTGGCTCGCCTGGAGCTTTGAGGTAATGGCGAAAAAAACCAATCTGAGTGACGAAGAGGTGACCGCCCTGTTGATGGCGTCACCGATCACGGTGTGCGAGTGGCTACAGCGGGGCATGCTGCATGTGCGCATCGATGTGGGTGGCCACCGTCATTTCGGCCTGCAGGACGTGCACCACTTTGCCCGCGAACAGAGCATCGGCCTGAGCCGCCCCGACCGTGGCCGCTTGCGCATCCTCATCGTGGAGGGGGATCGCTGCGTCTCCCGGCTGCTGGTGAGTCTCTTCGATGGCTCATCGGCGACCTTGGAGGTCTGTGCGGTGCACGATGCCTTCGAGGCCGGCCGCAAGATGCTTACCTTCCGTCCCGATGTGGTGCTGCTGGATTTTCATCTGCCCCGCCACGACGGCTTTGAGATCTGCCGTCGCATCAAGACCGATCCGGCCTCGCAGGGGGTGCGCGTCATCGCCCTGACCCGTTCCGACGATGTGGCCCTGAAACAGCGGATCCTGATGGCCGGCGCCGAGGCCTGTGTGCCCAAGCCGCTGAGTAGCCGGGTGTTGTTCGAGACCCTTGGCCTCAGTTTCGAGCCCCAGCGGCAGGGTGATGGCCTGCAATGATGGGCCCGTGTCCGTCAGACAGAAATCCACAAGGATAGGTTGAACGATGAAAAAGAATCTGCCCGTTACCGGTAAGGAAAAGTCTTACTCCGATCACATCAAGATCATCTCCACTACCACGCCGAAGGGCATCCTCGACAGCATCAACGAGGATTTCATTTACACCAGTGGTTTTTCCGAGGAAGAGCTGCTGGGCAAGAACCACAATGTGGTGCGCCACCCGGACATGCCACCGGCGGCCTTCGAGGACCTGTGGAAGACGGTCAAGGCCGGCAAGCCGTGGATGGGCATCGTCAAGAACCGCTGCAAGAATGGCGACCACTACTGGGTGGATGCCTATGTCACACCGATCTTTCAGGAGGGTGAAATCACCGGCTATCAGTCAGTGCGGGTCAAGCCCGAGCGGGAATACGTCCACCGCGCGGAGAAGGTCTACAAACGACTGAATGCGGGCAAGCCCATTGCCGGGCGGCTGGCCAGTCTGGGCGTGGTGCCGCGCCTGGCGCTGGGTTTTGGCGCCTTGTCGGCCATCATGGTGACGCTGATGGGCTGGCTCGGCGGCTTGTCGATGGGGATGATCGCCGCCAGCGCGGTGCTGGCGGCGGCGGTGTGCTACCCGCTGGCCAGCTACATGGCGCGCCCCTGGGTCAAGGCCGCGGCGGTGGCGCGCGAGGTGTTCGACAATCCCGTGGCGCAGAAGGTCTATGCCGGTGGCAATGACGAAACCGCGCAGGTGCTCACCGCCCTGCTGGCGCAGAAGGCCATGTTGCGTACGGTGCTGGTGCGTCTCGATGACGCCAGCGGCGTACTCCAGGGCGTGGCCAAGCGCAGTGTGAGCATCGCCCGCGAAACGGGGCGCGGCGTGACCCGCCAGCGGGAGGAAATCGAGCAGGTGGCCGATGCCACCCAGTCACTGGTGGCGACGGTGCAGCAGATCGCCCGCACGGCGGCGGAGACGGCGGAAGGCACCTATGCCGCCGAGGAGGAGGCCTTGCGCGGCAAGGAGGTGGTGTCCGGCGCCGTTTCCCGTCTCAATGAGCTGGCCGAGGCCGTCAACCAGGCGGCGGCGGTGGTGCACACGGTACGGGACTACAGCGGCCAGATTGGCTCGGTGGTGGACGTGATCCGCGACATTTCCGAACAGACCAACCTGCTGGCGCTGAATGCGGCCATCGAGGCGGCGCGGGCCGGCGAGCAGGGGCGGGGGTTCGCCGTGGTGGCGGACGAGGTGCGCACCCTGGCCTCGCGCACGCAGGTGTCCACGGAAGAAATACGCACCATGATAGAGCGCCTGCAGGGCGGTATCGAAGACGCCGTGGCCGCCATGGACAATGGCCGCAGCAAGGTGGAAGGCAGCGTGGAGCGCGCCGTCGCCGCCAGTGATTCACTGGACAAGATCGCCGGCGCCGTCAACGGCATTACCCTGGTCAACAAGCAGATCGCCAGCGCGGCGCAGGAACAGCGAGGCGCAGCCGACGATATCAACCGCTCCATCAAGTGCATTTCCCAGGTGGCCCAGCGCGCCGCAGACGGCGCCTTCGAAGCCGCGGATTGCTCGCAGGAACTGGCCCAGGCAGCAGACCGGTTGGGCATGCTGATCAAACAGTTCGGGTGATCAAGGCCAGGGGGCAGCACCAAGCACTCCCTCCCCCGCATACAAGTCATAGCGCGTATTCTTCGACGCCACTTCTCCCGAGGGTCGTGGGCCGTGCAGCGGTGGCGCGCTCTTGGGGCGTTTGACCACCACGCGCTTTCTTGCGCAATCCAGCGCCGTGGCCAGCAGGGCCGGGGCGTCTGCATCATCCCCCACCATGGCGCGCAGGGCGCGCATCTCTTTCTTTACCTGCGCGCTCTTGCTGCGGTGAGGGTACATGGGGTCGAGATAGATCACGTCGGGTCGTTCCTGCGCCGGGCATTGCCGCAGCCAGGCGGCGGCGTCCGTGTTCACTAACGACAAGTTGTTGGCGACGATGGGGCCGGTCTCCGGATGCCGGCGGGCGCGCGCCAGCCCATCGGCCAGCAGCGCGGCCATCACCGGCGAACGCTCCAGCAGGGTGACCTGCGCGCCGAGGCTGGCGAGCACGAAGCCGTCGCGGCCCAGGCCGGCGGTGGCGTCGACGATGCGAGGGTTGGCGCCGCCCTTCAA
>JALSHB010000167.1 GCA_026982475.1 Chromatiales bacterium
ATAGATCCGCGATCCCCAGCAGCTCCGCGGAACGGACCAGCGCCGCCGAAGCCGATGACCACTGCACGTCCATGTCCTGTGAACGCGCATCCTGAAAGAACGCCGTCAGCACCTGCAAGGCCGCGGTGTCCGCGCGCTCGACGTCGCCGCCGTCCAGGGTCACGGGCTGCTTTGCCGTCAGCGCCTCCAGCAGATGCGCGCGCAATTCAGCCGCAACGGCGATGTCCAGCATCTCGTCACAGACGATGCGGCTCACCGCTCCTGTTTCAGTCTTCGAGGTTTCGTCACTCACCGATGGGTCCCGTCGTGGATCACACTCATGAATCTCACCACAGCTATCGGCAAGGGTTTCTGATGCTTTAGAGGGTTATTGAAAAAAGCACCGCGACTGTTCACCACAGAGACATGGGGAACACAGAGAATGCATCGTGGAAGAGGCGCTTGGGAGAAGACCCGGGTGAGAATCCTGTGCAGGATGTGATGAGCACACGACGGCTGCGGTTCGCTACCGCTCACCAGCATCCTGGGCTGCCACAAGCATCACGGACAAACCTCAGGCGAAGGTGTCCACCAGGCCCTGGCCGATGACAACGGGCGGGGGTCGCTGTGGCGATCCCTCGCCACCCTCCGCCCAGGGGCTGGCGGCGGCATGGCGGGGCAGGTCATCGGCGTCACCCTCCGCACCCCGCTGCTGGCCGGCAAAGGATTCCTGTGACACGCTGGCATCGGCGAGATTCAACCCCTGCTGCTCGAACATCTCGCGCAGACGCGGCAGGGCGGCGTCCAGCGCCTCGCGGGCGACCGGGTTCTGCGCATTGAAACTCACGCTGAGCTGCTGCGCGTCAGAATAGACGATGCGCACATCGATGGGGCCGAGGTGGCGGGGATTGAGCTGGATCTTCGCCTCGCGGATTTCCTGGTTGGCCAGCCACACCATGCGCTGGCCGAGCTCCGCGGACCATCCCGGATGGCCCACGCCGGTATTGACCGGCAGGGCGGCCGGGGCGTGTGGCGCTACGCCGCGCGCCTCACCGCCGCCGCCCGGCAGAAAGGCGTTGAGCGACGGGTCCGGCGGGGAGACGCTGCCGATACCATCCGCGCCCGTCAGCAGCGGCGCGCTTGCCGTGCCGCTGACGGGACGGCGGGAGGTGACCAGCAGGCGGTCGATCTGCTGCTGGAACTGGCGCGACAACGCGTCACCGGCCAGGGTCTGCTGGGTGGCCTGGCTTGCGCCAGCCGCACGCTGGGCCTGTTCCATCGACAGGCTGGCGATACTGCCACGCAGCATCTCCGCCGTCTCCCCGCGGGGATTCAGCCCCAGCGAGGCGGGCCGCTGACGGGGCTCCACCACCGGTGCCGACTGAGCACCGCCGAGTCCGGCCAACGGCAGGGCCGCGGGCGAAGACTGCTGGCCCGGCGGCGCGCCTCGCCCGTCGACAGGGGCGGGGCGGTCAGCAAGGGACGGTTGGGACTTGGTGTCCGGCGGCACGGTGAGCGGCGGGGTCAGCGCAACAGGCAGCGGGGCCGGGGCGTCTGCCTGCGTCCCGGCCGCCGGCAAATCCTCTGCGGCCACATCGGGCTGCTGCGTCACCGGCGGCATGCCGTCACTGCCCGTCTTCGACGAGAGTTCGGCCGTCAGCGGCAACGGCAGGCCCGGGACCGGCATCCCGGCATCCACCTCGGATACGACGGACGCCGGCCCCTGCGGAGGCAAGAGATTGCCGTCTTGCGGCGAAGGCTGTCCCGGCGGCAACGCCCCCGCCGGCGACGGTTTCGGCGCCACGCCAGCCGGCGCGGCCTTCGCCATGGGCTCTGCCGCGGGTTGCAGGCGCTGCGCCAGCATGCCGGCAAAGATACCGTCGGCCGCCGCGGCCACAGGCGCCACGGGCGTCGCCGCGGCGGCGGGCATCATCTCGGCAGTGGGTGTAATGAAAGCGGCTTCGGCCATTGCGGTGGTCTTCAGCGGGTCCGGTTGGTTTCAGGTTTCGTGCGTGATGCACGCGTATCACCGGTTATTGAGCACAGACTGTGCCAAGGGCATGGGGTCGGTCGGATGGGTGGGTGGGAGCGGGACATGCCCACGATGACCGCCCCGATCACGCATAGAAGATATTCACCACAGAGACACGGAGACACGGAGACACGGAGAAAACAGTATTTTCTTTGCATCCTCTGCGCTCTTTGCGTTGATTCTCGTGGTCGCTGCCACATCCCGTGCTATCCGCTGTTTATGCACGAATTCGTGCAATGATCGGGTTGACGGGACAGCGTGTATTTTCTTGATCTCCGTGTCTCTGCGCCTCTGCGGAGAAACAGGCTTTTTAGTGCGGGCATGTCCCGCCCGCGCCGGGCGAGGCGATTACAGGGTTTCGGGACGCCCGCCGCGCTGCGCCCGCTCGTCCTGCTCCCGCTGTTCCTGGCGTGAGGCCTGCTGCTCCTCGATGGCCTGGTAACGGGCGACCACCGTATCCAGCATGCGCACCTTGCCACGCGAGGCAAACCACAGGGCGCGCTTGGCCTCGGCCTCGCGGGTGGCCTGGGCGACCTGCTGCGTCTGCTGCTCGATGGCCTGTCCCAGCTTGTGCAGGAACTGCTGGTAATCCGCCAGCCGCGCCGCCCCCATGCCCGTGGCGCCGGCCTGCTGAAAGCCTTGCCGGTAGTCGTCACGGTAGCGCTGGAGTTCCGCCAGCTGCTGCCGCGCCTGGGCCAGCCGGGCCTGGGCGGCGCCCAGCGCCCGCGCCGCCTGCTGCTCGCGGCTTTCGGCCACCTGCACGACGGGTTTCAGGCGTTTGGATCGTTTCATCTGTTGTCCCTGCTCCACATGGTTACTTGAGTAGCCGCACCACCATCGCTTTGCGGCCGGAGTCCTTCTCCGGCGCTTCTTCCAGCGGCATTGGCATGCCGACGTGGAAACCCTGAGCATAATCCACGCCAATTTCCTTGAGAATGGCGATGCATTCCTCGCTGTCGACATATTCGGCGATCGTCGTCTTGCCCATGGCATGGGCGATGTCGTTCATGGAGCGCACCATCGCCAGTTGCAGGGCGTCGTGCTGAATGTCGCGCACGAAGGAACCGTCGATCTTGACGCTGTCCACCGGCAGGTCCTTGAGGTAGGCGAAGGACGAATAACCGACGCCGAAGTCATCCAGCGCCGTGCGGCAACCCAGGGCGCGCAATTGTTCGAGGAATTTCAGCGCCGCGCCGAGGTTGGCGATGGCCACGGTCTCCGTGACCTCGAAGGTCACCGCCGTGGGCGGCACGCTGTGTCTTTGCAGGGCATTGGTGATGACCTCCAGCATGCTGACCTCGCCGATGGATTCGGCCGACAGGTTGATGGAGAAATGCAGTTCGGGCTGTTTTTTCAGCAGTTGGCCCAGGGCCTCGATGGCATGGTCGATCACCCAGCGGTCGATGGCGCGCATCAGGCCGAAGCGCTCGGCGGCGGAAATGAAGCCAGCGGGCTGGATGACGTGGCCGTCTTCGTTGCGCATGCGCAGCAGCACTTCGTGGCGATTCTTCTTGCCCGTCTGCAAATCCATGATGGGCTGGCTGACGAGGCTGAACTGGTCTCGGCTGATGGCCTCCTTGATGCGCCGCGCCCAGCCCATGTCCTCGGACATGGCGGCCAGATCCTGCTGGTCGTCGGCCTCGTACAGGTGCACGCAGTTGCGCCCGGAGCGCTTGGCGATGTGGCAGGCGATATCGGCCTGCATGAGCAGGTCTTCCTTGCTCTCCACGGACTGGCCGAACAGGCTGACGCCGATGGAACAGCCGATCTGGATCGCCTTGCCCTCGTACTTGAAGACGTAGTCGGCCAGCAGGCGGCGATGGGCCTCGGCGGCCTGCAGCGCATCCGTTTCGTTGGTGTCGTAGATGAGCAGGGCGAACTCGTCGCCACCCAGGCGGGCGAGCAGATCGCTCTTGCGGTTGCGCTGGCTGAGCATCTCCGTCACCTCCACCAGCACCTGGTCGCCGGCCATGTGGCCGAGGGTGTCATTGACGAACTTGAAGTTGTCCAGGTCGATATACAGCAGGGCAAAGCTGCGCTGGGTGGTGCGCCGCGCATTCTCCACCACGCGCTCCAGTTCGTTGAGGAAATACTGGCGGTTGTAGAGGCCGGTGAGGGAGTCGTGCTCGGCCATCTTGCGCAGATTTTCCATCATCACCATGCGCTCGCCGATGTCGTCGACCAGGGCGATGTAGAGCGTCCGGCCCTCCGTTTCCAGTTTGTTGACCTTGACCGACATGGGAAAGCTGGAGCCATCCCGGCGCAGGGCCGTGACCGTCGTTTCGTGGCCGGAAATGCTCATCGAGGGCGATTTGCACAGCTCGAGAAAACCGGGGAAAACCCCACCCGGCGACAGGGGCACGATGACCATGGCCGGGCGGCCGATGGCCTCCGCGGCGCGATAGCCGAAAAGCTGCTGTGCGGCGCGGCTGAAGGTTTCGATGATGCCCTGCTCATCCAGTGTGATGATGCCCTCGGCGGTATTGTCGAGGATCGACTCCAGGCGTGTCTGGCGTGACTGAACCTGGTCCTGCATGCGCAGGAAGGCCTTCACCAACACCGCCGTCTCATGGGTGCGGGGGACCAGCGCAGGCAGGTAATCCTCCCCCTTGCCATGGGCCTCCAGGGCCCGCGTCACGTCGAGGATGGGACGGCGGATGACCCGTTCGAACATCAGATAGGCGAGCAGCAGGATGGTGGCGATGAAGGCGGTGAACACCCAGATGACCGTGGACAGGGTATCGGCCGTGTCCAGCGTGCGGATGAGGTTCTTTTCGGACAGGATGTCCATTTCGCGTTTCATGAGATCCAGAATGCCCCAGGCCTGGTCGAGTATGGGACGAATCTCGTTGCGCAAGATGGGCAGGTCGGCGCGCCAGTTGTTCGAGGTATAGACGTCCACCGCGCGCCGGAAGTCGGACTCGTACTGCAGACGGATTTCCTGCATCTTCTCCAGGGACTCGCGCTGCTGAAACTCCAGCTTGCCCAGCTCACGGTAGGCCTCGAGCTCGACCAGCAACTCATCCACCCGGTCGATATAGATTTCGCGGTCGTTCAGATTGTTCGCCATGCTGGCGACCGGATCGCCGAACACCCCGGAGCGGTTGGCAACGAACACCCGCACCGAACTGATCTGTTGCGCCCAGGCGTAACGCAGCTCGTTCAGCACCTGGAGAATGATCGGCTGATCGGGTTGCTCCGTGATCCCCGCCGCTTCGGCGATGGCCAGATCCACGGCCTCGAGAAAGGCCACGTTTCCCGGTTGCAAGTCATTGAGCAGAATGGCCGCGGCCGGGAAACGGGTTTCCACGTCGGACATCACCGTCAGCAGCTTCTGGGTTTCCTCATCCAGCCGCTGCATGGCAAAGACCAGGTTGTCGGCAAAGTCGCGCAGGAAGGGATGACGGCGCAGGGCATAGTGTTCAGACAGCTGGCGCGCCTCCAGTTTGGCCTCCGCCAGGCGAATCAGGATATTGCGATAGGATCTGGCGTCCAGCAACAGGGGATACTGGTAAATGGCGCTTTCCGTCACCTGCAGAGAATCCGTCAGGGAATCCAAGGCCCAGCCCAGATCCTGGTCCTCCTGAATCAGCTGAAAGCTTTCCTGGGTCAACAGGCGGACGCGGTACTGGGTATACAGCGCCGCAGGCAATGACAGCGCCACCACCAGGGCCGCCGTCAGCAAAAAGCGTGCGCGTATACTCTTGGCCATCTTACCGGGAAACCATTAGCGTTGTTTGTTGCCCTGAACCTATGGATTCATGTGTTGCCTCACCACACTTATCGGCCAGGGGTGCACCTGGAACAGGTTTTCGACCCGGCGAATCGCTCGGCCGGGTACTATTAACCCGTATATGGTCTCCCCCCGGTTTGCAAGCCCAGTGAACTCGGGAATTCCCATGGAATCGCTCCACTTTTTGCCAAATATCCACCAATGTCAATGATTCTGCTGCTCAACAAGCCCTTTGATGTCCTCTGCCAGTTCACCGATGCGGACAACCGCCGCACCCTCGCCGACCTGGTCGACGTCCCCGGGGTCTACCCGGCCGGGCGCCTGGACCGTGACAGCGAGGGCCTGGTGATCCTCACCGATGACGGCGGCCTGCAGCACCGCATCAGCCACCCCCGCCACAAGCTGGCCAAGACCTACTGGGTGCAGGTGGAGGGAGAGCCGGAACCGCGGGCGCTGGCGCAGCTGCGCCGGGGCGTGGCGCTCAAGGACGGCATCACCGCGCCGGCACAGGCCCGCTTGATCGACGAGCCCGAGATCTGGCCACGCACGCCACCGGTGCGCTACCGCGCCAGCATCCCCACCCGCTGGATCGAACTGACCCTTCACGAGGGCCGCAACCGCCAGGTGCGGCGCTTGACCGCGGCGGTGGGACACCCCACCCTGCGCCTGCTGCGCGTGCGCATCGGCCCCTGGTCACTGGAGGGTCTGGCGCCCGGCCAGTGGCGGGAGGCGCAAATACCCGATGAATGGCGTAAAATGCCGGCCCATGGAAAGGCAACCCAGAGCCGGCAGCGCCGCGCCCGTCACACATCCCGCAAGCAGGCAGGTCCCGCCGCGCCGCGGAGCGCCAAAAAGCGGCGGCCGCCGCGCGACTGAGGGCGCGTGTTAGCCATGGCAGAAGCGGCAAACGACACCACGGCATCCCCCGCGCCCCTGTGCAACATTCTGGTCGGCGTCTCCGGCGGCGTGGACTCCGCCGTGGCGACCTACCTGCTGCGCGAGCAAGGCCACGAGGTGCAGGGCATGTTCATGAAGAACTGGGACGAGGACGACGCGGAAGGCTACTGCTCGGCCGCGGTGGACCTCGAAGACGCCAGCGGCGTCTGCGACCAGCTGGGCATCACGCTGCACACGCGCAACTTTTCCAGCGAATACTGGGACAACGTGTTCGAGTCCTTTCTCAGTGAATACCGCGCCGGCCGCACCCCCAACCCGGACGTGCTGTGCAACCGGGAAATCAAGTTCAAGACCTTTCTCGAACACGCCCTGATCCTCGGCGCCGATCACATCGCCACCGGCCACTACGCGCGGGTGGAATATCGCGATGGCTACTATCGCCTGCTGAAGGCCCGAGACGGCAACAAGGATCAGACCTATTTCCTGCACGCCCTGGGCCAGCACCAGCTGCGGCGGGCGCTGTTTCCTCTCGGCGAGCTGACCAAGCCCGAGGTACGCCGCATCGCCCAACAGCAGGGCTTCGGCAATGCCGCGAAAAAAGACAGCACCGGCATCTGCTTCATTGGCGAGCGCAAGTTCAGGGAATTTCTCGGCCGCTTCCTGCCCGCCCAGCCCGGCGAGATGCGCACCCCGGAAGGCAAGTCGATGGGCCGGCACGAGGGGCTGATGTATTACACCCTGGGCCAGCGCCAGGGCCTGGGCATCGGCGGCAACCCGGGTGGCAACGGCGCCCCCTGGTATGTGGTGGGCAAGGAACTCGACAGCAATACGCTCATCGTCGCCCAAGGCCACGACCACCCGCTGCTGTACCGCACCGAACTCACCGCCAGCCAGCTGAACTGGATCGCCCAGCGGCCCGCATCACTGCCCTTCCGCTGCATGGCCAAGACCCGCTACCGGCAGGCGGACCAGGCCTGCACCATCAGCGAACTGGACGGCGACCGCTGCCGGGTCCGCTTCGAACAGCCGCAGCGCGCCATCACCCCGGGCCAGTCGGTGGTGTTCTATCTGGGCGACGAGTGCCTGGGCGGGGGCGTCATCGAATGAACATGTTCCACCAACCAACATCGGGACACACACCCATAACATGAAGTACACCGACACCGACCGCACCATCGCCCTGGCGGGAATTTTTCAGGCCACCCAGCTGGTTCATCAACTGGCCTACACCGGCAAGGCCGATGGCGACGACTTCGAGACCTGCATCAACAGCCTGTTCCTGACCGATATCGACTCGGCGGTCGACACCTTCGGCGACATCACCCGCCTGCGCAGCGGCCTGCAGGCGCTGATCGAACAGCTCGGCGGCAGCGATGACGAATCCGCCCGGACACAGAAAAACCGCCAGCTGGACGCCACCAAATACGCCATCGGCATCATGGTGCTGGAACGCAAACTGAGCAAGAACCCCGACATGCTCAAGGCCGTATTCGACGGCATCGAACGCGCCCGCAACCAGGCCGAGCACTTTTCCGTGACCCATGAGAATGTCATCGCCAGCCTGGCGCACACATACAGTCAGACCATCAGCACCCTGCTGCCGAAGATCATGGTCAACGGCGAGCACACCCACCTCGCCAACCCCTCCACCGCCGACCGCATCCGCGCCCTGCTGCTGGCGGCGATCCGCGCCGCGGTGCTCTGGCGCCAGTGCCAGGGCAGTCGCTGGCAGCTGTTCTTCAGGCGCAAGAAAATCCTCGACGAGGCGCAACGGCTGCTGGTCAGGGCCGAGGCAGTGTGAACCCGCCAGCACCCCGCAAAAACGCACGCCCGAAAACGACAAAGCCCTGAGTAACTCAGGGCTTTGCGGTACCTGGATGAACTGCCTGACGCCTACTTGAGATTCAGCACCTTGACCGAGTCATCCACCGATTTACGGAGCACATAGCCCAGCGCCATGGGCTGTTCCGCCACCCACGCCCGCATCGCCTCATCACCCTTGACGACCCTCGGCGGCGTCCCCTTGCCGGTAAAGATCCGCTTCGACCAGTAGGCCTTGAGCTTGGATGGACTCTTGTCGATCATCACTTCATAGAAGATCTTTCTCACCAGCGTTTTTTCCGGCTGATCCGCGGGAATGACCTTGCCCCCGCCGGGAAAGAATTTGCTCTTGCCCAGATAGATATTCTTCACCTCCTTCAGGGTCATCTCGGTCAGAGGGTTGGCCGGGTTGACGATCAACACGACCTCCTCGGCATGGGCAGAGACGGCGGAAAAGGCCAGTATCGCCATCAGCATCAAGGTACTCACAGTAGTTTTCATGCTTCAGACTCCTAAAAGACCAGCTCCAGGGCGACACCGTAGATAAGAACTTTGTCCTCTTCCGGCTTGGTGTTGAACAGACCGTAACCGGCGCTGGGATCATTATTATTATACTTATCTCCTGGCGTCACCTGCTTGGCGTCGATCTTCAGGGCGGTATTCGAGGTCAACTCCGTGCGCAGACCAATGGTAATATCCTTCTGCCCCCAGCCACCTTTCACATCCCAGTGGCCATAGGTCACGTGCGGCATGAAATCCCCAAAGCGGTAACCCATCATGGCATAACCGGATGTGGAATCCATTTCATCAACACCCATGGTGGCCGAACTGATCTCGGTGCTGAACACGAAACTTTCCATGTCCAAACCAATACCCAGGGTATACGAGGTATGCCGCTCACCATCCATCATGCTTAGACGGGGGCTGTCACTATCGAGTTCCATGAGGCCTGTCACGGCGCTTAACTGAAGGCGGAGCATGTCCGCCCAAGTGAAGCCCAGCTTGGCACCGATCAGCTGATTGACGTGACCGTCCCCTACGTCCAGCAAGCCGCCAAAAATATTCAATTCGGTCTCGGACTCGTCACCGATCGAACTGAACTCCAGGCCGAGACCGCTATAAGAGATACGTGTTATGTTCGGACCGAAAACGTTCTGATTGTAGAAAGTCTCCGGTGCGCGTATCCAGGGGTAGGTATAACCCACTTCGATATATTCGTTATACAGCCCGACCGGGTACTTGATTTCACCCACATTGACGGCAAAGCCATCGGAGTAGTCATAGGTAGCATAGGCCCAGTCCATCTCCATGCTGTAATCTTCGACGCCCTTGGCCTTCATCTGCGCCGCGAAGCGCCATTTTTCATCGACCTGGGTTGTTACGGTCAAGCCCAGGCGGCTGTCCTTGGTGGTGCCTTTGTCAGAAATGTCGCCCGAATAGTGAACATCCTCGCCCGCCCCGGAGGTTGCCATATAGGCCCCGGTCAGAAAACCATGCCACTGGATATCACCGATCTCCCCCGCGCTTGCTGTAAATGGTACGGCCACACACAGGGTGGCCATGCAAAATCGCCCTAGCTTATTCATGCAGCTACTCCTCCTGATATTACCGAGCTCGAAATTTGTTCGCACACAATCACTGACATCGACAAGTCACGGGAAATCTTTACCTTGCATCGACACAGTATCCGATAACTTGACGTGCTCCTGCCTGTAAATATGGCGAGTCCTCTTCGTCAACTTATCATGAAAATTAATATGTGCATTATGAAAACATATATTGCACAATTGGCCAAACTATCTTTTTTGCTCTCAAGGGAATCGAGCACCCACCTGTTATGGCCTCAAGATCGCCCTCCATCTGCCGCTACAAGACTTGCGCCTCTGCTCAGAAATTTAGTGGGCCTTCACCTTTAAACCAGCCAAAAGGTAACTCTGATATGTGTCAATCCGCCATCATGCGGACTCTCGTCAGCGTCTTATTTCCCCTCTTGTTGTCTCTATTCACCGTGCAAGCAGTGTTTGCCGGTGATGACTTGAAGACTCTCCGCCAGGCAGCCGAAGCCGAGCAGTCTGCCAAGGCCCAATACCAGTTGGGGTTACGCTACCTGCAAGGCAAGGGCGTCAACCAGGACAGCCGCTCGGCGATCATGTGGCTGGAACGGGCGGCCGAGCAGAATTATGCGCCGGCCCAATATCAGCTGGGAGAACTGTATCGAACCGGTGAAGGTGTCGATATCGACGCGAATGCCGCCATCGAGTATCTGACCAGCGCAGCCGAGCAGGGCTATCCCACGGCGCAATACAGGCTGGGCACCCTGTACCTGACCGGCAACATGGTCGAAAAAGACCTGCTGACGGCCACCGAATGGATGGAGATGGCCGCGGAACATGGCTACACGGAGGCCAGCCAGGCCCTGACCGAATTGGATAAGGCGACATCGGCCGCCGCCAGCGCCATCACGACACCCGCCGAGGAAAAAACCGCCGTCAGCGAGGCCGCCTCCCTGACGGTGGAGCAGGATGATGCAGAGGAGCAGTTTCAGCTCGGCGAGGCCTACCGCAAGGGCAACAAGGAAGGCATTTCCCGCAGCTACAAAGAAGCGGCCAAGTGGTATGAGCTGGCCGCCAAGCAGGGACACGCCGAGGCCCAGTATCAGCTTGGGGAACTCTACGCCAAGGGGAGAGGGGTCAGGAAGAGCAAGAAGCTTGCCCAAAAATGGTACAAGGCCGCTGCCGATCAGGGCCACGTCAAGGCAAAATACCGGCAACGCGGCTGTGGATTCTGCTAACCGGATTCATCGCAGCCACCTTGATGGAATGCTAGGAGCCTAAGCAGATATGGACGCAAACATGAAATTACTGCTCGCCCTTTTATTGTTGACCATCCCCCTGGCCTCACATGCAGCCGCCTATCGATGGGTGGATGAAAACGGCAATGTGCGTTTTGGCAGCAAGCCTCCACCGGCACCCTCAGTGGCCGCCGAAAAGAGCCAGCCAAAGCCACCCGCGAAACAATCAGGCAAGCCCGCTGACATAAAGATGCTGCCACGCGAGGCGCAGCCGGCTACCGCGCCTGCCCCGGCGCCCGGGGTCCGTCAGACGGAGAGACCCTCCTCGCCGGCCCGGAATCCCCAGCCGGCGAGACCGGCAGGCAAGGCCGTGTCTGTCGATAGCGTCAAGGCGCCCCGTGCGGAGCCCCCCAAGCCCGCGGTGCGCAAGCTGCCCGCCCTCCCCTCGACACCGCCCCCAAAGGCCAGGCCCGCGCCAACGCCCCCGCCGAAGGCCAGCGCACCGCCGGCGTCCCAACCCGCCAGGGCCACACAAAAGGCGGCGCCGAAAAAGAAACAAGAAACAGCGGTCAAGGCGGCGACGAAAGCCGACAAAAAGGTCGGCCAGACGCCAGTGAGCAAGCCCGCCAAAAAGAAACCCGCGGCAGAGCAAAAAACAGCCAGGAAGCAGCCGGCGCCCAAGCCCGCCGAGACAGAGACAGAAGCCAGCATCGACAAGAATGCGGAGCTGTGCGGAATGTTTACGACCTTTGTCAGCGACTACCAGAACAAGCTCATAGGCTGCGAGGGTCCGTCGTGCACCATCTTTGAGAGAACGCTGGCGAACTACGAGAAAAAGAAGCAGACCTACTGCCGCTGAGATTTCAGGGCACCTTTACCCAATCGTTGCATAAATTCGTGCGCAAACAGCGGGCGACACGGGATGTGGAATCGACCACGAGAATCAACGCAAAGAACGCCAAGACGCAGAGGACGCAAAGGAAACCCTTTCGTATCTACTCACGCCCTTGGATACCCGTCATTCCTGCACGTTTTCAGCCGGAATCCATGTCGTTAAAACCACTGAACTCCCTCTCGCAGCATGCGGGAATGACGTATGGCAACTATTCCACCATCTGAGGGATGAGTAGT